>SKKO01000382.1 GCA_007123715.1 Balneolaceae bacterium | reverse complement strand
TCCCAGTCTTCACTGGTGGAAGAATGTACGGGCTCACCTCCTGCGAGCACCCTAAAAAGGGTACCTATAGAAAACATATAAAAATTGTTTTAAAATAACTTGAAAATTAACGGTATAACTTCGGGGAATTCGCGGGGCTATAAGATCGGACGTACCTCCGGTACTGGGGTTCATGGCTGTGCTTTTGATTGAGTTCCAGATTAAGATTCATTACGCAAAATCGTTCTTATTCAAGTCCATAAATAAAGCATAGATGTCGGTTTACACTTCATGAAACCCTGAGTATCAGTATGTCGTAGCCATGCCACACATCAAAACCCCACATTTTCATATGGGTGATCAAGCGCATCCCAACACCAAAAGTGCTATCGACGCAGCCGGCATTTTAAATGAACACACCCTGAAAGCACGCCGCATGACCCAAAATAGAAAATAGATTCTTATAAATGCCTGATATTTATATTTTAAAAAAGTAAAGTATCAATGACATGCACAAAACAGGAATATCCGGTGTTCAATATTCCCAAGTGCAGGGAGATCCATCCATTGCAGCTGGAATAGCACCGGCTTGCGTGTCAGGATGACAATGTGCCGGGGGTTACGAGCCGGTGTAAGAAACAAGAGGGTATACTGCGATCTTGCAAACGCCGGTTCTCAGTTTGATCCATGGTGTTGTCTTCCTGAAGAGAGCCCCGGTGCTTTTTCCCGGGGCGTCGTGAAGGATCTTATGGTTCTGAAGAAACCCATAAATAACAGATTAACAGACGAACGGATGAACCGATTAACAGAATAAGTGAAGGTAGGAAGGTTTTAGCCACGAGGATACCAAGTCCGGACAGTTCCTTCCAAAAACCCCTCGGCCAGGTTTCTCATATTACCCGAAATCATCGCTCGGGGTCAATTTTACGGAAGCTTTCTATCCGTCAGCTAAAGCAGACGGCAATTGTATTTTATTCAGTTTGCCTCTCTCTTCGATGTCCCTGCGGGGCATGATACAAGTATAGATATAGATTTCGATCTATAAACTGAACTCAGGTTAATAAAAATATCACACTTTAAATGAATCAATGCGGAGGACTTACCCCCGGCACCGGGACGGGATAGAACCCGTTTTCATCAGGAAGTACAGGAGGCGGTGTGTCTTCGGTAACCTCGTATGGCATGAGCCGTGCATCCGAATTAATGGCATCATCCCAGTTAATCATCTGTCCTGAATAAACGGCCATCCGGCCCAGGATTGCTGTCATTGTGGTTTTAGCACCATAATCACTGTCATCAATGTATTCACCCTTTCTGATGGCAGCAAAAAGTTCATCATGCTCCTGTTGATAAGGGTTGGGATCGTTTGTACCGTCATGGTCGTAAATCATATTTCCATTTCGATCCCGAATCACAGCATTACTTGTAAACCCTGCATGTGACGCAGTTCCGCGGGTTCCCTGTAGTACTTCAGCTACCCTGGACATGGTATTGCGCTGGTGCCTGCACTGAGCCGAAATGATGGCCCCGCCCGGGTAGGTATATTCCACAAAATTGTGATCGAAGATCTGACCATACTCTTTTCCGGTTCTAACTTCACGCCCGCCCATGCCCTGTGCAGAAATAGGATACTCACCGATATACCAATTCGCAATATCAATATTGTGAATGTTCTGTTCAAGAATCTGGTCACCGGCAAGCCACACAAAGTAGAACCAGTTGTGAACCTGGTACATAAGCTCGCTCATGCCCGGCTCACGGTGACGAACCCAAACACCGTCTTCGTTCCAGTAAACCTGCCCGGAAATAATATCTCCAATGGCACCGTCTTTAATACGCCTGTACGCCTCACGGTAATTGGTTTGGTACCTTCGCTGCAAGCCAAGTACTACATTCAGCTTTTTCTCTCGTGCTTGCTCTGCTGCAGCCATAAATCGTCGAACGCCGGGGGCATCGGTAGCGATCGGTTTTTCACAAAACATATGTTTACCATGTTTAACGCACTCCTCAAAATGTGCGGGACGGAATCCCGGAGGTGCAGTCAGTATAACAACATCAGCCAGCGGGATGGCTTTCTTATATGCATCAAAACCCACAAATTTATGTTCTTCGGGAACATCAAGTCGGCCGGTTGCGAGGTGGCGCTGTGCAAGGGCATTATAGGAGGAGTCAAGCCTGTCCCGGAAAACATCTGCCATGGCAACGATTTTCACACCGGGATCGGCATTCAGGGCCTGGTTGGCAGCCCCGGTTCCCCGTCCGCCACAGCCTATAATAGCCACCCTGAGGGTATCACTGCCTGCAGCAAAGGCACTGTTGCCAATAGATAAACTGCCCAGCAAAAGTCCGCCTCCGGCAGCCATGGTTGTTTTCTTCATGAAATCACGACGGGTTAATTTTGTAGTCAAAACTTTATTATTCATTACTCTAATGTTTATTTAAGTAAGTAGGAAATGAAGATAAATCATCTGAAATGCGATTGACTCTGAGCTAATACATCATAATCGGTACAAAAATTCAGGATTTATATAATATTGAACGGCCTGCCATCAGAACCATTATAACTTAAAACGATTGTCAGGTTGTTCATTCTGCCTATATGTAAAGCATAATTTTAAAATATATTGTCTTATCGTGTAAAGAATCAGGGTTTTCCTGGCATCGGTTGTCTTGAGAGAAACAGGTATATGCCTGAGATTGTTATAGATTTGTAAGGAAAAATTTATTTCGATTTTTATTTCTTATTTCGTATTTAAGTATTCTCCTTAGTTAAGCTTACTTATCATTCAGAAATTATTTTAAACGGATCTGACAGTGTTTAAAACTTCCATAATTTTTTCATCGGGCAGGCGTGTGTTATTAGCCGGAATCGTCATACTCGTTGCATTTATGGGTTGTCGGTCAGATGATATCCAGCTTGCAGAAGGCGAAGAACCATTGCCGGAGGTTGTGGATTTTAACCTGCATATTCGCGGTGTGTTATCCGATACATGTTTTGCCTGCCACGGGCCGGATGCAATGGCGCGCGAAGCCGGGTTACGGCTCGATACGCCCGAAGGTGCCTTTGCTGCCCTTGAAAGTGACAGCCGCAGGTATGGCATCGTTCCCGGTAATCCGAACGCCAGTGAAATTTACAGGCGCATCATATCGGATGATCCGGATTACATTATGCCAACACCCACTTCCAACCTGAGTCTTACAAACCGTCAGATCGCCCTCATTAAACGCTGGATTGAACAGGGAGCAGAATTTAAACCGCACTGGGCATTTATACCACCGCAGAAACCGGAAATTCCGCAGGTTAAAAACTCAGACTGGCCGAAGAATGAAATCGATTATTTTATCCTGGAGAAAATTGAGAATACCGGGATTAGCCCCTCACCTCGTGCTGCACGAGAGACCATACTGCGAAGGGTTTCGTTCGACCTCACAGGCCTGCCACCCACTGTTGATGAATTAGACCGTTTTCTTGAGGATGATTCATCCGATGCATACGAAAGAGCTGTTGACCGCCTTTTGGCATCTCATTCATATGGAGAACGCGTAGCCAACGAATGGCTCGATGTGGCCCGATATGCTGATACCCATGGCTATCAGGATGATGGTGCAAACGATATGTGGCCCTGGCGGGAGTGGGTCATTCATGCTTTTAATAGAAATATGCCTTTTGATGAATTCACAACTTGGCAGCTGGCCGGAGACCTTTTGCCCGATCCTACTCATGAACAGCGCCTCGCAACAGGGTTTGGACGTGTACACCAACAAAGCCAGGAAGGAGGTATTATTGGTGAGGAATACCGGGTGGAATATGTGGCTGACAGGGTGATGACTACCGGAACCGCATTCCTGGGTATGACCATGCAATGTGCCCGCTGTCACGATCATAAATACGATCCCATTTCGGAAAAAGAATACTACGAATTTGCCGCTTTTTTTGACAATATCAATGATATCGGGCAAATTCCGAATAAAGGGGCGGCAGGCCCCACGATTTTACTGCATGACGATGAAACCGAAAACCTGATCGGTTATCTTAAAAATAAAATATCGTCTGCAGAACGTGATCTCGGAAATCAAATAAATTCAAAACGAGGTGAGTTTCGCCAATGGCTGCAGCAACCCGGTTTACAAGATCAGTTCAATACTGAAACCAGGGGGCTTTATGCGAGTATGGATCTCAACACAATTCGGGGCGACAGTGCCATCATTGTTCAGGTGAAAGACTCGGTACTCACAGGCTCTATTACCGGCAGTTTGAAAGTGGTTGAGGGAGTAGAAAGAAACGCGATTGAATTCAGCCATGGCAACGCGGCAAATTTGCCGCGACTCTTCGCCCGATTTGAAAGAAACGATTCTTTTTCACTCAGTTTTTGGGTATATCCGCCTGAATCAACCGGCGAAGTACCGATGCTCGTGAAAAAAGGAATGATTTTCATCGGCCATCCCGGCTACGATGTGTCACTTTTTGACCATCGTGTTTCAATGCGCCTTGCTCATGGCTGGCCGTTCAACGCAATCCAGGTCCTTACTCAAGAACCGCTGAAACGGGATGAATGGAGCCACATCGCAGTTTCCTACAACGGTTCAAGCCGGGCCGATGGGATCGAAATTTTCGTAAATGGTGTACAGCAGCCTTTGCATATTGAGCATGATAAGCTGTTTAAAAATATCGTGATCCCTGAGGATGAACCACGTTACCGATACCAGGATTTCCTGCTTGGACACCGGCAGTCGTTTGAACAGCTCCGGTATGAAGGAATGCGGCTTGATGAAATACGTATATATGAACGCCGGCTCAGTGCCGCCGAAGCGCTGATACTTGCCGGCAAAAGGGCTGAGCTGGATCAGCTGCTTTCGAAGAATACACAGGAACTTACGCCAAACCAGGAAAACATTCTCTTCAGCCATTATCTGCTTCATGGTGCACCGGACATCGAGGCAAGAGAAAAAGATCTCAAAAATTACCGGACTGAGCTGAGCAGTATCAAAGATACCCTGCCTGAAGTAATGGTTATGGAGGAGCGGTTAAATCTGAGAAATTCATATATCCGCGAGCGGGGAATGTACGATCAGCCTGGTGATGTGGTATACCCCGGAGTGCCTGCCAGTATTATGGAATTTTCTGATGATTGGCCTCAAAACCGCTACGGTTTGGCAAAATGGATCATACATGAAGATAACCCACTTACAGCCCGTGTGTTAGTGAACCGTTACTGGCAAATGATATTTGGCACCGGACTGGTGGATACCCCGGATGATTTCGGAAACCAGGGCACGATTCCCACCCATCCTGAACTGCTCGACTGGCTGGCGTTTGAATTTCGTGAAAGCGGGTGGAACCTGAAGCACTTGCTCAAAACAATGGTGATGTCAGCCACCTACCGTCAGTCTTCGGTGATTACACCCGAAATGAGGGAATTTGACCCGAATAACCGCCTCTATGCAAGGGGACCGCGTTACCGGCTGCCTGCCGAAATGATTCGTGATAACGCCTTGCTTGCAAGCGGGCTGCTTGTGGATAAAATCGGCGGACCAAGTGTATTCCCGTACCAGCCGGCGGGGCTGTGGGAAGAAACCACATCCGGGCGGCACCTGACCACCTATTACCAGGATACCGGTGAAAATCTATATCGCCGCAGTCTCTATACATTCTGGAAACGAACTGTACCGCCACCGGGGATGACTACTTTTGATGCGGCTATGCGAACCCATCCCACCGTACAGCGCGAACACACCAGTACTCCCATGCAGGCACTGCTTACACTAAACGACCCGATTTATATTGAATCATCCCGCCTGCTTGCTGAACGGATGCTGAAAGAGGGTGGTGAAAGTCTGGATGAACAAATTATCTTTGCTTTTCGGGCAGCGGCTTCCCGTAAACCGAACGGACAGGAGCTCAGTATCCTCAGGAGTTTGTTTGAAGAAGAGTATCAAACCTATAAAAATGATCCCGGCCTTGCAGAACAATTGCTGAAAGTTGGAGAATTCCCAGCGGACCCCGGTCTTGACCCTGTCGATGTGGCGGCCAGAACCATCGTTGCCAGTGCCATCTTTAATCTGGATCAAACAATCACCAAACATTGATTTCGGTATTACTCTCATTTAAGTAATCAACACAAATAAAGTTACCCCTGCTGCTATGTCTGATGAAATTTATAAATGTAACTGCAATATGAACCGGCGTCATTTTTTGTCGAAAACAAGTCTTGGATTGGGCGCGGCGGCACTTGCTTCGCTGATCAATCCGATGATGCTTTTTTCGCGGAAGCCGGACCCCTTTTCCGGGGCACTTGACGCGCCGCATGTAATACCAAAGGCAAAACGGATTATTTTCCTTTTCCAAAGCGGGGGGCCGTCTCAGCTCGATTTGTTTGATTACAAGCCGAAACTCAGCGAGATGGAGGGCAAAGACCTTCCTGATTCCATCATGGGCATGCAGCGTCTGACCGGCATGACTGCCAATCAGTCCGGTTTCCCCATGGCAGGCTCGCGTTTTAAATTCAAAAGGCATGGGAAGAGCGGTGCATGGGTCAGTGACTTACTTCCATACACCGCTGATATTGCGGATGAACTCTGTTTCTTGAAAACCGTTTACACATCTGAAATCAATCATGATCCAGCCATCACATTCATTCAGACAGGAACCAACCAGGCAGGGCTTCCAAGTATGGGTTCGTGGATCAGTTATGGTCTGGGATCTGAAAATGATAACCTTCCGGCGTTTACGGTATTGATTTCCCGTGGTTCGGGGCGACCATTTGATCAGCCACTCTATTCCAGATTATGGGGCAGCGGCATTTTGCCGTCGCTTCACCAGGGGGTTCAATTTCGTGCCGGAAGTGAACCGGTTCTGAATCTAAAAAATCCGGATGGTGTGAAACAGATGACACGCCGCAATATGCTTGCTGCGCTAAAAGACCTCAATCAGCTTCATCTGGGTGAGTATGGCGACCCTGAAATAACCACGCGTATATCCCAGTATGAAATGGCCTACCGTATGCAGACATCGGTTCCTGAAACCATGGACGTTTCTGATGAACCGGAATCAACCTACGAGCTATATGGTGAAGATGCACGCACACCAGGTACGTACGCTGCCAATTGTCTGCTGGCGAGAAGGCTTGCTGAACGTGACGTCCGGTTTATTCAGCTGTACCACATGGGCTGGGATCAGCACGACGGCATCCCCAACCAGCTTCCCCTTCAGTGTAAGGATGTAGACCAGGCTTCGGCAGCACTTGTTAAGGACCTGAAACAGCGCGGACTGCTCGAAGATACTCTTGTAATATGGGGGGGCGAGTTCGGCCGGACAGCCTACTGCCAGGGAGCACTAACCAAACAAACCTATGGCCGCGATCACCATCCGCGCTGTTTCAGTATATGGATGGCCGGTGGCGGTGTAAAACAGGGAATCACCTATGGTGAAACGGATGAATTCGGTTACAATGTGGTGAAAGACCCGGTTCATGTTCATGACTTGCAGGCAACCATCCTGCACCTCATGGGTGTAAATCACGAGCGGCTTACTTACCGGGCACAGGGACGCCGTTTTCGCCTCACTGATGTGCACGGGGAAGTTGTTCATAACATCATCGCATGACCGTAGTATTTCTACAGTATCTGGCACTGTTATCCTCAGACCTCACGCTTTTTATAGGCCGGTTTCATCCATTATTGGTGCATCTGCCCATCGGTTTTCTTTTGATGGCTTTTTTGATGGAATTTGCAGGCCTCATAAAGCGCTACGAATATCTTGCACAAGCCGTGCCTTTTGTACTTTTACTCGGTTTTCTGAGCGGTATTTTTTCTGCGGTAACCGGTCTGTTTTTGTCAGATGGTGGAGGCTACGGCGAAGATCTGCTTAATCTTCACAAATGGCTGGGTATCAGTGCAGTATTACTTTCGCTGGCGGCCTGGCTGCTGCGAATTACTCTCTACGACAATCCATTTTATAAAAGAATATTCAGGGTTCTTCTCACCTTTATGATGGTGGCACTGATTGGGGCAGGGCATTTTGGAGGCAGCCTTACACATGGTTCCGATTATCTGTTCCGGTATATGCCTGAGCCGGCGCGAAGCTGGTTTGGAGTTTCAGAAGAAGAGCCCGAACAAATTGCCTTGATAGAAAACCTCGATTCTGCAATGGTATACCCGCATATAATTGAACCGATTTTCAGGGCAAGATGTCAAAGCTGCCATGACCCGGACCGGACTGAAGGTAATTTACTGATGACCTCACATGCTCATCTTATGACAGGGGGCGACAGCGGCCATTTGATTGAGCCGTATCAAAAGGAGGCAAGCGAGCTTTACAGGAGGCTGCACCTGCCTGACAGAGACAAAGAACGGATGCCGCCGCGTGGCAGAACCCAGCTAACTGCCGATCAAATCAAGTTGATTGGCTGGTGGATTGAACAGGGTGCACAGAATGAAACACTTGTAGCCGAACTGGATGCTGCAGGAGAAATAGGCGATATACTTCTAAGCCTGACCCAATCGGGGCAGCATTTTTTTGATAGAATCTCTGTTCCGTATGCAGATATTCAAATGGTGGAAGCTGCAATAAACCGAGGGTTTCGAATTTCTCCGGTTGCAGAAGGTGTGGCATTTTTACAGGTTGGTGTTCAGCAATCAAAAAAGGAAATTACTTCCGGAGACATGGAATTTTTACTGCCGATAGCTGAACAAATCACATGGCTGAATTTAAGCAGGGTATCATTTACAGAAGGTGCTATAAGCCATCTTTCAGGTTTTAACAATGTGACAAGGCTTTATCTCCAGAGTACAAATATCTCTGATGAAGATCTTGCCCAAATTGAGGCGCATCATCACCTTGAGTATCTGAATCTATACGGAACGGATGTGGGTGATGCAGGGCTGGCTCATTTGACTTCGCTCCGGCAGTTAAACTCAATATACCTTTGGCAAACCAATGTAACAGGAGAAGGAGTTTCTCTGCTTAGAGAACATCAACCCGGGTTATTGGTATACCAAGGGTCAGCAGAGTAAAAATTCGGTTCTGCCACACATTTTGCCATGGCATCCCGATTGGTAATGGAAGATTGCACAAGACAGGAATAGTGAGAAACAGGTTGGTGGATTTGAAAGCCTTTTTATCAGCTATAGAGTCAAATTCTTAATCTGTATTTGCAGAACGGTTACGTAGCGGTAGCTGTTAATTTAGGAGAGCAAATAAGCTAATTTAATAAAGAGGAAAAAAGATGGAATATCGATTTCTTGGAAAATCAGGGTTAAAAGTATCAGCACTTTCATTTGGATCATGGGTAACCTTCGGTGACCAGGTGAATGAACAGGTTGCATTTGATTGTATGATGGAAGCGTACGATGCCGGGGTCAATTTTTTTGATAATGCTGAAGCATATTCAGGGGGAGAATCGGAAACCATGATGGGAAATATTATCAAAAAAGCCGGTTGGAAACGCTCAGATCTTGTACTCTCGACCAAAATATTTTGGGGTGGGACTGGAGTAAATGATACCGGGCTATCTTACAAGCACATTATGGAGGGGTCTGATGCATCACTGAACCGAATGCAGACAGACTATGTAGACCTGATTTTTTGTCATCGCCCTGATAAGCACACACCTATTGAAGAAACCGTATGGGCGATGAACCAGGTGATTAACCAGGGGAAAGCCTTTTATTGGGGGACAAGCGAGTGGACTGCGGAGCAAATACGTGAAGCTGTACATATCGCAAAGCGTGAACATCTGCGTATGCCGCTTATGGAGCAGCCGCAATACAATATGTTCCACAGGGAGCGGGTGGAAGCTGAGTACGAACGGTTGTATGATGAATTCGGACTTGGAACAACGATATGGAGCCCTTTGGCAAGCGGATTATTAACCGGCAAATATAATGATGGGGTACCGGATGACAGCCGTCTTGCCCTGAAAAAATATGACTGGCTGCGGGAAAACCTGCTGGAATCTGA
>SKKO01000334.1 GCA_007123715.1 Balneolaceae bacterium | reverse complement strand
TCCCGCAAAGATTCTTCAAATGGCTTCCATTCTCCTAAAGAAGCTTTAAGGCCGGCCAGGGTGGGGAAATCCTGTGCTCTTTCGGATAAGATCACTTCTGACACCGGCCATGGTATACCAAGATCCGGTGCATTCCATACTACACCCCAGTTATCATCCTTTCCATAATCCATGTAAGCCTCAGATACCGATTGCACATGAATGGAAGGCTCAACAAAATACCAGCCGTGCAATAATCCTTTTGGAAAGGCCAGTGCAGCCATATCTTCTTCATGCAAATTATATAATGAAAAAGATCCTTCGGTAGGTGAACCCGGTCTGATATCTTTCAGGCCAACCAGACAATGCCCCGTAAGCAGGCAAAAATATTCATCATGGCGTTTATGAAGATGCATGCCCCTGAATACACTCTTTTCTGATTTAACAACACTCCATTGAACCGGTTTGATACAGGTTCCCCAATACTCCTGAAATATTTCAGAAAATGATCCCCTGTAGTCTTTGTGTTCTTTGATTTTTATCAGTTCTGCCTGGTAAATTTCATCACCAGCTATCAATCCTGAAATCTTATCCATGAATCATAATTTTTAAATGTTCTGCTGAAAAAGCATGATTAACCAAATAGGTATGAGAGTCAAAGACTGGAAATTCCCTGATGTAAATGTATCGACAACAGAGATCCACCAATCCCCACCGTGGAAAATATCACATTGTCGGGAATAATCAACTCGCCATTCTGAATACTTTTAGAATTGAGTCATTGAGAGTCCTATACCAGCTCAAAAACTGAAAATGAATACACAAATAACCTGATAACAGCACTAATGACAATGCTGATGTGCCTCAGACCAAACCTGTCCCGGCGGGCAATCGACCCTCCCATCCCCACCCGATAATGCTGTAGCCAGTAACCAGATGCCCAGGATAACAACCACGGCAATACCCAAAATACCGATTAATGACATGGACTTTTTCGCTTCTTTACCCATGTGGCAGTTTTTATATTTCTTCCCGCTTCCGCAGTGGCAGGGTTCGTTCCGGTCTGGTGTTTTTGCCATGATTTATACTGATTTGGTTTTCCTTGAATTTTGTATAAAAATAAGATTATTTGGAAGTGGATGGGAGCAAGAATTTAACTGTTGGCTATCTTATCATCAAGTATGAAGAACGGTCAATATAACGTTCTGGCGCTAACATCGGGATTCTTGTTAAAAACCCTTGTTCAATTTATCGAAATATGGATAGTGAACCGGATCAACAATCTCGTAATTTCGTATTTGTCTTTTTCTGATGTGGCTGGATATCGACATTTTCACATTTACGCAAGCGTGGTTAATTTTTTTTGATTTCAGAAAATTTTTGCCAGCCTGAAATATAACCGCCATAACAAGTTGCTATAAATATGTTTATCAGAATGTGCCATTGGTAATGGCAACAATAAACTTTAATTCAAGCCAGCTTTTTAGAGATAAACGACCTATTTGATTTTTTAGATTAAGTAAGGTTATTATCTTTGCCTTTAAATTTAATTGTAAAACAAGATAGTAAAACAATTTGGATATAGACTTTTTTGAAAAACACAAAACCAGAGAAGCACTTATTAATTACCTAAAAGCGCAACAGGACAATGCCCTTTATCAAAAAGTTCTTGATCAATATGCTTACGAAAATGAACTTCAACTATTACAGGCTGAATTGGTTTCCCTGCAGCAATGGGTTCAAAGAGAAGGGAAAAAGATAGCTGTACTATTTGAAGGCAGAGATGCTTCTGGAAAAGGAGGTACTATTAAAAGGTTTGCGGAACATCTGAACCCAAGATATATACGCGTTGTGGCACTCAACAAACCCACAGAAATTGAAAAGCAGCAATGGTACTTTAACAGGTACATAAAAAAACTACCCAATGCCGGTGAAATTGTGTTTTTTGACAGAAGCTGGTACAATAGAGCCGTTGTTGAACCTGTTATGGGTTTTTGCACAAAAGAACAATACGAACGTTTTATGACACAAGTATCAGAGTTTGAACATATGCTCTATGAGTCTGATACAAAAGTTATCAAGTTTTGGTTCTCAATAGACAAAGACATTCAGCAGGAACGCTTTACAAGCAGGCTCAATAATAACCTCAAAAAGTGGAAGTTTAGCCCGGTTGATCAAAAAGGCCAAGAGCTTTGGGACTCATTTACGTACTACAAAGAACAAATGTTTAGCCGTACCCACCACACCTTTAGCCCCTGGATTATTGTTAAATCAAACGATAAAAAAGCAGCCCGGCTCGAGAGCATAAAGTACGTATTAAGCCAATTTGAATATGATGAAAAAGGCGAAAATTATCCATCCCTTTTCACAGACCCGAATATTGTCGACAGATTTTTCAGAATGGCCAAACAAAACGATTCATAAGCACTTTAAAAGTATGAGTAAGACCAAACTGACACCCAAAGAAATGAAAGCCTTTAACACCAAGAAAGGGCTTTTGGCCTTACTCTCAGACAGTAAGCTAAACCCGTCAAAGGCTATAAAAATTACTAAGTACGAAAAAAGAATTGAACAGCTTCAAGAAGAAATACTCAAACTCCAGCAATGGGTAGTTTTAAAAAACAAAAAAGTAGTGGTTATTTTTGAAGGCAGAGATGCCGCAGGCAAAGGAGGAGCAATAAGGAGAATTTGCGAACACTTAAATCCCAGGGAATATCGCGTCGTTGCACTACCCAAACCCAACGAAACCGAAGAAGGCCAGTGGTATTTTCAACGCTATATCAATCAATTTCCAAAGAGAGGAGAAATTGTCTTTTTTGACAGAAGCTGGTATAACAGAGCAGTAGTAGAGCCGGTTAACGGTTTCTGCAGCCCCGAACAATATCAACGCTTTATGAACCAGGTGAATGACGTAGAGCGCATGATGGTAGAGTCAGACATTTATCTCTTAAAAATATACTTTTCAATCTCAAAGTCAGAACAAGCACGAAGATTTGATGACATAAAAAAAACACCCACTAAAAAGTGGAAATATAGCCGCGTTGATAGTAAAGCAATAGAGCTCTGGGATGCATACACGCTATATAAAGAGAAGATGTTTGAAAACACGCAAAGAGAGGTTCCCTGGAAAATAATTAAAGCCAACAAGAAGACCAATGCCAGAATCAGTGCAATGGAATATATTCTGAAATCAATACCCTATGTGGTAAAAGACCTTGAAAGAATAAAACACATTAACGTAGTAAATAAAATCGAGTTTGATTGATTTTTGACAAAAGGTGATTCTTAAAATAACCCGACCTCATTGCGGGTTATTTTTTCACTGAGTTAAATACTTTATCAACAAGGAAACACTTGTATCAGTTTAAGTTCTGATTGTCGCTATATAAACCAATGCGACGAAGACTATGAAGCCCTCAAAAAAAAAAAAAAAAACCAACTATTTCCGGACTGATTTACCCAAAATTGGCCAGAATTTCTATGGATCAAAGCCCCCCTAAATCCATAGGGGCTTTGTTAATATACTAATCCGTAACCTTGCAAGCACAAACCGGTTGTACCCAGCCAGATATCCCAAGGGAAATATGCATCGCAGGATAACGGTTAACGACTCTGGCAGGCCTGCTTTTGGCACTAATGTGACGCTGGCAGGTCCTATAGGACTCTGCCAGGTCTCAGTTACATTAGATACCAAGGATTTTTTTATTGAGTTCGCTGTCGCTGCCGGCACCGGCAAAGTCATCGAAGGCTTTTTCGGTGACGCGGATGATGTGATCCTGGATGAACTGTGCGCCTTCCTCGGCTCCCTGCTCGGGGTGTTTGATAAAACACTCCCATTCCAGAACCGCCCAGCAGTCAATATCATACTGCGAGAGCTTTGTGAAGATGGTTATAAAGTCCACCTGCCCGTCGCCGAGTGAGCGGAAACGTCCCGGTCGTCCTGCCCAACCCTGGTACCCGCCGTAAACGCCTGATCGGCCGGTTGCATTAAACTCCGCGTCCTTCACGTGGAAAGCTTTGATGTAATCTTTGTAAATATCAATAAAGGCAAGATAGTCGAGCTGCTGAAGCACAAAGTGGCTGGGATCATAGAGAATCCGCGCTCTTGGGTGGTTGCCTGTGGCTTCAAGAAACATCTCGTAAGTAATGCCGTCGTGAAGGTCCTCGCCGGGGTGCAGCTCGTAACAAACATCCACATCGTTTTTGTCGAACTCGTCCAGAATTGGTTTCCAGAGACGAGCTAATTCCTTGAACCCGTCCTCAACCAGCCCTGCCGGCCGCTGCGGCCATGGATAGACTGTATGCCAGAGCAATGCACCTGAAAAGGAAGCGTGAGCGTTTAGTCCAAGGTTTTTGCTGGCACGTGCTGCCATAATCATCTGGTTTTCAGCCCACTTCTGGCGTTCGTTACGCTTGCCGTGTACCTCTTTGGGTGCAAAACCGTCGAACATCACATCATACGCCGGGTGTACCGCCACAAGCTGTCCCTGCAAATGGGTGGATAGTTCGGTGATCTTTACTCCGTTCTCCTCAATTTTACCGCGGTATTCGTCAGCATAGGTTTTGCTTTCCGCCACTTTTTGGAGATCAATCATCCGGGGATCCCACGACGGGATCTGGATGCCTTTATAACCGAGCGAAGCCGCCCATTTACTGATGGAATCAATATCATTAAACGGGGCTTCATCCCCCGCGAATTGTGCAAGAAAAATTGCAGGTCCTTTAATTGTCTTCATGATTTAATATGTTTTTAAAGTTTAAGATTCGATGTAAAGTCATCTCATCCCTAAAGGGAGCGAGAAAACTAATCTACACCTGTAATTTTTTTAGTTAGCAACAAAGACTCGAAAATTCAGGTACTTTATAAAAAGGTTATAAATCGTATTTACATCACTTCGTGCACCTTTGAGCCTTCGCGTCTTCGTGGCTAAAATATATGGTTTAGAGCTTTAATTTAGATTTCAAGATTAAGCCATTTTTGGTCTGATTTGCCGGATTCGATCATCGTTTTTACAAATGCCATTCCGCGCACGCCATCGTCCACACCGGGGAAATCATACTGTTCAAGAGGCTTCAAAGAGCCCTTCTTATCATCATATACCGCACTTGTGAATGCCCTGTAGATATTTGCAAATGCTTCGATGTATCCTTCCGGGTGACCCGCAGGTGTACGTATATATGCGTTGGCGGCGTTTGAAAGATATCCCGTTCCTGCCCTCACAACCTGTGCCGGCCCGTCAATTGGTTTAAACAGAAGGGTATTCGGTTCTGTTTGCAACCATTCAAGCCCTGCTTTTTCTCCATATACACGCAGTTTGAGGTTATTCTCTTCCCCGGCAGCAATCTGCGTGGCCATCAATACACCGGTTGCCCCGTTCTCAAATTCCAGCATGGCGGCACAATCGTCATCAAGAAGCCTGTTTTCAACTTTGATGTTTACATGTGCACAGATTTTAGTCACTTTTAAACCGGTCACATATTCTGCCAGATTTGCTGCATGCGTGCCGATATCACCCACACAACCACCCATTCCCGATTGCTCGGGATCTGTACGCCAGGCTGCCTGCTTGTTGCCAGTTTGTTCAAGCGGTGTAGCAAGCCATCCCTGTGGATATTCAACATAAATCTTTCTGACCTTACCGAGTTTTCCGCTTTCAACAAAATGCTTCGCCTCTTTCACCATCGGATACCCGGTATAGGTATGCGTAAGTGCTAAGATTTTACCGCTCGACTGTACAATTTTTCTGAGCTCGAGTGCTTCTTCCATATTAAATGAGAGTGGTTTTTCAATAACCACGTGAAAACCGTTCTCAAGAGCCAGTTTTGCCGGTTCAAAATGTACATGATTAGGCGTCACAATAGAGACAAAATCCATTCTCTGTTCATCCGGAAGCTTTGACTCATTTTCAAACATATCCCGGTAGCTTGTGTATACCCGGTTTGCTGGCAAAAAGTATTCCTGCCCCGATTCTAATGAAGTTTGAGGGTCTACACTGAATACACCGCATACAAGCTCTATTTTTCCATCCATAAATGCCGCATGTCGGTGAATAGCCCCTATAAAGGCGTCTTTTCCACCGCCTACCATTCCCATTCTTAATTTTCTGTTCATGTTATTCAATTTTTGTTTTTCTTATTATTTTGGTGTTTTATATTTACAGATAATGTTTTTTTTTATTTTCTGCAACCAATTCACATCCTTTACTTGCACTTAACAGGCATAAAATTAATATTCCGTCGATTAAAAATTCATCTAACTAACTACACATCTTAATCATGATACCATTCTTAAAAGTACGCCTTAGCGGGATGATGTTCCTCGAATTTTTTATCTGGTGAGCATGGTACACGGCTATAGCTGTATACATGTCAAATATCGGCATGGCAGACCTTACACACTGGCCTTTCACAGTGGTACCTCTTGCCGCCATTTTTGCACCATTTTTTGTTGGCCTTATAGCTGACCGTTATTTCGCAACCGAGAAAGTATTAGGGACTTTGCATTTTTTGGGTGGCATATTCATGTTTCTTACTCCCATGTTTGCGGATAATCCGCCAATGTTCATTTTCATGCTGTTCCTTTTTAACCTCTGCTACATGCCCACGCTGAGCCTTGCCAACACATGTGCATTTCATCATATTCAGGACCAGGAGAAAGAATTCCCTGTTATCAGGGTATTCGGCACAATCGGCTGGATTGTTGCCGGCCTCACTGTAAGTTTCGGGCTTGTCTATTTTGTGGGTGACGGGATTCGTCCAGAAGCAACTGCGATGCCGCTTTATCTGACCTCAATGGCAAGTTTTGCTTTTGCTGCACTTACATTCACACTGCCTCACACACCTCCGCCTGCCAAAGGCCAGGCCGTCTCCATTCGAAGTATTTCGGGTGTTGATGCCATGAAAGAGCTTGGAACCAAATCTTTCTACATCTTTATTGCGAGCTCACTTCTTCTCTGCATACCTTTGGCTGCATACTATAATTTTACACAGCTCTATCTTGGTGATACAGGCTTTCAGAATATTGCCGCTACACAAACCATCGGGCAGGCCTCAGAGGTAATCTTTATGCTTCTGATGCCATTCTTCTTTGTGCGCCTTGGCGTAAAATGGATGCTTGGTGTTGGAATGTTTGCCTGGTTTCTCAGGTATGCACTTTTCGCACTGGGAGCTTCAGAGCCTACCGTCTGGATGATTATTGCCGGAATTGCCCTGCATGGAATCTGCTATGATTTCTTCTTTGTTACCGGGCAAATTTACGTTGACCTCAAGGCCAGTAAAAAAATCCGCGGACAGGCCCAGGGTTTAATCGTACTGGTAACGTATGGGATTGGGATGCTGATCGGTGCACAGATTGCCGGTACGGTATTTAACCTGTTTCTTGGGGGTCAAAGCGCACTTACTCTCGATCAGTGGTATCAATTCTGGTGGGTACCTGCCATATTCTCGCTTTTAGTATTCTTTTTCTTCATCCTGACCTTCAACGATAAAGAAGTTGAAGAACAAGTGAAAGTGGAAGAAATCAAAGCCCTTTGAGAGTATAAATTCACTATTCCTTTTGAAAAAGTCTGCTATTAACAAGCAGACTTTTTTTTTGCCTTTTTTTTACGATAATATTCTCTAAAATTGTATAAAAATTTTATCGGTAAAGCGGGATTAACTATTTTTATATGATAAGAGGTAAGCGACCTGTTGTGTTTATTGCAACAAAGACAACAGTTTAAATAAAGTAACTGAAAATCTTAAAACGTTACGTAACTATGAAACAGATTTTACTCGCAATCATAATAATCATTTCGCCCATGCTCGTACTGGCACAACCTGCATTTCCCGGCGCCGACATCATTGGCCGCTGGAATATTACTGTAACCATCGAGGACGAGGAACTTGAAAATCTTGGCATGTTCCGGCACGGTTTGTACGCCGATGAAGGATTCCCGGCATGGCTCGAGGTAAAACTATCCGGCTTCCAGACTCTGATTGGCTATTACGTTGGGTATGAAGGCAGTGCGCGTCCGGTATCCGAGGTTAAATTTAACGAAGCTGAAAACAAATATCATTTTGCGATTCCTCCCCAATGGATGCGCATTGATGACGATATCTACTTTGAATTCCGCCTGGAAAACGATCAAATCCGTGGTTTTAAAATTCTTGATGGAAATACCCTCCACTTTACCGGAGTGAGGGCACCCAGCCTCGACAGAACCGAACCGCCGGTTTGGGGCAGCCCCAAAAATTTACTGGATGATACTATGTCTCGCTGGATCATTCCCGAGAACAACAAATTCCGTATGGTTGACGGCGTTCTTGTAAACGAGGAAGTTGGCGGGAACCTGGTAACAAAAGAGGTATTTGATGATTTCAAACTCAGTGTTGAATTCAGATATCCAGATGGCAGCAACAGCGGAATTTACCTGCGGGGACGCTATGAAGTGCAAATTGAAGATAATTACGGCATGGATATCAGTGATATCATAATCGGTGGTATCTATGGCTTTATCGAGCCTTCCGTAAATGCAGCTAAACCAGGCGGCGAATGGCAAACCTATGAAATAACACTGGTTGGACGTCATGTAACTGTGGTACTGAACGGTATTGAGGTGATCTCAAACAGGCCGATTCCCGGTATCACCGGCGGATCACTGAACAGCAGAGAAGGGGAACCCGGCCCAATTATGGTTCAGGGTGACCATGGCCCCGTTGAATTCAGAAAATTTGTGATCACACCTGCCATAAAATGATGAAATGGCAGCAAATTGTAAAAACCCCGGCATGTAAAACCCCGGGGGTTTTACTATCATTTAATGATAACCACGTTAATATACCTTCATTCAACATTATCCGGTTCAACGATTTTCTTTTCAAGACCTGATAGGATGGCCGCAATATCAGAAAATGAACTATGATAACTCCCAATAATCTTTTTTGTTTTCGAGAGACAGAGCATATCCACAAAAGCGTCTTTTGCACTTTTTTCTGTTGAGCGGTCAAGGGATTTATTGGTCTGAACCGTAATGTAATCCGGAAATTTGTCAAGTAATATTTCTTCTGTTTTAGATGAATCTGTAGAAAGAAAGAAGTGAACCGGATAATTTAGCCTGATTTCATTTTCAATATGTAAAAGAAACAAATCAAGCGTGCTTAACTTTTGAGCCATTCTATTGTCACCCATACGAATATGAATGCCAATGATATTTTCTGGATATGTATCTGTAATTTTCTTTACTCTTTCTCTTATCTCAACTGCTGGCTCAGGCATCATGAAACGACCATGTTCTGCAGTGTAAAACCATTGGTGCGTTTTGATCAAAACTGATGTCATCTCAAATAACCGGTTAAAATCATAACCGTTTTTTTTCAATTCGATGATTTTTTTATCATCATAAATAATACTGTAGTTTGACAGGCCAATTTGTTTGAAGCCTGGAATAATTTTAATCTTGTTGATTAAACCTTTTAACCCAACACCACTCGCATCTTTTAAAATAAATCCCTGATGATTTTTAAATAAATCATGGTAACTGCAATTCATATGACCGTCTCTTGGCCAGATAAACCGGAACGGTTTATCATTGCCGGAGTGCAAGGAAAGTGCAGAATGTAATACACGCAGCCTGTTACCTAAACCTCCAATTGGCTGTATTGTGATCAAAGGGAGATATTATTAAGAGATTAATTTTTGAGTGCAACCGGTTTATAAGAGATAATAAATTAATTATATAACGCTTACATGCCATTTGTTTTAATCATTTAATTTAAAAAATACGGGTTTCTCGTCAAATCTGGCAAACAACAGTCCGTTATTTTCCCCGATGGTTACGGGGAGGATCTTCCGGATTTCCCCGGGAAGGTTCAGCCCGCTCTGGTGCGGCGGCAGGCTTGCAAACTCCTCCCCCTGCAGGCTCAGCACCACTGCTCTCGATGCGTCATAGGGCCCCGACTGTGGTTTCACATCATACAGGTTCCCGC
>SKKO01000310.1 GCA_007123715.1 Balneolaceae bacterium | reverse complement strand
ACCATTTCCAAATCAGTTCAACAACAAAACTAAAGGTTTTACGAACCACACACGCTATTTCTCAGGGCACTCACCAATAATAGGTCACCTGACCCTGAATAACCTGTTTACATTGAAACCGAACCTGAATTCCCGGTCAATGAAATTTCCGTTTTCGCTTGACACAAGATATGCTTCATTCAATGCCCTCGAAGTGGTAAAAAACATTTGAAAAACGTGACCGCCCGTTTCAATGTCAATACCAACTCCAACATTCCAGTCAAGGTTTTCCGCATTGGAAATGGGTGGGATAGCCTGCAACGTGAGAGCAGACCTGGGAGAAAACTTATATCTGCCGGAAAACCCAACACTAAAGTAAGTGTTTACCCCGGGATCGGCGATATTCAGCTCAGGACCGGTTCTGCTGAAATGGGTTATCATCGGAACAAGCTGAAGGCTCAGATCATCGCTGAATTTTCTTGCCGCAGGCAGTGCGGCACTATAACTAATGCGGTCATTAAAAGAGTAGTTTTCTTCCAGAAAACCATAACTGCCTGTCGTGATTCCCAATGACGGTGCAAGTGTAACAGAAACCGGCATACTGCTTCTATTTTGACGTAAGATCGCCCATCGTGCATGGATATCGTAAACCTTGTCCATACTTGATCGCCCGAAACCCAGTGAAAAACGGTCGGCAAAACCGTACTCAAAACTGAAACGTACATTAGCGCCTTGGTCAATTCCCCAAAGATTACGGGCACCCGAATTTACCTCTCCGAACGTGTGCATGATAGAATAGTGAAGTTCGCCTTTTGAGAGTGGCTCAACGGTAAAGAGGTTGATATTTCGTGGCGCCATAAAAATCAGCTCAACAGGCTGATCCGTAACCACACGCTGCCTTTCCAGCTGCGCAAATAAAGCAGCCGGAGCCGATCCAAAAATGAAGAGCAGAAAAAGGAATATTTTCATTTGAAAAACCAGTTTTAAGAGGGATCAGAATGCTGAAGAAGTATAGAAATATTGACAATTTGCTCATCAGCCAATTCATAAAACAAAACCCTCGGGCGCTCTATGTCGTAATCTTCAAGCAAAATCTCAAATGTTGCCTCAAGGTTTAAACCACCGTTTACAGCCTCCAGTGTTCCGTTAACTTCGATTCGCCGTTCAACACCGTGAATTCTAAACAACCCGGACACTTTCACATCCTGCTTTTGATTCAGGGCCGGATCAAATGGCGTCACAAGTTCCCCTGTAAATTCCGCAAATGGATAAAGGTCTGTCTTCAGATACGTGTTTCGCATATCCCGGTCCCTGCGGCGAATACCGGTTTCAAGTGTATTAAGATCAACATAGAAATCTACAAGGTTTTGTTCCGTATCCACAAGGCCGGCAAGATGATTGCTTGTTCCTTTGAATTCGAGCAGGGGTGCTCTTGAAATGAACTCTACGTAGCCGCCATCCGCTTTAAATACCTGAGAATGTGAGATTCCGGGAATCAGCAATACTAATAGTATCAACTTGAGAAGCGTATGAACAGATTTCATATCTGATTATTTGTTAATTACCAGTTCATCGCCATCACGATTTACAGAAAATTCCTGCAGATCACGTGTTGCGGGTCCGCGAACAACACTGCCTCCGGTATCGAAACGGGAGCCATGGCAGGTACACTCGAACCTGCTGTTCGAAAATTGCCAGTTCGTAGAACAACCGGCATGTGTACAAACACTTGTAAATGCACGGATAGTTGAACCGTCCACATTTACCACCAGTGTGCTGGCATTACGGATCAGCATCCAGCCACCCTGTGCATTAAGCCCGGATACAGAACTTTCCGTAAGATCGATGGTTATGGTGTTTCCATTGTTTGAGATAGCAATTGCAGCGTTGCCGCCTGGCGGAGGGGTTATTTCTGTGCCATCCATGGCATCGGTTGAGCTTCCACAGCCGTAAAAACCGATGCCGAGTGTGGCAAACAGTGCTGTAGAACCTGCCGTTTTCAGAAAGTCTTTTCGTGTATAATTGTTTTTATTAACCATATTATCATTGTTATGAGATTGATTATCAATAGAATCTGATGATATGCGTTCAGAACCACATCTTGAATGCTAAAGTTCAGATAGATATAACATGGATAACAAAAAACTAAATCTGAGATAACCGGCTGAAAGTGATGATAGGATTATCTGTTCCCGAATGGTATAGTAATACCCAGCCAAGGTACACCGATCAGGCCGCCGGCATCCTCGAGCGGACGGAATAGTCCAAAATCAACGGCAATATTCTCGGATGTCCATCGTGCGCCAACCGAGACAATACCGCTCACGCCGGCTTCAGTGATAAAATAATTTTCTGAAAGAAGGTAAAATCTCCGTCCGGTTCTGATCATACCACTGATATTTATAAGTGGTGTCCGTGAAATCTCACTGCCGGCATAGCCATAACCAAGGCCAATAGTAAGGTTTTTATCCCTGTTTCCAAGTGTTCCAACGCCATAAAATAATCCCAATCCCTCTGTAGTTGAACCAACCAGCCCTCCTATCATTGCTCCTGCACCGAGGTGAAACATATCATCCGAAACAGGGATCGTAACCTTAGGTAATATCCAAACAGGGCTTGCAGATACACCAAACAGGAATAATGGAACAATACCCCCTCCAAGGGAAAAATTATCGGAAATACCGTAATTCACATTGTTAAATAATATCCAGGTATTTTGATAGTAACCTTTACCTTTTCCAAGCCCAATCGCATTCGGGGCAAAAAAATAGCGTGTAGCCTGTGGATTATCATGCCAGTAAACACCGTCTTTTAATCTGCGGTGATCAAGCAGTACCATGCGTCTGATATTCGATCTCGAAATGGAAATTTCACCGACACCCTCAACCCTTAGAACAACGGTTTCATCATCCTCCATAACAAGCGTACCTGTAAATAGGTTACCATCCCTTGTCTCGACCCTATAGGTATTTTGATCCTGTGCAGTCAACTGTTCGGGATTAGAAAAATAGATCAGCGTTACAAGTAAGATTGCTAATATTAAGTGTAATGATTTCAATGTCATTTTACTGTGTTGAAGGATATGAAGAATGGTATTGAGATTTCATAACTTTTCCTATACGGCATTAATTGTCTGAACCATTATTTTTCTGTGTATAAACGGTTGTACGTCACCCTGCCCAATGCCTGTCTCGTTTTATGTTGAGGCGCATCGCTTCATCAAAGCCACTATTCTCAACCACAATGGGTACATCCATTTATAGTGCCAATCTGTATAGCCCGGCACCGTAAAATAGAAATCTGTCCAGCTCTCATAAAAATTATTTGTATAGCTGTTGATAAATCTTAAAAATAGCCCTAAATTTCAAAGCTCTGTTTCACATGAAAACTTATTATTATTGAGACTGTGTAATGTTTGAAGATTTGTCTTCTAAAATAGAATCAGCCGTACAGTCCCTTAAGGGACAATCACGCATCACCGATATAAATGTCGCCGAAACGGTGCGTGAAATTCGCAGGGCCCTCCTTGATGCCGATGTAAACCTTGAAGTTGCCCGCCAGTTCACAAACGATATTAAGGAGAGGGTAATGGGCTCTGATGTACTGACGAGTGTTAATCCCGGCCAGCAATTCACCAAAATTGTATATGATGAAATGGTGAAAATGCTTGGGGAAGAGAGGGCAGATATTGCCGTTGCCCATACACCTCCTACTGTGATTTTGATTGCCGGCCTGCAGGGATCAGGCAAAACCACATTTGCCGCCAAACTTGCCCTCTATCTTAAAAAGGAGAATAACCGAAATCCGATACTCGCCGCAGCTGATGTATACAGGCCTGCTGCCGTGAACCAGCTTAAGACCCTTGCCGGGGAAATCAATATCCCGGTTTATTCGATTGAGCAAAAAGATGCTGTGAGGGTGGCACGTGAAGCCGTTTCAATGGCAAAAAGCCTCGCGCTCGACACGGTCATTATCGATACAGCAGGGCGCCTGCATGTGGATGAAAAAATGATGGCCGAGGTTGCTGAGATCAAGAAAGCCGTTAATCCACACGAAATCCTGTTTGTGGTGGATGCCATGACGGGCCAGGATGCCGTAAATACGGCAAAGGCCTTTAATGAAACCATCAACTTCGACGGGGTTGTGCTCACCAAAATGGATGGTGATACACGCGGAGGAGCGGCTCTATCTATCCGTAATGTGGTAGAAAAGCCGATCAAGTTTATGAGTACGGGCGAAAAGCTCGATGCCCTTTCACCGTTTTATCCGGATCGGCTTGCACAGCGCATTCTCGGTATGGGTGATGTGGTTTCACTTGTTGAAAAGGCCCAGAAAGAATTTGATGAAAAGCAGGCCGAGCAGCTTCAGAAGAAAATCCGGTCTGATAAATTTGATCTCGAGGATTTCTTGGAGCAGATTCAGAAGATCAAAAAAATGGGGAGCATTACCGATCTGGTTGGGATGATTCCCGGCGCAAGCAAAGCGGTAAAAGATGCCGACCTGAGCGAGGATACCTTTAAGCCTATAGAGGCAATTATTAATTCCATGACCCCGGATGAGCGCCGGAACCCTGATCTGCTGAATGGAAGCCGCAGACGAAGAATTGCAAAAGGCTCCGGAACCACCGTTCGTGAAATTAACGAACTGATGAAACAGTTTGACCAAATGAAGAAAATGATGAAGACCATGAGCAAAATGAGCAAAATGGGCCGGGCAATGGAGGGTCTGAAGAACCTGCCCTTAGGTAAATAAATCATCTAATGTCATCTACTGGTTTTATTTGCTTTTTTCCGCTCACGTAAAATTTAGAAAAGCAGTTATAACAGTTATAAACAATTTATTATAAACAAAAACATACAGGAACAAACCATTGATTAAATTAAGATTACAACGAAAAGGAAGAAAGAAGAGGCCTTTTTACCACATTGTGGTAGCCGACAGTCGTTCACCGCGCGACGGGCGTATTATTGAGCAGCTTGGCCGTTATGACAATGTAAGCGAAAAGAAAGAACTCACTTACGATGAAGAACGAATTATTCATTGGTTAAAAGTAGGTGCCCAACCAAGCAATACCGTTCGCAGTATCCTGAAGAATGAGGGAATTCTTCTTAAAATGCACCTTATGAGATGGGGCAAAACCGACGAAGAAATCGAAACTGCTTTGGATGAATGGAGATCTGCCCGCGAATCACGCACAACTGAACAAGATTCCAGCAGGAAAACCCAGCAAAAAGAACTGCTGAAATCTGAGGAACAAGCCTATAAACAACAGCTTGAAGAGAAAGCGGCAAAAGCAGCCAAAGAATTAGATAAGAAAAAAGAAGCTGAAGCGAAAGCTGCGGTAGCTGCTGAGGAAGAATCAAAGGCGGTTGCAGAAACTGAAGAAACTGCTGAGGAAGAATCAGAAGCAGTTGCAGAAACAAAAGAAACTGCGGATGAAGCTGATGCTGCAGAGACTGTAAGCCCTGAAGAAACGAGTGCTGAGTCAAAAGAAGCTGAAGAAGTGGTTGCAGAGGAAAAAACAGAAGAAATTACACCTGAAGAGGTTGAAGAAGAGGCTCCCAAAGCTGCTGTAACAACTGAGACGGATGAAACCGTTGCAGAAGATACGAAAGCAGAAACTGTTGTTGATGAGCCGGTAACTGAAGAGGAAACCACCGAAGACCCGGCTGAAGAGGCAAAAGCTGAAGTAGCAAATGAAGTCACTGAAACTGAAGAGGAAACCAAAGCTGCGGTTGAGAAAGCTGACGTGGAAGCATTGCCCGTTTCAACTGAGATGACCGCAAACGAGGCCATCGATCACATAAAAAATACCGCACTCGAAGATCTGGAAGGATTTGTTTCCGAAGATGAGCAGCGTGTTACCGTGCAGCGAGCCTGGGAAAGCAAAAATTCTGAATAACATCAATTAGCCGGCCATGGCAACATTCGCTAAAGACCGGTTTATTGAAATTGGCCGAATCGGCAGGCCACACGGACTAGAAGGTGTTGTCCGTTTTATGCCAAACGAAATTTTTACTGCTGAGTTGTTTGACAATGTTTCTCTGCTTTATATGAGAAATCAAAGGTCTGACTTGGTACCTGCCCGCATTGAGCGGGTTCATACCGAGTCGAAAAGAAATCAGCAGACGTTCTTTGTAAAATTTGATATGATTGCCAGCCGCAGTGATGCAGAGAATGCCATGAACAGGGCTCTTTTTGCAGAAAGTAAGATCGTGGTTGATTTGATCAAACCGGCAGATGAATCGTTATCCCTTGTTGGATATGTAGTAATGGCTGAAGGTAAAGAGTTTGGCGAAATACTGGATGTTATGGAGAATCCGGCTCATCCCATACTGGAAGTGAAACATGGTAAAAGTACGTTACTTATACCACTGGTCGATGAGTTTGTTGAAAATCTCGATCCCGAAAAGGGGATCGTATTTTGTAAAAACCTGGACCTTTTAACCGGCCTGTAGCTATGCTGAGAATTGACCTCATTTCCGGTGTACCGAGTTTACTGACCAGCCCGCTTGAATATAGCATTATTGGCAGGGCACGTGAAAAACAACTGGTTGAAATCCACATTCATGACCTTCGCGATTATTCGGCCGATAAGCACCGAAAAATTGACGATTATCCGTATGGAGGTGGTGCAGGAATGGTTCTCTCACCACAGCCCATTTTCGACTGTATTGGAAAACTGACCGGTGAAAGGCATTATGATGAGATTATATTCACTGCACCCGATGGTGAGGTATTTGAGCAGAAACATGCCAATGAGCTTTCTCTGCGGAGAAACCTTATCTTTCTCTGCGGCCATTATAAAGGTATTGACCAGCGTGTTCGTGACGAGCTCATAACACAGGAATTTTCTATTGGCGATGTGGTACTTTCCGGCGGTGAACTACCGGCACTGATGATGGCCGATGCAATTATCCGCCTTCTGCCCGGTGTGCTCGGTGATGCAGAAAGCGCGCTTACCGATTCTTTCCAGGAAGATTTGCTGGAAGGCCCGGTTTATACTCGGCCTGCCGATTTCAGAGGAATGAAGGTTCCGGATGTGCTTTTATCAGGCGATCATAAAAAAATTGAAAACTGGCGTTCTGAAGCAGCTGAAGAATGTACCAAACAAAAAAGACCCGATTTATTTAACCATTTTAAAAAGAAAAACTAAAGCCCAGAAACGAGGACACAACCATGGATAAAATTAAATTAATTGAGCAGACCGTTGTACGAGATGATCTGCCTGAATTTAGAGCAGGAGATACCGTAAACGTTCACTACCGTGTTCGGGAAGGGGAAAAAGAGCGAATTCAGCAATACGAAGGTGTTGTAATAAATGAACGCGGAAGCGGCGCTAACAAAACCTTTATTGTACGAAAAATGTCGGGAAGCGTGGGTGTTGAACGTATTTTTCCGCTTTACTCACCTTTCATTGCAAAAATTGAAGTTAAAAGACGCGGTAAAGTTCGCCGTTCCAAGCTCTTTTATCTTCGTGAAAGAAGGGGTAAATCTGCACGTATTAAAGAAAGAGATACGTCCAACAAAACTAATACTAAAAAAGAGTCTTAACCCTGTTACCCATAAGGCGATGTTAACTGCATCGCCTTTTTTGTGATGTTCAGCCTTCATCAAGAAACAAACCCGGTATTTATTGTGATCGTACAGGCTGAATCAAATTGTATGACGACTCTTTACATATGTGAATTAAAAAAGAAAACATATCATTCAACAGATTTGTAATGAACATAATACTATTTGGCCCGCCCGGTGCCGGGAAAGGAACCCAGGCAGAAAAACTGATCTCCCGTTTCAACATTCCCCATCTTTCCACCGGAAATATTTTCAGGTCAAACATAAAAAACCAGACCCCACTCGGCAAAAAAGTTAAAGCCATTCTTGATGACGGCAAACTGGTTCCCGATGAAACCGTAGTGGAAATTGTAACCGATGAGCTGCAAAAGGATGAATACCAAAAGGGTGTAGTACTTGACGGTTTTCCGCGAACTGTTATTCAGGCCACCGCGCTCGATAAATTTTTTTCAGATAACGGAAGCAGAATTGATGCTTTTGTTACACTCTCTGTGCCTGAAGAAGAACTCATCAGCCGTATTTTAAGCCGCGGTGAGGGGCGCTCGGATGATACCCCAGAAAAAATAAAAACCAGACTACAGGTGTACCGTAACGAAACCGAACCCGTTCTCAACCATTATAAAAAACAAAATCTTGTAAAAGTGATTGACGGGGTTGGCAGCATCGATGAAATTTTTGATCGCATTCTGAAAGCTTTGAAATGAATCCATGAGGATAGGGTAGAAAACTCAGGTTTTAGATAAGTCTTATTCCAAAAAATATCTCATCATCTGAATTTCATCGAAATACGGTATACTTTAATTAAAAGGCTTATTCGATGAAACATTTTCTGCTGCTTTCGTTCATTTTACTTTTTATCCAATTTCAGTTCTCCGGTTGTTCGCATATTCCTGAGCCTGAAAAGGAAATCTTTATGTTCTCCTACTTCACAGGTAATGGAGAAAGCGGCCTTCACCTTGCTTACAGCGAAGACGGATACCATTTTACGGCCATTAACAATGGCCAATCACTGCTCACACCAACAGCCGGTGGCGATAAACTGATGCGCGACCCATGCATCATTCGTGGTGGTGACGGGCTTTTTCATATGGTCTGGACGGTAAGCTGGAATGAAAAAGGAATCGGATATGCCACATCACCGGATCTCATTCACTGGTCAGAGCAACTATTCCTTCCTGTGATGGAACATGAAGAGCTTACACGCAATACCTGGGCTCCCGAGATTTTCTATGATGAAGATGATAAAATCTACCTGATCTTCTGGTCTTCAACAATTGAGGGATTGTTTCCGGAAACTCAATCAGTACTTGAAAATGCCTACAATCACAGAAAATATTTTACCACTACAAAAGATTTCAAGGAGTTTACCGAAACGCGTCTATTCTATGAACCGGGATTCAATGTGATTGATGGCACCATTATTAAGGAGGATGATGAGTTTGTGATGTTCATAAAGGATGAAACCATCGAACCTGCCCAAAAAAATATCCGTATTACCCGCAGCAGAACGTTAACCGGCGGATACGGCCCGGCAAGCGAACCTATTACCGGTGATTATTGGGCAGAAGGGCCAACCGTTGCCAAAACGGATAGCTTGTGGATTGTTTACTTCGACAAATACATGGAAGGCCGAATGGGAGCTGTAGCATCCGCAGATCTTGAAAACTGGACAGAAATATCAAGTAAAGTTAGTTTCCCTGAAGGAGCCCGTCACGGAACCATATTTACTATTACAGAAAGCGAATTTGAGCACCTCCGGAGCAAAACCGTATTTTAGTTATGCAGTCCTGGCATACAAAGTTGATCGAATACCCAATAATCATAAATGTAGTTTTACTGAATCTTATGGTAGCCTAACCATCCATTTTTTTTAAGATATTAAGAATTGCGGGTGTCACATCCAGAATACTTTCTACATTAGTAAAAGCTTTAATTTCACCTTTTACAAACAACGGAACGGGATTACGGGTATGGGTTTTCAAACTCAAATCCTCCAGGTTTCCGTGATCACTCGTAACCAGCAGAGTATCTTTTGGATGCAAATCTTTAATAATTGCAAAAAGAAACCGGTCAAGAACTTCAAGCACCTTATCCGCCATTTCCCGACTCTGCTCGTGACCCGCTTTATCGGTAAGATAGTACTCATAAAGTACCAGATCGTATTTACCGGCAGCATTGATTAACCTGATGGAAGCTTCTTCCGGGTCTATTTCCGGGACATCAAGACCAAGAATATCTCGCCAGGCAAATTGTGTAATTCCGGCTGTTATGGCCGTTCCTTCCATTACGTCCTGCAGTCTGTTAAGGCGTACGCCGGCTGATTTAGCCATAAGAGTGGTACAGCTCCATCTGTTTTGTTTTTCTGATCTTTCGAAAAAAAGATCCGGATAAGCATT
>SKKO01000380.1 GCA_007123715.1 Balneolaceae bacterium | reverse complement strand
GTTTACAAGAATTTTTTGCCCTAAAAGCATTAAATTTGGTGGTAATGTTAATAACAAGATAACATGGCAATGCTATCTTCTTGTGTTAATTAAAACCTAAATAAAACATCAAATATGTTTATCAGATACCTTTCCCTAATTTTAGCAGTCATTGTGGTTCTGTTTGCAGGCTATGCAGAAACTGCACAAGCTCAGGGTGTAACTACTGCTTCCCTCACAGGGCTAGTAACAGATGACACCGACGAAACCCTTCCGGGTGCATCTGTTGTTGCAGTTCACACTCCTTCAGGCACAACCTACGGTACATCAACCCGTTCCGATGGAAGCTACAGAATATCAAACATGCGTGTGGGCGGGCCATACACCATTACCTTTTCCTTTGTCGGTTTCCGCTCCTATATAGTTGAAGACGTCTATTTGAGTCTTGGTGAGACATACAATTTACGAGGAAGATTAGCTTCAACAGCTATCGATCTGGATGAACTTGTGGTAACCGCAATCGAAGACAGAATATTCAACCAGGAGCGAACCGGTGCATCCACCAGTATCACCTCCGACCGAATTATGACCATTCCCACAATCAGCCGTAGTATCGAAGACCTCACGGCCCTTACTCCTCAAAGCAGAGGATCAAGTTTTGCCGGGAGAGATAACCGCTTCAATAACTATACAATTGACGGTAACGTGTACAATAATAACTTTGGACTTGGCACTCAGCAATATGCCGGCGGGAATCCCATCAGCCTGGATGCCATCGAAGAAGTTCAGGTAAACCTTGCTCCTTATGATGTAAGACAAGGTGGATTTACCGGTGCTTCTGTAAACGCGATTACTAAGAGCGGGACTAATCTATTCAGAGGTAACCTATATACCTATTACAGAAACCAGGATTTGATTGGAGATAAAATCGGTGATAATGAATTAAGTGTCGCTGATTCCTTTACCCGGATTTTAGGATTTTCATTGGGGGGTCCAATCATTCAAGACAAACTCTTTTTCTTTGTTTCTCTGGAGCAGGAAGAAGCAGATAACCCCGGTGACAACCGCCTTGCCCTGCGGCCCGGCCAAACACCGGATGGACAGCAGATTTCACGTGTGCCACTCGCTCAGGCTGAGTTTGTAAGAGATCAGATGTCACAATTGTATGGCTACAACACCGGAGGTTTTGAGCAAATCGGTTTTGGAAACGAAGCATTGAGATTGAATGCACGCCTCGATTACAATATCAGCAACAGGCACCGGGCGATGATTCGTTTCAACCGGTTCGACAGCTTCCGGGATATTAGTGTGAACGGTAACAGTATTCGGGGGTTCCCATCCTCTCAAAGGTATTTCAATACAAACCGTTTTGGGCCTGAAGCACTTACATTCCGAAATAACAACTATTCTGTTGATAACGTGATTACCTCAATTGTAGGTGAGATCAACTCTACTCTTGGAGATAACCTTGCGAACAGCTTTAACATTGGCTATACCTGGATTACTGACCCGCAACGAAGTGTACCAGGTAGTAATGATCCGTTCCCGATGATCGAAGTTCTTGAGCCAGATGCGTCTGGCCAGCTGCTTTACTACATGACCATGGGAGACGAACTCTTCACAGTAGGGAACCTGCTCGAGAACGATGTATTCAGTGTCTCGAATAATCTCACCTATTTCGGAGGCCGCCATACCATTACCGGTGGTTTCAATTTCGAGTACATGACCTTTGCAAACGCGTTTAACCCGGTATGGAACTCATGGTACAGGTATCAAACTTACGATGACTTTGTTGAATCTGTAATCAACCAAAATCCAAATGTGCGTCCATCGCACTTCGCAATTGGTTTTACGTATGATGAAGACAATCCTACAACATTACCGCTTGATGAGGTAAACTTCGCCCAGGTTGGCCTGTTTATTCAGGATGAATTCATGATCAATCCGGACTTTAAAGTAACAGCAGGATTACGAGTTGATTTACCATTTTATCCAATCGACTCTCCACGAAATACAAGGGTTGAAGACCTGAATTTGTCCATTCCTAATCCGAGAGGCGGGGACAATATCACACCTGATGTCAGTGCTTTCCCGGGTATCAATCCACTTTGGTCACCAAGAATTGGTTTCAACTGGGATCTTCGGGGCGACAGAACTTCACAGTTGCGCGGTGGAACGGGTATCTTTTCCGGACGTCTGCCATTTGTCTGGATATCCAACCAGATTAATGCGAATGGTGTGATGCGCGGCCAGCGAGGTTACTATGCGGATGACTGGGGTACCGGAAGTGTTCCGCAATGGAGTGGTTTCAAGTCTGACGTTAACGCCTATAGGCCCGACCCGGCGACACTGGATGCGGAAATCCCGAACCAGTTAAATATTACCGCGGATGATTTCAAACTGCCTCAGGTTTGGAGATCTAACATTGCACTGGATCAGAGGCTGCCATACGGCTTTATTGGTACTTTTGAAGTCATATATTCTAAAGATTTCAACAGTCCGCTTGCTGTTAACCTGGCGCACAGGCCAACCGGTGCCGTTGCTAATGTTGCCGGGAATTCATATCCGATCTATACCCAGCAATTACCGGGTGCAGAAGGAACACCCCTTCGTGAAGTCTATTATCTCACGAATATTAACAGTGGTTCCTACTGGTCTGTAACGATGGGCCTTGAGAAGAATTTCTCAAATGGATTGTATACAAGCTTTAACTACACCAGAAGCCAGGCACGGGATTATGGCCTCATTGGCGGTTCACAGGCGCAGTCACTCTGGCCAAATGTAGCCATACGCGACAGAAACAATCCTGAAACAGGATTTTCCAGAAACGATGCACCCAATAGTATTGTGGCCGTTGTATCTTACGATACCCGCACAATCAGCCGGAATAATCTTACCAGGTTTTCATTAGTTTATGCAGGTGGAGACCAGGGACGATTCAGCTACACATACGGTGGTAACTTCGGCGATGGTAATGGTGTTCGCCTGATGTATGTGCCTGAAAGTATTGCCGATGCTCAGCTTGTTCCAATAGTGAGTGACGGTAATGTTGTTTCTACAGTTGAACAGCAATGGCAGGCACTGAATGCTTATATTGATCAGGATGATTACCTGAGTCAGAATCGGGGTAGTATTACTGAAAGAAATGGTGCAAAACTTCCTTGGTTGCACAGAGTTAACTTCAGGGTTTCCCAGGATGTAAACCTGTTCAGGGGCCAGCACAAAATTCAGTTAACATTTGACGTGCTTAATATCGGTAACCTGATTAACGATGAGTGGGGAGTGAGCAAAACTCCAATCCAGAGTAACCTGATGCAATACAGGGGAATGGATGCGCAAGGAAACGCACAATTTACGGTTAACAATGCGCCCGGTTCAACTGCACCTCCAACAGAAAGCTTCAGGCAAAATATCAACATCAACAATACATGGAGCGCCCAGTTTGGTGTTCGATATATGTTTAACTGATAATCAAGTCTAAGTACAGTATATTCGAAAGGACGGTTGGCTTGCCAGCCGTCCTTTTTTTTTCTTATGATTGGTTAAAAACAATTCTTCATAAAAATCATGAATCTCTGCCACAACTTCTGTATAAAATTTATTATTCCTGTTAGTTTAATCATTTTAATAACAGTGATATCCTGCACCGGGGATGTACATGAAAATCCTTCGGAATTTACAGGTGAATCAAACCCCGTTCTTCTTATTTCCATTGACGGATTGATGAATGAATATATCGAGAGAAACAATACCCCTAATTTCGATCTTTTTTTATCCAGTGGTGTACAGGCTGAATATCTGATCCCCGTTTTTCCAACCAATACCTTTCCCACACACTGGTCCATCGTTACAGGCTTATATGTGGAAAATCACGGTATTATAGCCAACAGCTTTTATGACGCTGAATTAGATGCAACCTTTAGTTATGGCCCTCCGGATTCAACACCCAATGACGAGCGGTGGTGGGGCGGTGAGCCGATATGGGCTACTGCTGAAAGGCAGGGGAAAACGGCTGTTACTTTTTTCTGGCCCGGTTCCGAGGCATCCATTAACGGCATACAGCCAACTAAATGGGTAGATTATGATGGTTCCATCCCCGACAGCGTCAGGATTGACAGCGTGATGACTTGGCTTGATCCCCTCGGAGATGTCCGGGCTGATTTTTCTACATTGTACTTCAGCTTTGTGGACAGCAGGGGGCATCGGTTCGGCCCCGGATCTCCGCAGGTTGATGCTGCAGTAATTGAAATGGATGGCCTGTTGGGATATTTACTTGAAAAAGCAGAACAAACCGGGTTGTCTCACAGGCTCAATATCATTCTCGTTTCCGATCACGGTATGGCGTCTACAAACGAAGAAACCGTCATTTTTCTGGATAACATCATCAATCTTGGTGATGTAGACGTGGTTTCATGGTCACCTGCAGGAATGCTTAAGCCCGCCGAAGGCAAACTTGAGGAGGTTTATCAGGCATTAAAAGAAAATGAAGAAAACTACAGGGTTTATTTGCGTGAAGATATACCGGAGCGTTTTCATTTCCGCAATCACTACCGGATACCGGAAATCCTGATGCTGGCCGATGCAGGCTATACGATCACAAGCAGGTCATTTTTTGAACGGCGGGGTGTTGTGGCAGGTACTCACGGTTACGATAATATGTCTCCCGAAATGTTTACTTTTTTTGCCGCAAATGGCCCTGATTTTAAAAGCGGGGAGAAAGTACCGCCTTTTGAAGCTATTCACATCTATGAACTGCTCACATCCCTGCTGAATATTGAGCCGGCACCTAATGATGGCACTGCCGGTGAATTAAATCATCTGCTGCGGTGAAACTAATTTTTCAAAGTTTGAATTGCATCTTAGTATGATTTCGTATAAAATTACGCACTTCTTGTTTCTAATATTAACATCAACGATACCAATTGAATGGCTTACGTAGTAACCGAACCTTGTATTAACTGTAAATATACCAATTGTGCAGCCGTTTGCCCGGTTGACGCATTCAGAGAGGGCCCGAACTTTCTCGTTATCGATCCTCTTGAATGTATTGACTGTGACGCCTGCGTGCCGGAGTGTCCTGTAGAAGCAATTTACCCTGATGATGAAGTTCCCGAAAAATGGGAACATTATATCGAACTTAACGAGAGGCTTGCAGAACAGTGGGAAGACCATGTTATTAATGAGACAAAAGACTCTCTACCCGGCGCCGATGACTGGGCCGAAAAAGAAGATAAGTTAGATGATCTGAAAGAAGACTGGGATTAACAGCCCTGCGTGAATTTGAGGTAATAAGAAAACTTTATGCCGGAAAAAGCGCTTTCAGGAGATCTGGCCTTATCATGACTTCATACTGGCAGGAACCCGTTTTGATGATAAGGCATCCGCAAAGATGATGGGGATGATTTCTGATCGACTCGTCTGCCTGCTCCCTGATGGAGATGACTCCCATTTTACTGTTAACACGACACTGGCATACTCGCAAAAAGCCGGATTTTATAATGGAAAATGGATTATGTTACCCACACAAATTCACACAACTTAAATGATGATGTATGGGCAGGCAGACCGGTGAACCCTGTAAAATTAAACTGCGAGATGTATTTCTGAACCTGGAGAAGCCGGCTGTGATGGGTGTTTTAAACCTGACGCCCGATTCTTTTTATGATGGAGGGAAGTATTTGGCTGACGATAGGGCCATCGGGCAAATTGATAAAATGGTGGCTGAGGGTGCATCCATTATAGATATTGGCGGTGAATCTACCCGCCCCGGTTCCGATCCGGTTACCGTGGAAATAGAAATGAATAGGGTAATACCACTGCTTAAACACGCAGTTCGGGAATTTCCGGGCACCCTTTTCTCTGTTGATACAACGAAGTATGAAGTGGCAAAAGAAGCATTGGAATCAGGCGTTCATATTATAAATGATGTTAGCGGATTGCGAAAAGAACCCGGATTTGCAGAATTATGCGCGCAATACCATGCTGGATATGTTTTGATGCATTCGATCGCTACCCCAAAAACCATGCAAAACGCGCCGGTTTACAAAAATATAGTCACAGAAATGGAAACATTTTTCCGGAATGGGATATCTAAACTTATAGAAACCGGGGTGAAAAGCATTATACTTGATCCCGGATTCGGGTTTGGCAAGACACTGGCTCATAACCTAGAACTTGTAAAAGAGATGCATTCATTTTTAAAATTAGGATATCCGGTTTTGGCCGGTGCTTCAAGAAAATCAATGATTGGAGCGGTATTAAACGGCCGTGCTATTGAGGGGCGCCTTGCCGGAACCATTGCGTTGCATTATCACTGTCTTGTGAATGGCGCGCGAATTCTCAGGGTGCATGATGTTAAAGAAGCCGCTGATTCCATTGAGATTTTTAATGCAGTAATGAATCAATAAATCAGAAACTTAAAATTCATGTGATTAATGCTTATTTTAAAATGTAAAAACTTTTTACAAACCCATAAATACGACTATTTAATACAGATACGATTTAATTGATACCTATCGGATTCATAGATTTTGGACTGAAAGACCTGCTCGAAACGCTGGTCATCGCTCTCGTACTATTCTATCTCTACAGGTGGATACGGGGTACGTTTGCCATCCAGGCAGCGTTGGGTTTGCTTTTTGTTATACTGCTTAATGCCGGTGTAAGCCTGCTGGGTTTTTCTACACTGAATTTTATGCTTCGCAGTGTTCTGGATGTTGGTGTTCTTGCCGTTTTTATCATATTTCAGCCGGAAATCAGAAAACTTCTCTATAATCTCGGCCAAAATACCTCTTTCGACAGATTTATCGGAAAAGCTGGTTCCGATACAATGATCAATGAAGTGATTGAAGCAGTGCGTAATATGGCACAAACCAAAACCGGAGCACTTATTGTATTTGCGCGTTCATCCTCATTGCAGGACCTTGTGGATGTAGGAATAAGACTCGATGCCCATATAAATGCTGAGCTTATTCAAACCATTTTTCAAAAGGATACCCCCCTTCATGACGGTGCCATTGTGATTCGAAATAACAGAATCGTTGCGGCAAGCTGCTACCTGCCAATTTCCCAAAACCCAAATATATCATCTGTTTTTGGTACACGACACAGGGCCGCTGTAGGTATCAGTGAGACGAATAATGTATTTGTAGTTGTAGTATCAGAAGAAACCGGCCGTATCTCAATAGCCAAAAACGGGGCATTGTCAAGCGGATTATCCATTCAAAAACTGCGCTCTGAAATGGAAAAAGCACTTGGCGAAGAAAAAGAGGAAGAGGTTGGTTTTAGTTCAGAGAAAGCCGAACTGGAGATGAATTAATTAACCATCAACGGCTATCCGGTGCCCTTACGGGAGCTCTGACAATAATTTCACCTGCATTCGAAAAAGTAAGGTTTACTTCAACCTCATCGCCCTCACGAAGTTCTTCTCGTAATTGCATCAGCATAATGTGTAATCCGCCGGGTTCCATGCCTGTAACACTTCTTCCCGGAAAATAGGGCTCCTCAGCCTCACGCATCCCCATCATGCCCTCACCTCTTTCAAATGTCTCATGTAGTTCAGTTAGGCCTGCTGTGGGCGAAGAGAGTGCAATCAACGTGTCAGTTTCCGCAGATCCGTTTAATGCATAGAGGTAAACGGCTGTTACACCATTTGCACGGCCCGGCCTTGCCCATGCCCCTTCAATGGCAATACCATCATCGGGTAAGATGAATTCACGAACGTCAGTATGGGCCTCATCGCCATTGCAAGAAATGAGGAGAAGGGTGGATGCCAGAAGAAAAGAAGCGATTATTCGATAGATCATAGTTTTTCAAGGTCTTCAATAATGATTTTAACAGGGGTCATGCTGCCGCCGTAATCAAAAATCAGGCGTGATCTTTGATCAATAAGTAAAATTTTATCGGAATGGTTGATAAAATACATTCTATCCCCGGTTTCCAGTTCGCGTGAATATGATTCCTGAGTACGGACACTCACTCGTTCCATAAATCTTTGAATGGTTTCGGGGTCGGCAGTTAAAAATTGAAACGGAGGTTTATCCATATCAAAAGCCCTTGCATACCCCTTTAAAACATCAGGGGTGTCGCGCTCCGGATCGAATGTTACCAATGCAAATTGTGTAGTGCCGGGATTCGACATCTCTTCATAAACTTTGCCAACATTTGCGGTGATAAATGAACAAATATCAGGGCAGTGTGTGTAGATAAATCCCATAACAAGAGGTGCACCCGAAAAATCATCAGGAAAGACAACCGTTTCTCCATTCTGGTTCACAAGCTCAAAAGAGACATCTGAGTAATCATCCAAAGCAGGTTTTTTGCAACCATTCACCAGAAGTAATACTGCAATTAAGGCTGACAAACGAAACGGCTTTTTTAGTGACACCAACATGTAATGTATTTTAAAATTAAATTTAATAGTAAAAGCATGTTATGAAGTTACCATGAATTTTAAGAGATAAAGTATAATCGATGAGTATCGTACCGAAACAAAAGTTAAATTTTAAAAACCTGTAAAGATCAAATAATATTTATCGTTGCCAGCGGTTCTGATAAAGATAAATGAATATTTATCTTAATAGAGAATAATATAGATGATTTAAAGGCTCCGGACGTTTTGTGAATAGACATTAAACTATTCTGAAAATAGGCTGGTCAACAAATAAAACAGACAATCAATGATAGATGAATACGTAAAAACCGATTAAAAATTTTTACGTTGAGAGATATCCAATATCCTTATTTTTATTATAAACATTCTACAAATACCATTGCCCGCAATCTGCAGTCATCATACCGTTAAGAAGATGTTTTACCTGTTATTTCTGATTGTATGCTTTTCGGGTTATTTTTGGGATGCAAATGCCCGGCAGGATGAGAGAGAGGATGTGATTTGGAATGTAAATATAGAGGGAAATGAGGAGTACCGGGATATGGTGATCAGTCAACTTATTGCCACTTCCAATCCGCGATTTCTTCGAAAATTATTTGGGCGAACCGGGGAATATCTTTTAAGTGAATCAGAAATCAGGCGGGATGTTATTCGTATTGAACGTTTTTACCAGCGGCGGGGGTATCACAATGTGAGTGTAGACTACGAAATTGAAGAGATGGGAAAACCGTGGAGAAAAGAAGTTACTTTTTTCATCAGCGAAAACAACCCTATCCGAATTTCAACGAGCGAAATTGTTATTGATGCCGGAGAAGATACAATACGGGAAATTCAGGAGGAACGTGATTTTATAAGGTCAGCAGAAAGGCATGAATACAGAACCGGGAGACGTTATGAGCTTATCAGGATGCCTGATGTGGAGGGAAGGTTTCGTGAAACACTGGAAAATCTTGGTTATGCATGGCCGGAAATTGAAATCAGCGCAGAAGTTGATTCAGTCGCCAACCGTGCCGATGTTCAGATTTTACTTCGCCCCAACTCAAAAACCTACTTTTCTGAATTTATAATAGAAGGTGATTTGTCTGTTACGGAAAGGGTACTAACCCGGCATACAGATATTAATATCGGAGATGCATACAGCCGCAGTCAAATGCAGACATCACAAAGGGCGATTTTTAATCATCATTTGTTTCGCTTTGCGACCATAACGCTGCCTGAACAGGAAAAGGATTCCACACTCACAGCACTTATCAGGGTGCGTGAATATCCTTTGAGAACCGTACAGGCATCCATAGGCGTTGGCCGTGAAGAGATTGTACGGGGACAACTCGCATGGCATCACCGGAATATAAATGGTATAGGCCACAGATACGGTGCGAATATTCGGGCTTCATTTATTGAGCAGCGTGCAAGCACCGATTATCTTATTCCCTATGTGTTTAATTCCAGAAGTGTAAGTGTAACCTCTCTTTTCGGGCAACACCGGCTTGAACCTTCATATGAATTGTTACAGGCAGGTTTAAACAGCAGCCTCATTTATCGAATCGAACGCAATATAACAGCTACTCTTTCATATGAATATTCTCTC
>SKKO01000016.1 GCA_007123715.1 Balneolaceae bacterium | reverse complement strand
GGAATTCTTTTCGTTTCATTGTAATAATAGTTTAAATGGAGACATGGTATGTCTGTCCGTGTTAGGTTTAGAATCTTGGTTGCAACTAAGAAAGGTGTAATAATGCGGAAATGGATTGTAGAGACATACCCTGTCTGAGATGTTTGAATGTGAAAAGTAAAGTGGAGACATGGTATGTCTGTCCGGGTTAGGTTTAGAATCTTGGTTGCAACTAAGAAAGGTGTAATAATGCGGAAATGGATTGTAGAGACATACCATGTCTTATAGAGCTCTTTCAGCGTTCAGTTTTCCAGATTTTGCTGTCGTTTCGGATATAAAAATTGTGACCCAGGTGATCTCCGGAAAGCCGCATGATGTAGGTATTGTCTAAGACAGATATCGTAATGTGAGGTTTTGGATGGTTATCATCAAAAAGCTCTTCGAAGATTTCATTGAAATTGAGCAAGCCGGACTCTTCTGCGTAGTGACCATTTTTTGACCAGTAGTCGACTTGCCGGTAATAGAGCTTTCGAAGAAGCCACTTGTAATTTTCGGCATCGTTCCACTTAAAGTCTACATTCCGGGTGCTAGCAATTGCATCGGAGAACTGAACATATCCCCACATTTCGGGATAGTGCATGTTGATGAGTCCCTGGGGTGACCACGTCCAGTTATCCTCGGGGAGGTCTTCGCCGGTATTGGGATTTTTAATCTTTACATAATGGCCATTTACAATTTCCGTATTCCACTGAACCCGGGAAAAATTAACACGCCATTGGTCTCCGTCAGCAGGGTGTACGCCTCGTTTTACTTCTGTGAGTACCTCCCAGGGAATGGCAATCTCGACGGTCCATGAGCTGTCCGTATCGGAAGGGTTATTTAATGTGCCCTGTATGCCGATGCCAATCTTCAGCCCTTTAATGTCCCAGGCATCAATGGCGCGCCCGCCGTTTCTGTAGGGACGGGTAAGCATTAAATCCCAAAAGGTGCCCAGGGCATTCACTTCAAGCTCCAGGTAGTGGTGAGTGTCACCGGTTGGGTCAATGAAAATCTCGAAATTGTTGTCCATATAGATAACAGCATCCCGTTCGGTTATCGTTGCCCATACATGCTGTTCTTCCAATTGGGCTGCGAAATAGAAATAATTGTCATCCCAAAGCATTTTTGCACGGGTTTCGAAACGCGGAGCAGGATACTCACCTCCGCGAATATCCCCGAACGCGTTTGTCCAGGGTGCATGCTGCCATTCTTTTTTTTGAATGTTACCATCGATTTGAAATGGGTTCTCTGCCCTGTAGGCCACATAGGTTTCGGGAGAAAACGGGATGGATGGTGTTCCAAGTTCTTGTGACATACAGAGATCAAATGAATAGATAATGAAAAGGAGTGAGATTGACAGGGTTTTACAATTGATTTTTTTTTGGATTGTTGTGCTTTGATCATTCATCAGGTAAAGACTGCGGTTCAAGTAAGGAATGCAAGATTTATAAACTTTCAATGGCTAAAACTTATATAAAATCAGGCAATTCCTGTCTTATATTTTAAAAATTGAATATTGGAACCGGTTCCAAATTGTATCTGACCTCCCGTTGCATTTACTTAGTGTCTATTAAATCTTGTAAATTATCCTCACTCTTAAAAAAAGTGTCGTTTCGCTTGTATCAGGAATTACAGAGATAATAACAGGTACAAACCAGCTATGGTTTACTTACAGTTCAACAAACATTAATTAAACAGTTAAATAAATATATGCACAGTCCGTACAATAATTTGATTATACGAGCGCTGAAAGCTTCCGGACTCATGAGTTTGGGACTTTGTCTGGCTATTTTGCTGCCGAATACTCTGCTTGCGCAGGGTTTCCAGGTATCAGGTCAGGTAATAGACAGTGCGACGAATGAACCGATACCCGGTGCAAACGTGGTAGAGGTAGGTACGCAAACAGGAACGGTTACCGATCCTGACGGAGAATTTTCATTTTCAGTATCCGGGCCGGATGTACAAATCCGGATATCTTTTATCGGCTACGAACCACAAGTGGTGAATGTGGATGGCCGCGCTGACATTACCATTGCCCTCCAGCAGATGGTTGGCCAGCTTGATGACCTTGTCATAACTGCTTTCGGTATCGCGAGAGAACGAAAGTCACTTGGTTACTCAGTAACGGAAGTTCGGGGTGACGATCTAGTACAAGCCAGGGAAATTAACCTGGGTGATGCCCTTCAGGGACGTGTTGCCGGGGTAAATGTCAGTAATGTCGGAACCGGAGTTGGCGGCTCAAGCCGCGTGGTGATTCGAGGAAACACCTCTTTAAGTGGGAATAACGAACCACTATACGTTGTTGATGGTATTCCCATGGATAACTCACAGTTGGGTTCTGCCGGTGAATGGGGTGGTTCTGACTGGGGAGATGGATTAACAAGTATTAATCCGGATGATATCGAAAGCATCAGTGTACTGAAAGGTGCAACTGCAGCAGCATTATGGGGTTCCCGTGCATCCAATGGTGTGGTTATGATTACCACTAAATCCGGATCAGGTGCTCAGCAACAAGGAGTGGGAGTTGAAATAAACTCTAACCTGACCTTTGACAGCTTGGTAAATACATACGATTTCCAAAACGAGTTTGGACATGGAACAGGTGGACGAAAACCGGCTTCTGTAGGTGAAGGCTCTCAATTTGGCGCAACCGCATGGGGCGGCCGGCTTGACGGATCCAATGTGTATCAGTTTGATGGTGTTCAGAGGCCTTATGTTGCAAATAGTAATAATTTCGAAAATTTTTACCGGACCGGAATCACAAATACTAACACGATTGCACTGACAGGTGGTACTGCCAATCAAACATTCCGTCTTTCCGTTTCCGATCTAAGAAACCAATCTATTGTACCGAATTCCGGGATGGACAGGCAAACTGTGATGTTAAGCACATCAGGCCGCTGGGCAGAAAGGCTCAATGTGGACGGGCGACTTCAATACTCAAGGGAAGATGTAAAAAACCGTGCAAGACTTTCTGACGCTCCGGGTAACGCAAACTATACGTTATCTGTACTGCCACCAAGTATTAACGTTTTAGACCTGAGAGGTGAAACAGATAAACTGGGTGCGAGGCCTGATGGATCCGAGTTACTCTATTCTGATAATATCTTCAGCCAGAACCCCTACTGGGCAACACATCAGTTTGTGAACAATAACCTGCGCGACCGTTTTATGGGTTCCGGTTCGCTTCGTTATGATGTTGCTGAATGGCTTTACATTCAGGGTCGAATGGGTATGGACTGGTACACCAACCGGAGAACCAACCTTGAGCCATTTGGAACCGGATATATTGCATTGGGTGCCATGAACGAAATTGAACAGCGGGTTCGTGAAACCAATCTTGAGTACATTATCGGCTTTAACCAGAGTTTCAGTGATTTTGCTGTAAGCGGCCTTTTTGGCGGAAGCTGGATGCGCAGAAATTTTGAAACACTGAATGGTCGAGGCGAGCGTTTCAATATTCCGTTCCTGCATACTATCAGCAATGCACAGGTAAATAACTTTAATTATGGAATCAGTGAATCCGGAATCAATTCTCTTTTCGGTTCTGCTGAAATCTCCTATCAAGATATTCTTTTCCTGAACGTTACTGCACGTAATGACTGGTTCTCCACACTTCCGACAGAATCGAACAGTATTCTTTATCCAAGTATTGGGGGTAGTTTTGTATTCTCTGATGCTTTTGATATGCCTGATTTTATTACCTTCGGAAGGATCAGAGGATCATGGGCTGAAGTAGGCGGTGGTGCTGATCCATATCAGCTTGCACTGAATTACACCATTGTAGGGCAAGGCCACCAGGGTGCGGCTCTTGGCAGAATCACACAGGGCAGTGTTCCTAACAACCAGCTTGTTCCACTTACACTCAAGGAGTATGAAATTGGATTCGATCTCAGATTATTCAATAACCGTGTCGGACTCGATTATGCTTTTTATAACAAAACAACCACCAAAGACATCCTGAATGCTTCTATCTCGCAGACATCTGGATTTGGAGGGGCCACTGTAAATGTGGGTGAAGTAACCAATAAAGGACACGAATTTCTGGTTCGTGTGACACCGGTTCAGAATATGAACTTCAACTGGAATTTAACCATGAACCTGGGTTACAACCAGAACGATGTGGTGCAGCTCTTCGAGGATTCCAAAATTCTGAATGTTCAAAATGCAAGAAGTTTTGAAGCTTCTGCACAACACAGAATTGCCTACACCGACGACAATGGAGTTTTCTTCCAGGGCGGTTACAGCATGATTGTGGGTACTGCGCACCTGAGAATCAATGGGCAGAAAGTATATGATGCGGACGGCCTGCCGGTTGCGGATCCTGTCAGAAGAGTTCTCGGAAGAGGTGTTCACCCATATACCGGAGGACTCCAGAACGATTTCAATTACCGGAATTTCAATTTCGGGTTCCTGGTTGACTTCAAATTTGGCGGTGATCTTTATACCGGTACAAACCGTATGACTTATGGCAGCGGTATGCATAAAGATACCCTGGAAGGCCGTGAAGGAGGTCTTACCATTAGTGGGGTGGATACCGATGGCAATCCAAGAACCTGGAATATTGCCGGCAGTGACCCGAACGCTGAAGGAATTATTACCGTGCAAAACTATTACGGTAGAATGGCACAAATCGCAGAGAACTTTGTACAGGATGCCAGCTTTATTAAGCTTCGGTCTCTCAACATTGGCTACCAGCTTCCTGCACGTGTTCTTAGTAACCTGCCATTCAGCGATGCTACTTTGTCCATCGTAGGCCGGAACTTGTTGTTGCTCTACAGCAAGGTTGATAATGTTGATCCTGAATCGACCTTCAATACAAGCAACGGCCAGGGTCTGGAATGGTTTGGTGTTCCCCAGACCAGAAGTTTTGGCGTGAACCTGAATCTGAAATTCTAAGGAGTTAGCTATGAAAAAATTAAAATATTTATTTAGCGCATTATTGGTTTTCTTATTGCTTCCCCTTCAGGGTTGCGATACGGAAAGCCTGCATAATTTGAATATTAACCCGACAGTTGCAGAAGAAATAGACCCCGGATTTATCCTGGCCTATACTCAGCTTCAAACTTCGGGTGAACGTTTTGAAAACTGGAGGACCCAGCTAATTTATCAATCAACCATGATTCAGCAGCTCTCTGCTCTCGCAGGTTACTGGTCGGGTGATAAATACTTCTGGAATGATGAGTACTCGGGCGCACTTTGGGCACGGGCATTCACCAATTACATCAAAGACCTTTCCAACCTTATTGAAATCACCGATCCAACCGTCAGTGGTCAGGAGCAATATGTGAATTACCATGCCATTGCCCGCATCTGGAAAGTGGTAGCTTTCCAGAGAATTACGGACATTTATGGCGACGTTCCCTATTTCAATGCAGGTAAAGGCTTTAGCGAGCGTGTATTCTTTCCTCAATATGATTCTCAGCGGGAAATTTACTTCGACATGCTGAATGAACTAGAAGAGGCCGCCATGATGCTGAACAACAGTGCGGCAAGTCCGGGTAATCAGGATTTGATTTATGGAGGCAATATTGACCAATGGAAGCGTTATGCAAATTCAATGATGCTTCGTCTGGCACTCAGAATGGTGAAAGTGGATGCAGCTGCCGCGCAGCAGTGGACTCAGAAAGCCATTAGTGGCGGTGTAATGCAGAGCAATGCCGACATCAGTTATATCCAACATACTGACGGGCCGGGTGGCATCAACCGGAATGGCCTGGGAGAAGTGTTTAACTGGAACGGGCAGCGTTTTACCAATGACGATGCTTCACGCCTCAGTAAAACATTTGTTGACTGGATGGACAACCATGCAGATCCACGGCTTGAAAGATTAAGCTGGGTTGTAAGTGGCGGGGAGCCGTTAGGCCGTCCGAATGGCTTTGATGCGACAACCATTCTGCAGTTTGACCCCGACTATAATGGTGATAATTACAGCAGGGTCAACCCCGTGTTCGTTACTAACGATTCACCAATGGTATTCCAGACATATTCAGAAGTGCAGTTTATGCTTGCTGAAGCCATTGAGCGTGGATGGCACTCCGGAAGTGCGGAAGCACATTATAATGCCGGAGTACGTGCTGCTATGGAACAATATGGCATGCTTTACGGTGCAACAGTCGAGATTTCACCCGGTGAAATTGATGCATACCTTGCTGCCAATCCATACAATTCAGCTGAATGGAACAGAGTGATTGGAGAGCAGTACTGGGCGGTTACCTTTCTCAATTTCTATGAGACTTTTGCCAACTGGCGAAGAACCGGTTTCCCGCAACTTACCCCGACAAATTATCCGGGCAACCAGTCAGGCGGAACGATTCCAAGAAGGCTTCGCTACCCTGCTTCTGAAGCAAGCGGTAACCCCGATGCTTACAATGCGGCAGTGAACCGGCAAGGCCCGGACGAATTCACTACACGAATGTGGTGGGATGCTCAATAATCCCCTATATTTAAAATGATTAAGGATAAAACCCGGCATATATTGCCGGGTTTTTTTTTATCATGATTTCTATGGTTATTCTCTGCTTCATGTAAGCATTCTTTTTTTGGCAATATTCATGATAAGTGAGATAATCTGTATGAGTATTTTTACGTTTTAATGCCAATGAAATACAGTACCGGATATATACTGCTCCTCACGCTTTTATCTTTTTTCCAGGCCACAAAAGCCTATCCACAGGAAGCTCTCTTTGAAAAAATCTCTTCTGATCGAACCGGGATCACATTTGTAAACACACTTGAAGAAAAACCGGGTAACAATATTCTTGAATCTGAATTTTTCTATAATGGGGGAGGTATCGCAGTGGGGGATATTAATGGAAATGGCTTTCCTGATCTCTATTTTTCGGCGAACCAGGGGAGAAATGCACTTTATATCAATCAGGGAAATTATCGTTTCCGGAATATCACCGATGAAGCCGGTGTGGCTGATGAGGACGGCTGGAGTGCCGGTGTAGCTTTTGCAGATATTACCGGTAATGGATTACTCGATATTTATGTTTGTAAAGCCGGTAAAGTACCTGTGGAACAACGGCGAAATAAGCTTTTTGTAAATAATGGTATTGATCCGGAAAAAGGCACCCCGACATTTACCGAACGAGCTGCTGAATTCGGAATTGATGATCCCGGGTATTGTACCCAGCCGGTTTTTTTCGATTATAATGGAAACGGACTTCTCGACCTTTTCATCGTTAACTACAATACCCGTGCCTTCCGTGGTTTTGATATTCGAACTATACGCAGCGAATTCGATGAGTACGCCGGCGATAAGCTTTACAGAAATAACGGTGACGGTACATTTACCGATGTTAGCCGTGAAGCAGGTATCATGCAGAACCCCATCGGTTTCGGTCTGAGCGCAACGGTATCCGATCTCAACGGAAATGGGCTGCCAGACATATATGTGACCAATGACTTCATGGAACGGGATTATATGTATATCAATCAGGGTGATGGTACATTCGTTGATGAAATTCTTTACCGGACTGATGTAACCTCCTACTTCTCCATGGGTTCGGATATTGCAGATATCACCAATAACGGACTGCCTGATATTTTTGTGGCCGATATGATGCCGCCCGGATATGAACGCCGGAAAGTATTTAAAACTCCAGATTATGGAATTTATGACCAGCTCGCAGCGGCCGGATACCATCGGAAAAATATGCGCAATACCCTTCAGATCAACAAAGGTGATGGAGTATTTACCGAGACTGGCCAGCTTGCCGGCATTCACAAAACCGACTGGAGCTGGGCAGTTTTGATGGCCGATTTTGACAATGACGGCAACAAAGACCTGTTTGTTACCAACGGTTTCCCCCGTTTTTACACGAACCTTGATTATCTGAATAATATTCTCTGGAAGCAGTTTCCCGATGAAGACCTGCCAGATGATCCGGAATTGAAATACCGACTTGTACAGCAAATGGAAAGGGTGGAAATGCACAATGTTGCTTTCCGGAATGAAGGAAATCTGCAGTTTACTGAAACAACAGAAAATTGGGGGCTGAAAGAATATACCGTATCCAGTGCTGCAGTTTACGTGGACCTGAACCTGAATGGTGCACTGGATCTTGTGATTTCACATATCAATCAGCCGCCTTCGGTTTTTCGTAACAATGCCTATTTGTTAAATTCGAATAATTACCTGAAGGTCCGCCTGCAGGGCTCGGGCTACAACACTTTCGGGATTGGATCCAAAGTGAAACTGACCACTCATGACGGGAAAATCGTATTTCAGGAAGCTTTTTACACGAGAGGTTTCCATTCAACGGTTGATCCAATCCTTCACTTCGGCCTGGGCGATGCAGATATCGTGAATGTTGAAGTGATCTGGCCGGATGGATCAACTCAAATAATACGTGATGTTGCAGCTAACCGGTTTATCACACTTCACCAGGCTGATGCCCGGCAAACACATCGAACTGAAGATACTACAAATCAGCTGTTTACCCTCCTGGATGAAAATGCACTTGGGATTGATTTTCATCATGAAGGAAGTTTTTTCAGGGACCGGATTTTTAGTCCGTTGATGCCCCACTCTCTTTCGAATCTCGGGCCGGCTGTAACCTCTGCCGATGTAAATGGCGATGGCTTGCCGGATCTGTTTATTGGCGGCGGGCAGGGACAGGCACCGGTGCTCTATCTTCAGCAGCCGGATGGAAGGTTTGTTAAAGCGAATGTACCCGATTTTGAACGCCACCTCTACTTTGATGATATTGACGCTGTTTTATTTGATGCCACTGGGAATGGCATCAATGATTTGTATGTGGTAAGCGGTGGAAATTTTGACCAGATGAACGGGGAAATATACCAGGACCGGTTATATATAAATGACGGCTTTGGAAACTTTCGTTACCGGCCGGATGGGCTGCCCCGGATGCATTCGAGCGGAGGTACGGTAACCCTTCTTGATTTTGACAATGACGGCCGTATCGACCTATTTGTGGGCGGGCGTGTTACCACCGGACAGTATCCTGCCGCTCCCCGCAGTTACCTGCTCAAAAACAACGGGGGTACGTTCAGCGATGTGACAGCACAAATCGGCCCGGAATTGATGCGGCCCGGCATGATCACAAGCGCACTATGGGTGGACACAGATGGCGATGGACAAAATGAACTGATTCTTGCCGGTGAATGGATGCCCATTCGCGTTTTTAAAATGAGAGGAGGCGTATATCAAGAAATAACGAAAGAAGCAGGATTTGAAAAAACATCCGGGTGGTGGAATGTAATTGAAGTAGCCGACCTGAACGGGAACGGGCTTCCTGATCTGATCGCTGGAAATCGTGGATTGAATAGCATGCTTCGTGCGACACCTGATGAACCGGCCATTCTGTATAACGGTGACTTTAATAATAACGGATTGAATGATCCGCTTATAACAGAGGTGGTTGAAGGAAGAAGAGTGCCGTTTGCAAACAGGGGTCTTTTTTTGCAGCAGTTGCCGTCGTTCAATTCTAAATTTCCCGATTATGCGAGCTGGGCAGCTGCAAGTGCCGCTCATATTGTCAGAGATGCACGGCGGAGTCCTGTGCAGTATGAAGTGCACACCTTCGAATCGTCTGTATTCCTGAATCGTGGTGATGGCACATTTGAACAAAAATCCCTGCCGGGGCTGGCACAAACTGCTCCCATTTTTGATCTGTTCGTAGCGGATTTTTTTGGGAATGGTTCGCCCGATATCCTGGCCGTGGGGAATAACTTTGGTACCCGCCCGGAAATTGGCCCAATGGCAGACAAGGGGATGTTGCTGAAAAATAATGGGAACGGTGATTTTACCGTGGTGCAGCCCAAGGAATCCGGTTTTTATGGATTGGGAGATGTGCGAAGAGTTGAACTTGTGAGCACCGCGTTTGGCCCGGTTTTTATACTTGGCAGATATGGCGAAGCGGTTACTCCTTTTTTGTACAGGGGTTTGGGGGCGGAATAGGGCACGCGGAGGCGCAACGACGCGGAGGGGTTTTTTTGGGTGGAGCTGAATTGATGAGAAAGGTGGGGTGGGGCACGCGGAGGCGCAATGACGCGGAGGGGATTTTTTGGAAGGAGCTGAAT
>SKKO01000051.1 GCA_007123715.1 Balneolaceae bacterium | reverse complement strand
TTAAGTGAAAAGTGAAAAGTGAAAAGTGAAAAGTGAAAAGTGAAAAGTGAAAAGTGAAAAGTGAAAAGTGAAAAGTGAAAAGTGAAAAGTGAAAAGCTGGAGCGGTGCGACAGTCCCGACCCCTTGGGATGAAAAAAAGGAGCGGTAGCGACAGATTCGTATCGCGTGAATACAAACTCAAAACTCAAAACTCAAAACTCAAAACTCCTTTCCTCAAAAAATGCACCAATCCGAGTGCTACGCCAAAAAGTACCATTGCGAGAGCCTGGTGTAGTACTCCCAGCCAAAGAGGCACATGGTAAATAAGGGTAAATACCCCAACCGCGTATTGAATCAGCAAAACTGCCAGCAGTGAAAGAGCCCACATTTTTAAATTAAAATTGGTTTTCAGCATAAATGCACGGATCCAGATAACCAGAGAGATCAGAACCAAAAGCGTTCCTGCCACACGGTGAACCCATTGAACGGTCACCATGTTTTCCACAAAATTCAGTATAAATGGCTCAATGAGCCATAATTCCGGAGGGAACCAGTAGCCGAACATAGTGGGAAACGTATTATAAATATGCCCGGCATGTTGTCCCGCCACAAAAGCCCCCCATACAATCTGTAATGCAAGGATGGCGATGAATAACAGGCTCCACACATAGAGTTCGGATAAACTGCGGAGAGGTTTTTCATATTTCTCCTTTAAATCGAGTGCAAACCATACACAACACCCAAAAATGATGAATGCCAGGGAGAGGTGGGCAGCCAGTCGGTAGGGGCTCACCCTCGGCACGTCTACCAGGCCGCTCATAACCATATACCAGCCCAGCAGTCCCTGCCCCAGGCCAAGTATGAGCAAAACAACAGCTCTTCTCAGATTTTGTTTATCAAATTTCTTTTTTATAAGAAACCAGGCAAAAGGAACAATAAATACAATGCCAATAAACCGGCCGACCATTCGGTGAAGGTATTCCCAAAAGAAAATAAACTTGAACTCTGATAAGCTCATCCCCCGGTTTACCTGCCGGTACTCAGGAAACTGTTTGTATTGATCGAATGCAGCCTCCCATTGGGTTTCAGTGATTGGGGGAATTGCGCCCATGATTGGTTTCCAGTCTGTCATGGATAAACCTGAGCCGGTTAAGCGGGTAATGCCGCCAATGATGAGTATCAGAAAAACCAAAACGGCTCCGCTCCAGTACCAGATTCGTACGTATTTTTTGTCTTTTGAAGTCAATTAGCTGATGATGATATTTGTTTTGAGTGAGGCATCTTAACTTATAATATACCCCGTGAGAGGGATGTTTACATCGAAAATTTTTAAAAAAAAGTGGGGGATGGCTTACATCATTGAGAAGGTGACAGTCCAAAAGTTCTCCTCTCGAGAGGCCGTGAGAAAATTAACAATCAGCAAAAAGCTTAGTTATAAAAATATGTGCAATTGCCACGGAAACACGGAAAAGCACGGAATATCCCAGTGTTTTTCTGTGTTTCCGCGGCAAGTCTTAATTCCCCGGAGCCTTCGGTGCTTCCCACTCCAAATTGGGCTATCTTCTAAAAATCTTTTTTTCTGAATATTCTCAATCCCAGCCAGGTTGGAATTACCAGCCAAACCATCAGCATTCCGCTTGCAGTCACCAGCCCGGTGTTTTGGCCAAAAAACCGGTTAAAAACAGCACCGGTATATCCCATCAAAGCTGAAATATCGAATTCGAGCATCACAAGGATGCGGGCGAGGTCGATGGGGTTCAGCATGGAAACTACAATCACAAACTGTTCGAGCGGGTAATCCCCGAATAAAAAAACCAACATTAACACCAGCCCGTCATATAGTATTGCAAGAAAGAGCCAGATGACTATGGTGAATCCGAATCCTTTGATTCGGTCATCATAAAACATTAGCCCGAAAACGAAACCAAGTGATACAAAGATCAGTGTCAGCATTCCGCCAAGACCCAGTACAAGGGCCGCGGAGCCTCCATCCAATGCCAGGATGCCATGCCATGCGAGAGGTAAAAGGGAGCCGATAATAAATGCTGCCATGAGCGGGGTCGAGATTCCCAAAAACAATCCCCAGTAAAGCACTTTCCGGTCAATGGGTTGCGTGAGCAGCAGCTCCACAAATTCCCGCGACTGGTAGATGTACAGTATACCGTAAATCATCCCCACCAGCGGAATAAAGAGCAGCATTACGTTTGAGAGGCTGAGCAGTGTTTCAGGCCCGCCGCCGCCAAAACGCAGGAGTGTATCGGTAAGGATTAAAAAGATCAGCGTATATCCGATCACCCACTTTCCGCGAAGCAGGCTTTTCCATTCGGTTTTAATAATATGTGAAAGCAATTTCATAATGTTACCCATTCTATATTTTCCCGGTCAGGCGAAATGATTATGCAAATTCCATTTTAAGTGTGGAAGCCGAATTTTTGGTTTGTTCGTTTTTAGAAGCAGAATTGTTCAACGGTTCATCCATCAGGCGTGCGATAGCCGCTTCGAGCCGTTCTTCACTGCTCAGTTCCAGCAAGTTTGCCATGGATCCATAGTATCTGATGTTCCCATCCAGGATAAATATCACATGATCCACAAGCTGCTCCAGTTCACTCATGATATGTGAAGTGATAAAGATGGTTTTACCAGCTTCTTTTTCTTTTTTCACCCTCTGCTTGAACTTGTGGCTGGAACGGGGATCGAATCCGGCAGTAGGTTCGTCAAAGAATAGAATCTCCGGGTTGAACATCATGGCCAGGGTTGCCCCAATTTTTTGCCGGTTGCCTCCTGAAAGTGTACGCAGCGGCTTTTCCAGTTCAGGCCCAAGGTTGAACTGTTCAATTAGTTCTTCCTCATAAACAGCTTCCTGATCTCTCAGGCCCTTGATAAAATGCAGCAGTTCGTATACCCTCATATTTTCCGGGTACCGCGCAACCTGTGGCATGTAACCAATGTCTTTGCGGTAAAGCCAGTCACCGTTCAGCCTTGTCCCGTTTACATGGATCATTCCGGAATCAGACTTTACCAATCCCAGGATTGTTTTGATCAGCGTTGTTTTACCGGCGCCATTAGGCCCCACAATTCCGGTGGCCTGGCCTTTGGGAATGGAAACGTTCATGCCTTTTAAAACCTGTAAGTCACCGAATGATTTTTTTAAATCCTTGATCTCGATCATTGTATTCTCTGCATTTTTGGATTTTCGTCAAATAGGGTTTTTGGAGTCAGAACAGGGAGAATTCTTTCTGCCTGGTCAAGCAGACGGATAAACATACTTCGCATCAGGATAAGAGATTCAGGCTGCCGTTCGATGATCATCGAAAAAAGGCTTACCGGCCGGTAGGGCACATCACCGATACCATCACGGGTGAGGTCATACCCTTCGTAAGCACTCCAGTAATTACCGTCAAAAAAGTTGTTATTCCTCGGGCTGTCGGTTCGTACATCGAAACTGTTTTCGATGAAATTGTTCTCCGTGAACCGGTTGCGTGAACTGTTCGATTTTATATTCACCGCCCACCCGTTCTGCTCAATATGGTTCCTGCGGATATCCACATTGGTTGAACCTTCAGAGTAGATAGCCACGGTATTGCGGTAAAACCGGTTATCTTCGATCCGGCTATTGGTGATGTCTTTCAGCAATAGCCCGTAAGCGGATCCACCCCAGTTGTGTTCAAACAGGTTATTTGTCATATCCACGTTATCGGAGTACATCACAGCAACACCGGCACCGTTTTTAAGGAATGTATTTTTAACATATTGACCGCCGTTCGAGAACATATAGTGCAGCCCGTAACGGTTATTTTCACTGCTGATGTTGTCACTGATGAGGGCGTTTTCTGCGAATTCGAGATAAATACCATCACGCATACCCATTACTGAATTGCCGGTTATTTTTGGATTTTTCACATTCCATAAGTGAATCCCGTTGCCGGATGAAGCTTCGCGTGTGTCGTATGCCCTTACATCATTATTTCTGATTATACCACCATCGGTTTCGGCGAGGTAAATACCAAAGAAAACATCATCAATACGATTGTTTTCAATCACAAAACCGGCAGACTTTTCTATCAGAATTGCTGCATAATCACGAATATAACTGCGTCCGGTTTTTTGGAGGCTGAAACCCGAAACAATTACACTGTCAGCACGGATAATCAGGAGAAAACCTTGCCCGTTTCCGTTGATAACCGGGTTGCCGATTCCATTCAGAGTAAGCTTTTTATCAATCAGGATATCGTTCTCATAGTATATGCCCGAATGCACTTCGATTGTTTCACCGGGACCGGCCATTTGCACCGCTTCTTTAATTGAGGTAACAGGCCCTTGAGGGCTCACAACAACCTGGGCAAAGATGAATGACTGCGATACCAGAAAGAGGATCGTCATTAAGGCGGTATGCAGGAGGATATTTTTCATGCTGAGTTCCAGATTAGCGGTGCATGTTTTGTGTGTTGCTGCCGTTTTGCAGCCAGGCATTTTCCACAATGACCTTTACACGGTTGTAATCGATGATTTCTCCTCCGTATTCGTTCTGCATCTGCACGGCTGAAGCTCTGTTGGTATATGCCGATAAAAAGAGGCCCATCGGGCTGCGTAGCGTTTCACTGTGAAGAAATACGGCATCATTTGCCTCAAGCCATTCTTCGCGGTCAAGAAAATTGGGCACCCAAAATGAATGGATATTATCGCGGTTCTCTGTGGTGAGATCGAAAGCTGCCATACACTCTGCCGAATCGAACTTGAAAGCCCTCCCCTGGTTATTTACGGCCTGTGAAGCAAATTCCCGTTCGGTTATTATCATGCGGCAGTAATCACACTGATCGCTGCCCATATGGATGGGCTGTGGCTTTGGTTCGCAGCCTGTAAAAAGGATGAGTGATATCAAAAGTGATATCATAAAAAATGGTTTACCCCTCATGGTTTTGATCCTTTTAAAATTTTACGGTTTGACGGGAGTGATCATATTATGATGAACACACCCCAATTCCATTCTTCCCATTGGAATCCCTATGGGGCAAATGGGGACTTTCTTCTTTTCGGTTCAGAAAGATGTTGCATGCGCCCGGGTTCCGGAAAGATTCCATTCTTCCTGAACCAGCTCTGTTACCTCAGTCCAGCTCATGAATGTTCCGGGATACGCATCATAGATGTATTGTTTCATTTTTGTGTTGGAATGGTCAATGGCCGTCAGAAAAAGTCCGTTCGGGCTTGGCCTCAGTTTGCTTTGAAGAAACACGAGCTCATCCACCGGCAGGTATTTCTGCCCGTGTGCAAAATCCACTATTTCAATGCTCTTTATCGTTGTTTTGTCATCCATTTCAAGATAGAACCCAGCAGTGCATTCAACTGACATGAATTTGTGAATATCACCGTTCTCAAGCGTTATTTTACCGCCATAACGAACGGTTTTGATCGGTTTTTTTGTAAAGCTGCAAATATCTGTACCATAATCGATGTCTACAGAATTGGCGTGTAGTAATACAGGATTGTTATTTCGGGCATCTTCCTGTATGCAGGTAACAGTAATGAAGCCTGCAAACAGAATGAAAATTAAGATTCGATAGATCATGATATTTATCTGTTTTTAGTTTTTTCGTACCAGGCAGCCCCGCCGGCTAACAGCATGGAAAACCCGATAAAGATGGATCCCGTATATGGCCAGGAGCAGGCTTTGATATTTAGAAGCTGTTTGCACCCGATCAAAGGTGGCTGGTAACTCATTCCCGGCACCTTAATGGGTGCATCGGGACTCAGATTGTGCCCGTAATCATACCCCCAGAGATAAAAATCTACAAGTCCGATAATGCCCAGTATAATCATGAGCACAAACCAGGCGATTGCCAGTTTAAAATTACCGAGCACAGCTACAAGAATTCCAAATCCGATCATAAATCCGATCACCCAGGGTATAATTTCAAATTCGGGAAAATCCTCTTTATGAATTTCAGCCATTCCGATGTAGTGGTTCAGCGTGTTGATACTTTGTAAATCATGGCGGTTATGGCCGGTAACATTGTCAATGTGTATATGCATCCCTATACCTTCGGGGTACTGGGGTGCTGACATGGAGATGGTCCAGAATGGCATATAGTACAATGCAACCAGCATCAGCGCTGCCAAACCCATTGCGATTCTTGATTCAATTTTCATTTTCTTCTTTTTTTAGGTGATTTCCCTGGTGTAAAACCTTCGCATCTTATCCCCTCTCCAGAGGGGAGGTTTTTCACTAAGAAAAAGACCGTTAACTCCTTTTTGTTTTCCTTAAAAAGCCCGGATCAGGACCGAAAACCTGACCCGGGTTTTGGATCGGTGGCCCGGAATTAACCGGGCCGGGGGTAAAGTCAGTTTGTGCCTGTTCTCCAGGTCAAGGGAACGTCTGAGTCGGCTGCCGATACTCTGATATAACCCTGCATTTCCTGGTGTAACGCAGAGCAGAATGCCGTGCAGTAGAAGGGATAAATTCCGGTTCTGGTTGGTTCCCATTTCATGGTTTTGGTCTGTCCCGGCGCAACAAGTATCTCGGAGTTATTGGCTCCTTTGATGGCAATACCGTGAACTACATCCCACTCCTGCTCAAAGTTGGTAAGATGGACGTACACTGTGTCTCCAACTCTGATGCCTTCAATATTGTCCGGCCTGAAGTGGCTTCTGGTTGAGCCCATGAAGATTCTCACCACGTTGCCTTCACGCTCTATTCGGTTGTCAACAATTCTGCGAATGGCGTGAGGGTGGTCATTTTCTTCCATTTCATAAATTTGAGCAACCCTGTCCACAATTTTGTCTGCACGAATAGCCTGAGCATAGTGAGGTTCTCCTATTGTAGGAAAATCTTTCAGTAGCTGCATTCTGCCGCCGCTAATGTCATACAGCTGTGCAGGGTGATTTTGCTTTGGCCCGGTTGGCAGATAGCGGTCTTTGGCTGTTTTGGTTAATCCAATCATGTATCTTGGTTCTGGATTAACATTATCGCCGGCTGTAATCAGCAGGTGACCAATGGAGTAATATGCATCAATCCTGTCGACCACTTCGAAGGTTTCGAGCGACCATTTTACAATCTCGGAAGAGATATAAACGGATGTGTATGCGTATCCCTGTCCGTCGAATTCAGTATGAAGCGGGCCTAATCCCGGGTTTTCCACTTCGCCGATTATGGTTGAATCATAGTCGAGAACCGGGATCCCATCAATCCTGTCTATTATGTCGCCATTTTCGATTGCTTCAAGCATTCTTGAGAATGAGTGAACCGGAATTACTGTAGCCAGTTTTCCGCCGCCAACAATGTATTCCCCGGTCGGGTCGATATCCACACCGTGCGGTGATTTCGGGGTTGGCAGATAGTAGATGAAATCCTCATCGATCTCACGGGTATCCAGAACAGTAACACCATTTTTTATATCATTTATTGCGTATCCCTGCTTGCCGATGTAATAGTTGTGATAGTACTCACCCGGCATGGTTGAACCGTGTCCATCACGAACCAGCTGGGCTGCTTTTCGCCAGTTAATGGCTGCGATAAAATCTTTATCTGCGCGTGAAGCATTTACTTCGAGCATGGTATGTGCTTCCTCGGTATTGTATGTGGTAAAGAATACCCAATCAGCTGACGGGCCTTTGCCTGCGCGGCCAAGGTCGTAGTTGTACGGAGGAACCACTACCTGGAAATCCAGGTCCATTCGTCCGGTTTCCTCATCAACTGCCACAAAAGTAAGCGCGCCTCTGAATTCCTGGCTGTAACTGTCGATAGGTACATCAAGGTCTTCTTCATAAGGAATGCTAAAGCGTGTACCGCCAATTACATATTCGGTATTTGAGGTAACAAAAGAAGAGGCATGGTTCCCGCCGGTATTGGGGATTTCAAGAATCTCTTTTGTATCAAACGTTGCGAGGTCAATGCGCGCAATTCGTGGTGTGTTGTTCGCATTGATAAAAATCCAGCGGCCATCTGCATTCCCATTGGTTTGTGAAATGTGCGGATGATGAGAATCATCCCATGGGATAAATCCGTAACTGGTTTCAAAAAGAGGTTTGGTCTCTTCCGAGTATCCGTATGCCGTTTCAGGGTCCTGAGAAAAAACAGGAATGACTCTCAGCAGTCGTGTTGAAGGAAGTCCCCAGACGCTTAATTGTCCGCTGTAACCACCGGAGAAAAAACCGTAGTATTCGTCATGTTCGCCTGGTGCAACGTAAACTTTTTGAGCCGCATCACCGGTATCGAGCATGCGCTGCTGGGATGGGCATCCCGTAAAAATAAAGGCGGCCATGGCTATAAACCCCGCAGCCAAAAGCAATCCGCGTAAGGATTTTGATCTGTTATTTGTCATTGTTTTATGATTTATGGTTTATGGTAAGTATCCGTTCAATTCAATTCATTGTATTCCCGAAGAAACTCCACAATGGCACGGGCCTCATCCTTTTGCACATTTTGAAAAGGCATCGCCGTCATATATTCCCGCAAAAGTTCCTGGCCAACGGGATGTTCCCGTACCATTCCGGATGGGTTAAGAATGAAATTCATGACAAACTCTGCGCTTCTTCGCTCCATTATATCACCAAGTGCGGGGCCAACCATTCTTCCTTCCATGTTGTGGCACATTTCACACTTCATTTCGTAGATATTTCGGCCTTTTTCAACAAGATCGGGGTCAAACTCGACGCTAAGTTCGATACGCTCTGTAACAGGCCCAATTCCGTGTTCGAGTTCAAATTCAGATAATGTGGCTTCAGGTGAATCGGCCTGGCCGGAAGGCCTGTCGCTTGAATTATCACCACCGCAGGCAAATGTAAAAGAGATGATGAAGAAGAGAAGTACTATGATAAATGTGGTTCTTGGGTAAATCATTATATTCAGTTTTAAGAGTATTCTATCTTTTATTAATTCAAAAAAAAACTTACACCCGGGATGCAAACCGTTTAGCTGACAGGCTGCCGTGTTTAGGTCCATGTCGAAAAGACAATTCTTCAAGGGTAATATTAGCCATCATGGATCGCAGGTTTTCTTTTAATTGATGCCATTCATCGTGCAACGGACATGGGTTCAGTTCTCCACATACCGGGAGGCCTAAGACACATTCCGAAAGCATGTACTTACCATCTATTGAAAGAACTACATCTAAAAATGTAACACTGTGAGCCGGTTTAGCCAATTTTACGCCGCCGTTCGGGCCTTTATAAGATTCCAGGATTTCAGCTTTAGTCAATTGCTGCAATACTTTCGTTAGAAAGTGGAACGAGATATTCAGATCATCGCTCAGATTCTTTATGGTAATAAAGTCATCCTTTTTTTTTGAAGCCAGGTAAACTGAAGCCCTCAAACCGTAAATGCATGACTTTGAAAGTATCACGGCAAATATATTATAAAGTATTAAGAGTATTTTATCTTAATATAAGATCTTTCAATAATCAGTGTCAAGAAAAAAACAGAAAATTTTCCTTGAGAGTCATCTGACGAGTTTATTTAAAAAATGAATACACTAAAAAATTGACACATTTACGGGACGACTCGTCTGATGACTCACCGGTTTGAATTGCCACATGAAAGTCATCTGACGAGTTTATCTGAAAAATGAATCCTTAAAAAAATTGACACAATTCCGGGACGACTCGTCTGATGACTCCCTGGCTTGAATTGCCACATGAAAGTCATATGACGAGTTATTTTGCCACTAAGGCACGTTGACACGATGGTGCACAAAGTTTTTTAGTGTTGCCTGCTCTACTACGTTAAAATTTCGTTGAGCAGGCTATTGGAAAAATTAGGGGCTACCGATAACAGATTTTAAAATAGGGTGTTTTCAGACCAATTTTAACGGTTTCCTTATAAATATCCTGCCATGAACCCCTCGACTCGGTTGTTCTTATTTCCTGAAATCCTCTCATGGGTTTATTTTTTTAAAGCTTGTCTATCCGTCAGCAAAACAGATGGCAATTGCATCGTATTCACGTTGCCTCCCCTTCGATATTCGGTGTTTTTTCAGTCATCTCTAATGTGGTAATGCTCTCAGTTGGGCGATATTAGTGGTTATCATTGACAATAGCGGTTAGGTAAACGCAGTATCATCGAAGTGCTCCGATAAGAACAAGATCATTTCCAAGCAGCGGCAATTGCACCGGCTTCTGTGTTGAATGATGA
>SKKO01000007.1 GCA_007123715.1 Balneolaceae bacterium | reverse complement strand
TGTTAGGTCAGTTTATTTCAAAGGCTGGCAAAAGCAAAAGCACATCAAAAGGAAGCAGTAAAAGTACTTCTGCCGGAAAAAATAATAGCAGTTCATTGATGAATGTATTATCAGGATTCCTGAAAAAATAAAAACAATAACTAAACTTCATTTCCATGCCTGAAAAACAACAATTTGAAGCAAGCCCGGAAAGTAAAGCGAAAGCGAAACAATTCCGATTATTTGCCCTTTTAGCGTGGTTGGTCGCTATTGCTGGCCAGGTGTTTGCCATCCTGAAATTAATTGGTGATGAAACATTGGTTTATCTGATTATTGCTATTGTAGTTATACTGATTCTCGCAATTACCGGGTCAACTCTTTGGAAAAAAGCCAATCGTTTGGATCCTGCATCAGAAAAGGATAAGATTAAATTCTTTATCCAAAATCAATTTGGCGCAATTATGGGTGTATTAGCATTTTTACCCCTTGTCATTTTAATTTTTATGAATAAGGATGTTGACAGTAAAACAAAAGGTATTGCCGGATCAATCGCAGTAATAGCCATGCTCATTGCTGGCATTTCCGGAATTGATTTTAATCCTCCATCCATAGAACAATACACAGAGCAAATTAATCAACAGACCGATATTGTCCGGTTGCTCAATTATGACAATGATAGTGTGTACTGGACACAGTCTGGTAACCGATATCATGTTTTTGAGGATTGTCAACATATCAGAGGCAGAGAAGGGATCACAAATGGCACTGTAGAACTATCATGGGAAGAGAAAGGAATCTCAGAGCTTTGCAGAACCTGTCAGGCAAGAGCCATGCGTGAACGAAATATTTCAGAAATGGATTTGGAGATTCCTGACTCAGAAATTGAAGAGATTATAGAAGAGTAATTCATCAGTGAGTTTGACTGAAAACCCGATTTCGATTCATCATTTTTCCAATGAAAAGTGATGAATCCTGCCCTGCTGGACCGGAGTACAGCAGGGTGGAGGGATCTCCTTGCACTTTGGAATGATGACTCAAAACAAGGAGATCCGTTCAATCAACAATACACTCTCTTTTTTTTGCTTCACCCGATATTTTATCGTTCACACGAAATCTATGTGCTGTTGGGCGTTTTACTTTTTACTTATTTGTTTCACAATTTCCCCGGCTGGCACTACGGCTACATGATCAATCCGGACTAGTCGTTTTAGTAAATCATCAAGATACTGGCCACGAACCGGTCCCCAACCCTCATCATCCAATCCATGAAGGGTCAAGATAACCCAACCTCCTTCACTTAACAGAAATGTATTTATCTGTTGCTGTACGTAGTCGTCACAAAATTCAGGACCATATCCATAAGATCCCAAACGAAGAGGGAGTTTTTTGACCGGGATTGGATTCACCATAGAACCATTTAATACCAACCATCCACCCGTTCGAATAGCAGACACTTTGATCAAGGTAAAGTCTTCCAGTTCAGTGTTGGAAGCATTTTAAGCAAAGTTGTATACCGCTCCTTCTGAAGTGTATCCAGAGAGATTTTCTTCAAAATGGCTCAGGCATTTCTCAATATTCTCCTTTGCTTTATCAACGGATACTTCAGTGAGATTTAGGTGCTCCCATGTATGTGGCATGATCTCATGTCCACGTTCTTTTAGCTTATTCCAATCATTGAAATCACCGAGAAGGTTTTGCGGAATCCATTTTGGTTCGGCATTGAAGCTTTTTAAATGACCTGTTGCAATGACATTCAAACAGGCCTTTAAACCATAATTTTCATGGATCTCTGCTATCCTGTAAAATGAATTTTTAAACCCATCATCAAAACTCAATGTCAAAAGATGTGATTTTTGAGCACGTGTAAGTATTCCCATCGATCCGAGACTAAGTGATGCCGCTGCTGCCAGGGATGTACCAATAAATTTACTTCGACTTATTTTCATTTGAATTTTTGATTTATCCAGTAAAGAAGTTCAGTTCTACGGGAAAGTTTGTGGGTAGAGGTCCAAACCGGATGAATCACGAATAGATATTTTTATAATTTTAAGTTATTGAAAATATTGTTTATATAGAAAATAAATAGCTACCCAAGGCATGCTTGTAGCGGAAGTAAAAAAATACTCAGGAGATACAGGCACCCTTCCGTCAGTTTATCACCATTAACTTGCTCGCAACGAAATATTTTGGCCAATAATCCGGGTTAAATGTTAACCGATTTTTTTACTATCACCACCACCATTCATGGTTTAACAAAAATTTTGAACCTTGCCATATCACTAAATTAGTGTCATATAAACGATGAAATTACGGGTAAGTCATCACCATCTGGAGCATACAGCCGAGTTTTCAGAAAAATGAGCCCTTTAAGATGATGGGGATGATTCCCATACTATTTTACGGTTGACACAACACTAGTTCTTCTATTATAAAATAGAGCTATATTTCGTTTATGTTTAAATGCAAAATATTTTATATTTGTTTTTTTAAAAAAAATAGACAGTTTAACCGATTGATTATTTGTTAAAATGTTTTAATTTTTATAAGAAGTTATATAACATTGCACTAAACGCAATAGATTTTAAAATAAATATTATATATAAATCTGCTAACAAACCAACATGTGGAGACCTGATACCAC
>SKKO01000357.1 GCA_007123715.1 Balneolaceae bacterium | reverse complement strand
GTATTACATCCTGTACATAAACAATGGATAGCCTCGGGTGCTCACCATCACCCACAATAGGTGCAAAACCCTTGCTCATCATTTTGAAAAGTGTAAAAATCTGCTCTTCTCTCGGGCCATATACGGCCGGTGGCCTCAGGATTGTGACAGATATATCGGGCCCTGTAAGTTCATGAATTAGTTTTTCCATCTTCATTTTTGAGATACCATACATGCTTACCGGATTCATGGGGTCTTTTTCAAAACGTGGTTTCCCGTTGCTTGGGCCTGCCGCGGCAAGCGATGACAGGACAACGAGTTTTTTTACCCCTTTTTTTTGGGCGATACGGATCAGGTTTTCAGTTGCTTCCACATTCGCATAGTCAAACTCTTTTTGGGTAGGGGCCTTGACTATAGCCGCAATGTGAAATATCACATCAATATCATCTAGTGCCCTATCAATGGCTTTTATTGAAAATAAATCACCCTGAATTTTTTTGTAGTTTTTTCCTTCAAGCCATTTCTCCTTGTTTCGAACCAGGCATTTGATTTCACTGCATTCGGGGTCTCCAATCAGAGAATCGACAAGGTGACTTCCAATAAATCCGGTTCCTCCGGTAACAAAAGCTTTCATTTAATTTGTATATTCAGGCACATCATTTGAGGTCATTGTCACTGTTAAGATACAAAGTTACCCTATGCATTTAAAACAATATGAGCGGCTTGAAAGTAGCAATATTTACCGGGAATTATAATCATATTCGGGATGGTGTTTCTCTCACTTTAAACCGATTAGTTGCCTTTCTTTTGGGAATGAAAGTGGAAGTTTTGGTTTTTGGGCCAACAACAGAACCACCCGCTTTTTCTCATGAAGGTACTTTAATATCGGTACCTTCCCTTAGTATGCCCGGGCGTCCCGAGTATCGCATTTCTATTGCATTATCAAGCAGGGCGACAAAAAAACTGGAAGAATTTAATCCGGATATTATTCACATTGCAACTCCGGATCTGCTTGGGTTTAAAGCCCTCAGGTGGGCAATAAACCGGAATAAACCGGTTGTGTCTTCATATCATACACATTTTTCAAGCTACCTGAAGTATTATAAACTTACATTGCTCGAACCTTTCATGTGGAAGTACTTACGCTGGTTCTATTCAAAATGTATTATGGTATTTGTGCCTTCATATTCCATGTCAGAAATACTGGAAGCAAAACAAATAAAAAGCGATTTAAGAATCTGGGCCCGCGGAATTGAATCCGATAAGTTTAGCCCGGTATTTCGCAGTGATAAGTGGCGCCGTGAAAAAGGTTTTAAACCGGAAGATATAGTCATATCGTTTGTTTCTCGGCTGGTTTGGGAAAAAAATCTTAATTTATTTGCCGATCTTGTCAAAAGTCTGAGTTCTGAATATCCTCAAGTGAAAGCTTTGATTGTAGGTGACGGGCCTGCATATGAGGAGGTGAAAGAGATCATTCCGGAAGCAGTGTTTACAGGATTTTTGGAAGGTGAAGATCTGGCCACGGCGTATGCAAGCAGCGACCTGTTTTTTTTCCCGTCAGACACAGAAACATTTGGTAATGTAACGCTTGAAGCGATGGCCAGCGGTCTGCCATGTATTGTTGCGGATGCAACCGGGAGCAAATCGCTTGTGGAACATGGAGTAAACGGATTTTTAGCCCCGGCAGGGGAACCCGACGATTTTTATAAATTAATTGAGAATTTGATTGTTAACACGGAATTGCGGGAAAAAATGGCGGCCGCTTCTATAGAGAAAGCAGTAAATTACAGCTGGGACTCGATAAATTCGACCTTACTCGGATATTACAAAGAGATATTGGAGGCTGAAAATTAACAAGTTGCGTATTTTATATATATCACATCTACATCCGCCGAAAAACCAGCCGCTTAAAAGTGTTGGAGGCATGCAAAATGTAAGTGTGCAGATGATTGAAGCCGTAAAACGCCGTAATGATGTGGAGCTCGAAACCATTATCATGTATTCTTCCTGGCGTTTTATCGGTATTAAAACCTTTTTCTTCCTGTTTTCTCTATTGTGGAGAATTCCACTTGGAATCAGACGATTTAAGCCAGATGTAATTCTGTTTTCTTCTATGGTCACGGCAGGGGTGCTGCCTTTTACAATCATAAAACTGCCTGTTCCCTGTGTAACCATAAATCACGGCCAGGATGTAACCCTGCCGCTCCGAATTTACCAGTGGTATATACGTTATGTATTTAGAAGACTGCAGGGTGTAATTTCGGTATCAGCTGCAACAAGAGAAGCTTCCATACAAAGGGGAATGGATCCGGATGTTGGTGTGACTCTTCCAAATGGATACAATGTCAGGGAAATCATAAAACTACCTGAAAGGAAAGCAGCCGTGAAAAAGCTTGAGAATGAACTAGGCATAAAATTTGGCGATTCAAAAATTTTGCTTACGGTTGGTCGACAGGTCAAAAGAAAAGGGCATCAATGGTTTATAGATCATGTTTTTGATAAAATTAAAGCTGATGTTTTTTATATTGTTGTGGGTGATGGACCTGAATTTAAAAATATTACTGCCGCCAGAGAGAGGTCTGCCGGAAAAAATCGTATTATTTTGACAGGAAAGTTAAGTCCTGAAATGCTGAATACGTGTTATGCCGCATCAGATCTCTTTGTAATGCCCAATATCCCGGTCGAGGGGGATATGGAGGGATTTGGTATTGTACTCCTTGAAGCTAACAGTGCAGGAGTACCGGCTATAGCATCCGATCTTGAGGGAATTAGGGACGTTATTAAACAAGGGATAAACGGTTTTCGGGTACCGCCCGGAGAGCCGGAAAAATTTGCCGAGACAATAGATGAAGTATTGCAAAATAATCTTCAAGAACTATCTGAATCAGCAAGAAAATATATATTGAACACTTTTAACTGGGATGTGGTTATTGGACAGTATATAAAATTTTTGAAGAGTGTGAATGCACGTTAACTGCGTTCTGTTTTGAATTTGATTGATGCCGAATACTCGGTATATTTACCTGTTTAACCTTTATAATGTAAAATATTTAAGAATGGGCGATCCCAAAGCCGATACTACCTTTTATAAAGTATTTAAAAAAGCCTACGATTTTACAATTGCCGAAGAAATTAAAGCCATGGGACTTTATCCCTATTTTAAGCCACTTCAAGCTACTGAGGGTACGATTGTAAATATTGAAGGAAGAGAAGTTATTATGGCCGGTTCTAATAATTACCTTGGCCTTACAAACGACCCGCGAACCATAGAAGCTGCCCAAAAAGTGATTTCGATATATGGAACCGGATGCACAGGATCAAGGTACCTGAATGGTACATTGGATTTGCATCTTGAGTTGGAACAAAAGCTGGCCGAGTTTATGAGAAAAGAAGCATGTGTACTGTTCAGTACCGGCTATCAAACAAATGAAGGCTCTATTCAAACCATCGCCGACCGCAATGATATAATTTATTCTGATAAAGACAATCATGCCTGTATCGTTGTTGGCACGCAGGTTTCCAATGCGAAAACATTACGATATCGCCACAATGATATGGCCCATCTCAGATCACTTCTTGAGCGGTCAGATCCTGAAGCGGGTAAAATTATTGTAACCGATGGTGTTTTTTCAATGTCCGGAACTTTGGCTAAAGTCCCTGAACTTGTAGAACTATCCAAAGAATTCGGGGCCGGCTTATACCTCGATGATGCGCATGCAATAGGGGTGGTTGGAGAAGGCGGCCGGGGCTCCGCATCAGTTTTTGGTTTGATGGACGATGTGGGACTGATTAGCGGTACATTTTCAAAATCTTTTGCATCCTTAGGCGGATTCCTTGTAGGCGACCGAGCCGTAATTGAATATGTACGCCATAAATCGCCTGCCCATATTTTCAGTGCCAGTATGCCCCCTGCAAATGTTGCAACTGTTCTTAAATCTCTTGAAATATTGCAGGAAGAACCATGGAGGCTCGAAAGGCTTGAGCAAATTTCGACTTATATGCGAACCGAACTTAAAAACCTTGGTTTCAATGTATGGTCCAGCCAAACTCCCATAATTCCTGTAGTGGTTGGTGATATGTATAGTTGTTTTAAATTTTGGAAAGACCTCTTTGAGGCAGGTGTGTATGTGAATGCTGTGGTTCCACCCGCAGTACCTCCCGGGCAGGCTCTTGTACGCACAAGTTATATGGCTACCCATACCGACCATCATCTCGATAAAATTCTGGAGGCTTTCCGTAAAGTTGGAATCAAACACGGGATTATCGATGAAAACGGTAAATCCCTGATTAATTTCGGATAGGTTTACTTGTGAATAAGAGTCCCAATACCCGCCAGATTACATTTCTCACCAATAACCGTGAAAAAAAAGAATTTATCCTTTTTCCATACGGTCATTACAAAGACGATGAATATTGGGTTGCACCACTCCTTATTGAACAACGTAAAATCATCAATCCGGATAAAAATCCCTTTTTTAATAATGCTGAAATCGCGCTTTTTACAGCTCAGTATAATGGGGCACTTACAGGGCGTATTGCCGCGATAATTGATCATCGATATAATAACTATCACAACAGGAAAACAGGCTTTTTTGGCTTTTTTGAGTGCAATGATGACCCTGTAACCGTAAATCTTTTATTCAGGGCTGCAGAAGGCTGGCTGAAAGATAAAGGTATGGCAGATGTGCTGGGACCGGCCAATCCCGGTATGATGGATGTAATTGGAATCCTCGTAGATGGTTTTGATAAATACCCTTCAATTTTAATGCCATACAACAAATCTTTTTATGACAGGCTAATCCTTGAAGCCGGTTACCAAAAAGAGATGGATATGCTAACCTATCTTGTTACCCAGGATAGCGTAGACCGTGATCGTGCCAACAGAGCTGTTGAAATTGTAAAAAAAAGACTCCCCGGAATTCATGTGAGGCGAATCAATCTCAGGAAAATACATGATGAGGTTAAGATTATTCAGGAAATTTTTAACAAGGCGTGGTGTAATAACTGGGGGTTCATCCCTCTAAGCTCAGAGGAATTCGAGGTGCTCGCTACCGACCTCAAAACGATTGTTGACACTGATTTTGCACATATCGCTGAAATAGACGGTGAACCGGTAGGTTTTTCTGTGGCATTACCTGACTATAACCAGATATTCAGAAAAATGAACGGGCGACTGCTGCCAACAGGAATTTTTAAAATTTTATGGAACAAGAGAAAGATCAATAAAATACGAACTGCTTTAATGGGTGTTATTCCTGAATACCAAGGCAAGGGTATTGATGTATTACTGCACAGAGAAGCCATACAAAATGGCCTTAAAAGAAATTACTACTCATCAGAAGTAGGGTGGATTCTTGAAAACAATATCCAGATGCTTCGCGTAGCCGAAAAAATTGGCGGTTCATTCGATAAACGTTATCGGATGTACAGTAAAAAACTGGACTGATTTATCTGTTTTTCTTCAGAATGTGCCTTTAAAATCTTATCTTTAACAGATAAGAAAAAAATCAACTAACGCGTTCAGCGGTTGAATAAATAAAAATATCAGATCCTGGCTATCGGTACCATTCAGCTCACTTTTTGCTGAAGTTCCGGGCATGTTGGCCGGCATTTTCCGCCTGTTAAAAGAGAGGGATCCCGAGAAAAAGACAGCGACCGCCACGCAAAAAATCACATCCAATAATTATGTCAGAATTCAGAATTGAGAAAGATTCAATGGGCGAAATTAAAGTGCCCGCCAGCGCCTATTACGGTGCCCAAACACAACGTGCATTCGAAAATTTTAATATAAGCGGTATTCGATTTAGTACAGATTTTATAGCTGCGGTCGGTCGGATTAAACAGGCTGCTGCCAAAGTAAATGCCGATCTTGGGTTACTTGATCCTGTATCGGCCGATGCCATTCAAAAAGCCTCTCTGGAAGTGATAGATGGTAAGTTTGATCAAGATTTTGTACTCGATATTTTCCAGACAGGATCCGGCACCTCAACCAATATGAATGCAAATGAAATCATTGCAAAACGCGCCAATGAGCTGAAATCGGGAAGCGATATTAACATCCATCCGAACGATCACGTAAATTTTGGCCAAAGTTCAAATGATGTGATTCCAACTGCTATCCGTATTGCTGCCGTTTTATCTGTTAAAGACAAATTGATACCGGCACTTGAACATTTACACAAAACATTGCTTGCAAAAGGCGAAGAGCTTAAGGACGTTGTTAAAACAGGCCGCACCCACCTAATGGATGCCATGCCGGTGACCATTGAACAGGAATTTAGTGGGTATGCAAGGCAAATTGAGCTTGCGATAGTCCGTATTGAATCGGCCCTTGAAAGGATGAAAGAAATGCCGCAAGGCGGAACGGCAGTAGGTACCGGGATAAACACACACAATGAATTTGGTAAACGTTTTGCTGAAGAAGTAGCTTTAAAAACGGGGGTGAATTTTGTTGAAGCAGAAAATCATTTTGAAGCTCAGGCTACGATCGATGCCCCGGTCGAATTGTCAGGGCAGCTTAAGACTCTTGCCGTAAGCCTTCTCAAAATCGGAAATGATTTCCGCTGGATGAATTCCGGTCCGAACAGCGGCCTCGGAGAATTGCAGCTTATGGCATTGCAGCCCGGCTCATCCATTATGCCTGGCAAAGTTAACCCGGTAATTGAAGAATCACTAACCATGGTGTGCGCTCAGGTTATCGGGAATGATGCAACTATTACAATAGCCGGGCAATCCGGGAACTTCGAACTGAACGTAATGCTGCCAGTTGCTGCACACAACCTGCTTCAATCTATTAATATTCTTGCCAATGCCGCCACTACATTTGCCGATAAGTCGGTAAGTGGCCTGGTTGCCCGCAAGGAAGTGATTAACCAGATGGTGGGTAAAAATCCGATACTTGTTACTGCACTAAACCCGTTAATAGGCTATGATAAAGCCGCTAAGATTGCAAAAACGGCATTTGCTGAAGACAGGTCTGTGATAGATGTTGCAAGGGAAATGACGGATTTATCGGATGAAGAACTTGAAAAAGCCCTTAACCCGATGAATATGACGAAAGGCGGATTTACCGAATAATCCGGTTTCTTCGCGTATCAGCGAAGTATACATTATACCCAAGCCAAATAATGAACAGGGAAAATAAAAATTTTCCCTGTTTTGCTCTCCGATTTTGTAAATAGTATACAACATCTTATTATAGGTTTGCCCGTCAAAATTCGGTTAGGTCTGAAATAACCCAGATTCAATAATTTGACATGACAAGCAGCGAAGCAACACAAGTAAAACATATCGAACAGCAAACCCGTGAAATCCTCAGGGATTACAAAATTGCACGTATTAGCAGGGAAATGTCGTATTTGGGCAGAAAAGAGGTGCTTGCCGGTAAAGCCAAATTCGGAATTTTTGGTGACGGTAAAGAAATTCCCCAGCTAGTAATGGCCAAATTTTTTAAAAAAGGGGATTTTCGTTCGGGCTATTATCGTGATCAGACTTTTATGCTGGCTATTGACGAGCTTACCATTGGCCAATTCTTTGCCCAGGTTTATGCACATACTGATGTAGATGCTGATCCGAGCTCCGCCGGACGACAAATGAACTCTCATTTTGCCACACGGCTGATTGATGAAGATGGTAACTGGAGGCCGCAAACCAAAATGAAAAATACATCTGCTGATCTGTCGCCTACTGCCGGACAGATGCCAAGATTGCTCGGGCTTGCTCAGGCCTCTAAGATTTATAGACATTGCACAGAGTTGCGTGACCAGAACGATTTTTCCAATAATGGAGATGAAATTGCCTGGGGTACAATCGGGGACGCCAGCACATCTGAAGGGCTTTTCTGGGAAACCATGAATGCGGCCGGAGTGATGCAAATACCCCTCGTGCTATCTGTGTGGGACGATGGTTATGGAATATCTGTTTCTAAAAAATATCAAACCATCAAAGAAAGTATTTCCAAAGCATTAAGAGGTTTTAAACGTACACAGAAAGAAACAGGATTTGAAATTTTTACTGTGAAAGCATGGGATTACGAAGAACTGATAACCGTTTATAATGAAGCTGAAACCATTGCCAGGGAAGAGCATGTTCCAGTGCTCATTCATGTAGAAGATGTAACACAGCCTTTGGGGCATTCAACATCGGGTTCTCATGAAAGGTATAAAAGTGATGAGCGACTGGAGTGGGAACTAAAGAACTGCTGTGTCACCAGGTTCAGGGAATGGATCATAAGTGAAGAAATTTCGGATGAACCGGAACTGGATCTTATAGATGAAGAAGCCAGGGAAGAGGTTCTACGTGAGCAGAAAAAAGCCTGGGAAGCATTTCAAAGCCCCCTCCTTAATGAGAAGGCAGAGGTATTGAAACTTCTTGGAAAAGCAGCAAATGAACATCCTGATATTGCAAAATTAAAAGACCTGCACTCTTCGCTGACCAGAAAAAATAAATTGATACGCCGTGATATGATAAAAACGGCAAGACGAGCTGCAATATCATTGCGCGGAGATGATTCAGCATCGGCAAATGAGTTGTCAGAATGGCTTGAAAATCAACATTCACTGAACCATGACCGCTACAATTCTCACTTATATAGTGAAACACGATTTTCTCCGCTGCTCATCGGGGAAATAGAACCGGTTTATGTTGATAATAGCAGAAAAGCTGATGGACGAGTGGTTCTGCGCAACAATTTTGACGCACTATTTACAAAATATCCCAATACTGTTGTGTTTGGTGAAGATGTTGGAAAACTGGGTGACGTTAACCTGGGGCTTGAGGGTATGCAGGAGAAATATGGAGAATTTCGGGTGAGCGATACCGGGATCAGGGAAGCGACAATCCTGGGACAGGGCGCAGGATTGGCATTACGTGGTTTAAGGCCAATAGTTGAAATACAATATCTTGATTATTTGCTATTCTGTTTCCAAGGGCTCAGCGACGATGTGGCTAGCCTGCGTTATCGCACAAAAGGCGGTCAGGCATACCCTCTCATTCTGCGAACACGCGGGCACAGGCTTGAGGGTATGTGGCATGCCGGTTCGCCAATGGGAATGATTGTACACGGGTTGAGAGGTATACATATTTGTGTTCCGCGCAATTTGACAGAGGCTGCCGGTTTTTATAATACACTGATTCAGGGTGATGATCCTGGAATTGTAATAGAACCTTTGAATGCATACCGTCTGAAAGAAAAAATGCCGGAAAACCTGGGCGAATTTACGGTACCTCTTGGAATACCCAAGGTTTTACAGAAAGGGCACGACATTACCCTTGTCTCCTACGGCTCCACTTGCAATATTGTGGAATCGGTATTGCCGGATTTAACTGAACTGGGGATCTCTGCTGAACTAATAGATGTGAGAACCTTGCTGCCTTTTGACAGGAATCGGATTGTTCTCGAGTCTCTAAAGAAAACCAACCGCATCCTTTTTATTGATGAAGATGTGCCCGGTGGTGCTACAGCTTACATGATGCAGATAGTGATCGATGAACATGGAGGGTTTAACTACCTCGATTGTGAGGCGAGTTGCCTGACAGCCAAACCACACCGGCCGGCATTTGCATCCGACGGCGATTATTTTTCCAAGCCAAGTGCGGAAGACATCATCGAAAAGGTATATGAGATGATGAATACCGCTAATCCTAAAAAATATCCTGCTATATAAAGTATCCGGGAAATAGGGTGTATTAAACTTTGGCGAGGTTGATTTGCCTGGGTACCGGTTTCGCGATGCTTTTGGCAATATAAGTGGCTACCGACGACAGATTCATAAATCGAGGAAAGGGCAGGAAGGTTTTGGCCATGTAGGCCGGAGAGCTTCTCCGGCTTGGAAAGCCCCTGAATAACAGAGGAACGGACGAACCGATTAACCGATTAACAGAGTAAGTGGGGGGGCAGTTTTTCGGTAAAGCCATGTAGACCGGAGAGCTTCTCCGGTTTGGAAAGCCCCTGAATAACAGAGGAACGGAGGAACCGATGAACCGATTAACAGAGTAAGTGGGGGGAGCTTTTCGGTAAAGCCATGTAGGCCGGAGAGCTTCTCCGGCTGGGAAAGCCCCCGATTAACAGAAGAACGGACGAACGGATGAACCGATTAACAGAGTAAGTGGGGGGCAGTTTTTCGGTAAAGGCTGCACTTCGATATTTGGTATTCGCTGTCTTAACCTTATTTATTCCTGAGCTTGTAAAGTTTGCGAAATCCTTTGGCATCGGTTGGATCAATCTGACTGTATG
>SKKO01000071.1 GCA_007123715.1 Balneolaceae bacterium | reverse complement strand
TAGCGATAGCTGGATGGAATATGTTTCCGCTTAGGGCTATCGTTTCTCATTTGGAACAGCATTATTATCCGAAAGCAGAAATAGACGATTTCCGGGATACTGCGCACTTGCCGTTGGCTTTAGCCAACGGATGATGAGTCGCCAAAAAAATGGGCTTTAGCCCTGAAGGTGCATGCCTAAGACTATTAAATGATATTAAAACTGGTTTAAAATTATGCCAGTGCATAAAACTCCTCTTCCCGGAAGTTGAGCAGCAATTCAAGTATGGGAGCCACCTCTTTTTCATCCATAATGGCGGCACGCAGCTTTTTCCCATTGCGGATTCCCTTCAGGTACTGCCCGTAATGCTTTTTCATGATAATGACGCCATATCGCTCACCGTGGTGGTCAACAGAGAGGCGCAGCTGCTCAGCACAGAGTTCCAGCCGTTCCTGTACCGTTGCTTCAGGCAGCAGCTCTCCGGTTCCGAGATAGTGGCGTGCCTGGTTAAAAATCCAGGGATTACCAATAGCACCCCGCCCGATCATTACCCCATCCACCCCGGTTTCATCAAACATTTTTTTTACGAGTTGAGGCGAAGTTACATCACCATTGCCAATCACTGGAATGTGAAGGCCGGGGGTGGCTCTTAGTTTTTTGAGCCATTCCCATCGCGCATCACCCTTGTATTTTTGTGCCCTTGTGCGGGCATGCACGGTTAAAGCTTTTATTCCAACGCTTTGGAGCATAAGGGCTACTTCCTGAATGCGTATGGAATTGTCATCCCAGCCGAGCCGGGTTTTTACGGTAACGGGCAAGTCACCTGCGGCATCCACCACCGTTCCGGCCATGCGTTCCATCATTCCGGGGTCTTTCAGACAGGCTGATCCGGCCCCTTTTTTTACAATTTTAAATACCGGGCAGCCAAAATTGATATCGATCAAATCGGGTTGATTGGCCACAGCTACTTTTGTGGCACCCTCCATGGCTTCTTCACGCCCTCCGAAAATTTGTATGGCAAACGGCCGTTCGGCTTCTTCAAAATGCATTTTGTGCATGGCAATCTCTGAATCCCGTATGATGGCCTCGGAACTGATAAATTCAGTATAAACAATATCAGCGCCCATTCGCCTGCAAATCTGCCTGAAGGGAGAGTCGGTAACGTCTTCCATTGGAGCGAGAAAAAGTGGTTTAGTGCCGAGATTTATCTTTCCAATTTCCATGCCTGGTTTGTAATAGTAGCAGTTAATATATAATTCAGTTCCTGAAAATAACGGTTTTTATGTAGCCGGGCTAAATTCTTTAAAAAATTAAAAATCAAAGCGCTTCCAGTTTGCTTGTTACCCTTATTCAATAGCCAATTATGGATTTAACCTGTATATTAGAGTGTTAAACAAAATTGCTAAATATTAAAACAGGAGTATTATAAAATGTCAATTGCAATATCAAGTATAGAGGAATTATTAGGGAAAGATGCTGAAGTTTTGCTCACCCATGTTTGTAAAACCATTCCCAAAGAAAAACTACATGTGCCATCACCAACGTATGTTGATGATGTTTGGTACCATTCAGACAGAAATATTCGCGTTCTTCACAATCTTCAAAGAATGTTCGACGGCGGCAGGCTCGCCGGAACCGGCTATCTTTCAATTCTTCCTGTAGACCAGGGAATTGAACACAGTGCCGGAGCGTCGTTTGCCAAAAACCCGGCTTATTTCGATCCTGAAAATATCATAAAACTTGCCATGGAAGGTGGCTGTAACGCAGTAGCATCTACTTTTGGTGTATTGGGCGCCATGGCCAGAAAGTATGCGCATAAAATTCCGTTTCTGGTAAAAATAAACCACAACGAATTGCTTACTTACCCGAACAAATTCGACCAGATCATGTTCGGAACCATTCAGAAAGCATATGATATGGGAGCGGCTGCAGTTGGAGCTACTATCTATTTTGGATCGGACGAAGCATCACGTCAGATTGTTGAAGTAGCAGAAGCATTTGATTACGCTCACGAACTCGGAATGGCAACTGTACTTTGGTGCTACACACGTAACAATGCATTCAAAGTAGACGGTGTGGATTACCACTCTTCCGCCGACCTTACCGGCCAGGCCAACCATCTTGGTGTTACCATTGGTGCCGACATTGTGAAGCAAAAACTTCCCGAAAACAATGGCGGATATCTTGCACTGAATACCGGTAATTCAAGCTATGGTAAACTCGATCAAAGAATTTATGATGAGCTGACCAGTGACAGCCTGATCGATCTGACCAGATATCAGGTTGCAAACGGATATATGGGCCGTGCAGGCCTGATTAACTCCGGAGGCGCATCCGGTAAAGATGATTTTGCCGATGCTGTTAAAACAGCTGTAATTAATAAGAGAGCCGGCGGTATGGGCCTCATCAGCGGACGTAAAGCATTCCAGCGCCCAATGGAAGAAGGTATAAAGCTGCTAAATCACATTCAGGATGTTTACCTGAGTGAAGATATCACATTGGCTTAAGCCGTTTAATATCCATGCCGGTCCACTAATAAACCGGCATGGTTTTTTTTCTGCCTTTCTATGTGCGATATTGCACATTAATTTCACGTAAATTTTGTGTCTGGTATCCAAGAAAATAACAGTGCTTCCGGGCCCCTTATTTCATTTAAATACCTGGCTTTATCCATAAGCCTGAGTATCATCAGCATGGGGGTTGTGATCTATCTTACCTATTCACCCGGAGTTCTGGAACATCTAAAACCCAAAAGGCTGCCCGGCCTGGTACTTGCAATAGCGGTAACATTGTTAAAAGTGTACTTTTCTGCGGCTAAAATTCGCTTTTTGGCAGACAAGGCCATATCGAAAATGGCAGCCATACGCATTGCACTAACCTGGGATTTTGCATCCGCAATTACCCCATCTACCATTGGCGGGGCTCCGGTTGCTACTTTTGCCATGGCCAGGGAAGGCATGAAACTTGGAAAATCATCAGCTATTGTTCTATATGGGGTTCTGCTGGATCAATTCTGGTATGCGCTCGCTGTACCGATTTTGATTATATCAAGCATCTATTACCAGGTACTTCCCGAAGAAATCGGGCTTGTAGGTAATATTACCATGATTTTGATTTATATCAGCCTTCTGGCTTATGGTGGCCTGCTGGCTTACGGTTTACTGATCAACCCTTCAGCGTTAAAGAAGATCGTAAATGTGGTTTTCAGGCTTCCCTTCCTCAGGAAGTATTCTGCCAAAATACGTACAGAAGCTGAAAATCTTGAAAAATATTCAATTGAATTGCGAAAAAAACCTATCAGCTTTGTGTTGAAGGCATTTTTTCTGTCGACTATGAGCTGGTTGTGCCGTATTGCAATTCCCGTAATTGTTGTTTTGAGCCTTCTCCCTGCCAATGAAATACTGCTGGTGTTGAGAAGCCTGGCCATGAACCTTGCTTTCCTCGTAATTCCAACACCCGGGGGATCGGGAGGCGTTGAAGGCCTGTTTGCCATTTTTCTTGGTCCGCTAATTGAGAGGAGCGGCTTCATTGGGTTGGCAGTTTTTGTGTGGCGGATTATTACGTATTATATCAGCATAGGCATCGGGATCATTGCCATGCTTTGGTATGTGAATGATTCCGTTTCGAGTAAGCTGAATAATCAGAATAACTAACCAACAATTATTTCTTGGCGAAACCGAAAATCTATTTTGAGTGTGGAAACTGTGGCCATTTATCGCCAAAATGGCTGGGTGTGTGCCCTTCTTGCGAAGAGTGGAATACTTATACCGAAAAACAGGAGATCAGGGAAAATACCAAAAAACACAAGATTGATATTTCATCTGCCAGTGACCAGGCTATCCGGCTTTCAGAGGTGGAATCGGGCAGCAGGGATCGATTTTCTACAAATCTGCAGGAGTTTGACCGGGTTCTGGGCGGAGGACTTACATGCGGATCATTCTCCCTTTTGGGCGGCGACCCCGGAATCGGGAAAAGTACACTGATGCTGCAGGTAGCCCATCAGTCTCCGGATCTGAAAATATTGTATATAGCAGGGGAAGAGTCTGCATCCCAGATTAAACAGAGGGCCGGGCGTATTGGCCTGAAGGGAGACAATTTTTATGTAAGCTCGTCAACTGAAGTGAAACAAGTTGTAAACCTGTCCCGAACCGTACTTCCTGACCTATTGGTAATAGACTCAATTCAAACACTCTTCAGCGATGAGCTTTCCAGCCTCCCGGGAAGTGTGCAGCAGATAAGGGAATGTTCGGTGATGCTGCAGCAGATTGCCAAGAAAGAAAATATTACAACGTTAATGATTGGGCATGTAACCAAAGAGGGCGATATTGCCGGGCCGCGTATTCTTGAGCATATGGTGGATACAGTTTTGCAGTTTGAGGGTGATAAAAACCATCTGTACAGGCTGCTCAGGTGCGTGAAAAACCGCTTTGGACCCGCCCAGGAAGTGGGTGTTTTCGAAATGAAGGAGGGCGGGCTTGAGGAGGTAAGTAATCCTTCAGCATTGTTTTTGTCGGACACCACACAAGAAGTGAGTGGTAATTCCATTACATGTATCATGGAGGGTACCCGTCCAATTCTTATCGAGGTACAGGCGCTGGTATCACCGAGCAGTTATAGCACGCCACAGCGCACCGCAAGCGGGTTTGATCAGCGCAGGCTTTCATTACTGATTGCAGTGCTGGAAAAAAGGGCAGGGTTAAGTTTTGCGGGACAGGACGTTTACCTTAATATTGCCGGAGGGCTTAAAATTTCGGATCCGGCAGCCGACCTCGCAGTGGTATCGGCTCTTGCTTCCAGCCTTAAAGACAGTGTGACAGATGGAAGCCTGCTATATGTTGGGGAAGTGGGACTTGGCGGCGAAGTGAGGAAAGTGTCGTTTCTTGAACAGAGGCTCAGGGAAGCTGAAAAAATGGGAATGAAAAAAGCTGTTGCACCCAAACTAAAAGCTGCCGTCAATGGAGAATTACAAGTGAAAACAGCAACATTTATTTCAGATCTTTTCTAAAATACCACTGAATAGCTTAGTAATTCTCTCTGTGACGTCTTCTTTCTTCGCGCACACTCTTCTTCATCGCTTCTCTTTTTTCTTCAGAAGGCTTAGTGAATTGCTGGCGCTCTTTGTATTCGTTGAGAATGCGTGAACGTGTAACCATTTTTTTGAAACGATTAATCGCCCTGTCAATACTTTCGTTATCTTTTACGTTAACTCCAATCATAATAAATGTAATTTGTTGATTTTTTACAGACCTGTAATATAAAAAGAGTTTTCAGAAAATAATAGTTTCAAATCTCAAAAAATTTTCTGGCAAATAGGTTTATTTTGTGTTGGTGAAATCCGGGAAATGAGAAAATACCAATTCGTGGGATACCTTTGGAACAGGTCATCGGAATTTAGAAATAATGTATTTCTCGAACACGATGCAGCTTTTAGACCAAAGAACCTGATCGATCATTCTACACTGCCAAATTGTAAAGTCCAATTTTAGAACCATTCGTTGACGTGTGGTACCTCAAAATTAAAAACCGTTTTAACCTGAGTTCGATTGTAAGTCATTATTTACGTGCTTCAAAAGACCCCTACTTATGAAGGAGGGGGGTATCCTTTTATCACAATTTCAAATTGAACTCAGGTTTTTATTGATCCAGGAATGAAATCAAAAAGATAAGTTTCCATATCTTAACAATACCTGTCCAATGAATTTTTTATGATCAGACAATACATACAAACAATTAAAGCAATTTTCAGCCATCCCCAAAATGTTGTGGATTCCTTTATTCATACAGAAAACAGTGGGTATCAGCACCCTTTCCTGTTTTGTTTAATCGGAGTTCTTGTCATTTTGATAATCAACCTGTTCCTGGTTGATTTTTCTTTTGACCCGGTAACCCCGCAGGTTGACGGGGGACATGAGCAGATTCAGGAACTTGCTGTTTGGATGGATATTGCCGCAGTGCGTGCCTCCACACAATTTTTACCTCTTTCCATGTTTTTGCTTCTTATCCCTTTGTTATCACTCCCGGGCCTGTTTTTTTTCCGTGATCAGATGGATAGTTTCTATTCAAATCTCATACTGAACAGCTATACCGTTGGAGCTTCATTGGTGGCTTTTTTGATATTGATTCCGGCCTGGGCTTTACTTGAAATTCCACTCACCGATTCATTTATGAATACCACTCTTCCTGCAATTGTAACAGGGGTTATAGGTTTGTGGATATATAAAAACTACTTTCGAGCCACAAAATTTTCCGTTTGGGTACGGATATTCTCATCCTGGATAACCGGTTACATGATGTTCATCTTTGTAAAGGGCTTTGCAGCCGGAATAATCGGGTATATGCTGTTTGCGATAGCCAGGATTTATGAGTTATCAGGGGGTTAATTCTTCATCAAACCCGGTTTACAATAAACCGGCTCGGCAGTTCATAGCCCAGTGCACCGATACCAAACAGTGCGTAATCGTAACGTGAAGGATCATCCGGATTCATGAGTTTAAGGATATCTGTCAATTCATTCACCGTTTTCCAGTCGTTGGTGCGGCGCGAAAGCAAGCCGTATTTTCTTGCCTGTCGGGCAACATGTACATCAAAAGGCACCAGCAGTTCAGACGCAGGGATAAAATCCCAGATACCCGGATCCACAGGGCTATTTTTTCGAATTGTCCATCTTAAGAACATAAAAAGCCGTTTACAGGTACTGCCGTTTTCGGGATTTGAAATGTGCTTGCGTGTACGAATTTCGAAATCTTCGCACAGCGCAAAAAAATCTTCATGAAATACAGCCAGGAACGGGCGTTTTTGTGCTTTGCCTTTTTGATAACAATGCTCCCAGAAAGCTTCAAAATCCTGGTAAAGACTGAAGATTTTTTGCAAACCGAGAAGAATTCCATGCACGTCTATGGGTTTAAATGTGCGGTGTTTAAAGGAGGCGAAACGGTCATAATCTGCCGGGGTATATTTCATTACAAAACTGAAGGGGTTCATGTCCATTCTGCGGAGCAGTTCATCCACTTTTGCTACAACGATATCACGGCGGCCCCAGGCCATTGTCGCTGCGAGAAAACCAGCAATTTCAGCATCCCGCTTGTCATGAAACATGTGCATGAACCGTACCGGATCTTTATCGATATAATCCGGAGTTTCCACCCGGTTATTGATCTCATCAAGATACGGCTTCAGGTCATTAAGCGATTGTAAAGATCTTTTTCGCAGCCGTGGCAGATTGTTCATCTTTCAATAAATCTTTTCAGATTGTGATCTTCCAGTTTTTTTAAATTATTGAGCAGTGTCCTGTTTGCTTTTGGAAAAGGATATTGGTCTACGTTATCAAGGCTAACCCAAATTATCTCCTGGCTTGCTCTGGCTTTTGGCTTTCCGTTTCGTATTCTGCACCAAAATGCATGAAGTGTAATTTTGAAGTGGGAGTAGGTATGTTTTAAATCCTGGTACTTTGAATAAACCTCAATATCTACACCCAGTTCTTCCTTTAATTCCCTTATCACGGTTTCCCGGAGGGTTTCGTTTTTCTCTCTCTTGCCGCCCGGGAATTCCCATAGGCCGCCAAGCATGGAGTCATTCGGGCGGAGGGCGATCAGCAGTTCATTCTTTTCATTTACAATCAGGCCAACGGCAATTTCCTTATGAGGTATCTTTCCGGATGGGGATTTGTATGGGATAATATCTGTTTCCATTTTCATGAAGGAGATGCAATTTTGTGAAACCGGACACTTTTCACACAGTGGATTTCTGGGTGTACAAATCAGGGCGCCGAGTTCCATCACGGCCTGATTATAATCACCCGGATGTTTATCATCAATCAATTCATCAGCAAGTTCCTGTACCCATTTTTTTGTGGAATTTTTACGGATGTCCTCCGAAATTCCGTGATAACGGGTCATCACGCGAATAACATTACCATCTACTACAGCGAACCTCTTGTTGAAAGCAATACTCAGGATGGCAGCTGCAGAATAGGGACCTATACCTTTCAATGTTGTGATATCTTCATAAGATGAGGGTATTTTGCCACCGAAATCGTTAACAACCATTTTTGCAGCGTGATGAAGATTGCGTCCGCGGCTGTAGTAACCAAGGCCTTCCCAGCATTTGAGTACTTCTTGCTGACTTGCGGCGGCCAGATGATAAACTGTGGGAAAAGCTTCAAGAAAACGCTCGTAGTAGGGGATTACGGTATCAACACGGGTTTGCTGAAGCATAATCTCAGAAACCCAGATTTTGTAGGCATTGTCAGATTTTCTCCAGGGCAAATCCCGCTTATTGGCCGCGTACCACTCTGTTAATTTTTCAGAGAAAAAAGAAATCATGTTGCGTTAAAAGATATCAGTTTCAACATCTTCTCCTTCATCGATCTCAATTACATTGATTGTAAAGTTTTGCGAAGCAGCGGCTCCGAACTGGTCGGTTGCAATTACCTGGAATTGGTGATTCCCAGTCTGACGTATATTGGGAATCCATGAAAATTCACCGGTTCTTTCATTAATCTCAGCTCCGGCAGGCATATCTACTCCAAGATAGCGTATCAGGTTCTGATCGATACCATCGGGATCAACTGCAGTAATTGCCAGTTCAAAACGTTCACCTGCAGGAATGGAAACGGGGCGGTTTGGAGTAAATCTCGGCGGGGCATTAAAAGGCCTGATATCCACATTAAATGTTACACTGTCATTTCTCCCGTCGGAAGTAGTTGCTGTGATGGTAACGGCCTGCCTGCCGGTATCGCCTGCGCCGGGTTGCCAGTAAAATGTTTTCCCGCGTATTCTGGCGTTATCAAAAGGTGCGGTATAGCTTAGTGCAACCTGACTTATATCAATGGTTTGTTCAAATTCGATGGGAAGCAGGAGTGGGCGGCCCGAGGGAACAACCACATCAGGAATACTTCTCAGTTTAAATTCTCCTGACCGGTTTGCGGCAAGCCCCTGTCGTTGATTTGTGCCGGCAGCGTTCAATACCGGTGAGAGAATATTGAATTCTGCTAACCACAAATTGTTTTCAGATGTTGTGAAATAGTTTCCTCCTCTTGGATCGGTTTTCCAGCTGGTCAAGTCACCGTTAAACGGCCCTATCCAGACATTCTGTTCTTCCGTTCTTACCACAAGCTGGTTATTCCATAGAGCGAGCCGTTCAACCGGTGCACCGGTCTGTGCCAGAATACGTGTATTGCCATCGGAGTTCACAAGGAAGATGTTTCCGTTGCGGTCGGAACCAATTAGCTCGTTATTAGCCAGAAAAAGCCGATTCAGCTGACGATTGATTTGTACGTTTTCCCGTAGTCGTACAGATTCCTCAGATACTTCGTAGATAGAAATTTCATTATTTCTTTTGAGTGTGTAGAGTATTTGGCGGCCATCTGTTGCAAGATCAATAACCCCGGAATTTTCAGTGATAAATTCCACATCGGTGTCAACACTTTCCGGTGTTTCAAGACTCAATTTTCCAAGTCCGGAATCGCCCATGGCGATAAACAGGCTGAGGCCGATTCTTTTTACGGACAGTGGCCTTGCGGGAAGAATGGTCGAAGAATAGACACCAAGAACAGATGTAGGTTCAATTACGGTAAGCCTGCGCGTGTTACCATAGAGATAAGCGAAACGAATATCACTTTCAATAATATGCCCGCGTTCCTGCATTCCTGTTGAAGAGTAGAGCCATTGTAATGAATCACTATACGCACGGAATACAACCAGGCCATCGCTTTCCGAGAGAGCGTATAAATGGGTTTCTGAGCTGTTGATGTTTATTATTCCGGGAATTTGAAGCTGCCGGCTCAGGTCGGTAATAAACTGGGAATGGACAGCGGGAGTAAAAACAAATATAAGTGCAAATGAAATAAGTAAGTTTCTTAGAAAATTTTGAGTCATAATATCTACAGCCAGTTGTGTGTTTTATACCATCTGAGAGTTCGTGAAATACCTTCTTCAAGTGAAAATTGGGGTGAATAATTTAAGTCATCAATGGCTTTTTGATGAGAGCACGTCCACTCAAGCACCATCTCGTCCGCTTTTTCCCTGTTAATAACGGGATAACTGCCAAAAAATGACGCCGTTGTCTCAACTACCCCGGCAATTTTTTTTACCCACCCTGGTTTGATTCGGATTGATGTAACTTTGTTCCCCAGAACTGTAGTTGCAATATCGCAGATCTGGTTCCAGTTAGCATCGCGCTCACCGCTGATAAAATATGTATGCACACCATTTTTTTCCTGCTGAGCAGCTTTCAATAATCCCTGTATTACATCCTCTACAT
>SKKO01000188.1 GCA_007123715.1 Balneolaceae bacterium | reverse complement strand
TAAATAAACAGGTAGTAAATAAATTTTTTTTTTATGCCAGGCAGGCACGCGGTTGTAAACGTATAGTTGAAAAAACACCCCGTCATCTTTTCCAGTATAAACGCATCTTTAATAGTTTCCCCCATTCAAAAATCATTGCCACAGTACGTCACCCCGTTGATGTATTTTCATCCTATAAAATAAGAAAACAGAGAGATCCTGACAGCAACTGGCTGGACATAACCGTATCAGAATTCATAAAAAGATATCGCGAAATGTCATCATACGCACTTGAATTGCATGAAACTGATAATGCGTTGTGCCTGAAGTATGAGAATTTTGTCAGGAATCCCGAAAGAGAATTCAAACAAATTTGCACACACATTAATGAACCTTTCATAACAGATCTTCTATATGAAGGTGAAAAGAGATTGATTAATTATAAAGTTGATCCCTATTTATCAAAACCTATCACCCAAAAAACCAAAAACTGGTCAGATTATTTAAATGATGATCAGGTATCTCAGATTGAAAATGGTCTTCAGGATGAAATGAGTAAATTTGGTTATACATCCAAACTGAATAGCACATCAAATTCAATTGAATAAATGACAAAAAAAGTGTATCTGCAGGTTATTGAGATTGATTTTATGACATACTGTTAAAATCGGCATACAGGTTATCATGGTATATATATACAAATTAAGTGACCAGACATAGATAAATGAAACAACTCATAATATTAGTTCGATGACATTCTCCAGGGATTTTATAATTTTTGGTAAACTAATCAGTGGTCTGGTCTTAGATTACATTCGATGGACACAACTGGTACCCATGATTATTGGCTGGTCTTTTGCCTTGATTATGGTAGCAGGTTTGACTCTGATAACATTCCAGGGAGAAATTGATTCCCTGCTAACACGGGCAGAACCCTATTTCGAACAATATTTTGGTCCGGCACCATCTGAACCGGAAGCTAATGAGACAGTTTCGAATGAATCGGGTATCGTGGAATTTAGCGGTGATGATATTATACCCTGGATCCTCAAAATATGGGGAGTTCTTGCACTGCTCGGCTGGGTTATCGGTTACTTTCGCAACAAGCTGTTTGGGGCCAGACCTGCCAAAAAACTGAAGAAGAAAATCGGTATTGCCTGTATTGCAGCCGTTCTGTTTGCTTTGGCAGTGCTAATACTCTATCTGATGATCGGCGGAAGTAGCGGCAGTAGCAACTTTGAGATCATTTTACCATTCATTTTGTTGCCCGCTCTACTGATGATCGTAAGTATCTGGGGACTTACGATGAGCCATGTAATCAATATACTTCTTGATGCAATCGACAGAATCGGTTCAGATGATAGGCCGGAAAACTTTATCAAATATACTGTTTAAAAAGATCACTTCTACTCCAATGATTAAAAGGTGATTCCAAGAGTAATCTCAACTCACCTTCTGAAAACCTTTACTGGAGATTCAAAGATTTGAAATAATATCCGATACTGCGCTAAATTCTCCATTTTGGATGGCAATGAAAGCAGGCTCATCTCCTGGTAAATCAAATGTCTGTGCTTCAAATTGAAAAGTTCCGGAAATACGTTCAGCAGTTGATTCTGTGATAACCAGTAATCCGGCATCATCCAATAAATCTGTACTAAATAAAACCCCATCCCCAAAACCACTCCCAAAGAATGTGAGATAGGCCCTGAAAATATCGGTTTCATCGGGGTCGCCACCGATACTGTAAGTTCCTGTACCCGGAATTTGTCCGTCACCCTGGTAAGTCAGAAATAAATCAAGCTGGAATTCATCTGTAAATTCATCTAAAATGATGATTTCAAGAGCGGTGGTATTGTTGAGAGTTTTAATCTGGAATGTCGCTTCTCCGCTTACCTCCCGGTTTACCGTGCCTGTGACAAGAAAACTGCCAATAGCCGGCTCTGGTTCAAACTCTAATGCAGAATTTGTGTCTTCATTACAGGAAACAATTGTAAGAAGCGAGATTAAAAGGGCTGTAAAAAGAAAAATGAAAGAAGGGTGAGGGAAGAAATTGTGGCTCATAAAAATCTATTGAAATTGTTTCAAAATGATGAACACATGATCATTATTAAAATTGACCTGATTTTTTCTTTATTTTGGTTCAGTAAATGATGAAGTTCAGTTCGATATATATTCGACAGTAAAACGTCATTACTTTATAAACTAACGTTATTGACTTATTCATTCCATTGAAAAATAATCTGAATCAGAAGACGGCCGAAACCCATGCCTTTATACCGAATCCTAAAAATATTGCGGCTTTAAAGGGAAAGGTTTTCCTCATAAAGGTTGGAGGGAACGCTCTAACCGATAATGATGTCAAAAATTTAATCATTGAGCAAGTTACTCATCTTCATAGCCTTGGAGCTTTGCCGGTTCTTGTGCACGGCGGTGGTATAGAAATCAAACAGATCCTGGATAAAATGGGTATTGCTTCCGAATTTGTGGGCGGGCACAGGAAAACCGATGGTGATTCGATCCGGTTCATTGAAATGGCACTGAGCGGAGGGGTGAATAAGGAGCTCGTATCACTGCTTAACAGTAAGGGCGTCAGAGCTGTGGGTATATCGGGAAAAGATGCGCATATGGTATTGGCAATAAAACGAATCCACATTGAGAAAGGTGAATATTCAGTTAAGGAGCTGGACCTTGGTTTTGTTGGAGATGTTGAAAAAGTGGATCCATTGCTAATCAATACGTTACTTGATTCCGGATATTTGCCTGTCGTATCCCCCATTTCGGCGGGACAGGACGGACACAGCTATAATGTTAATGCAGATATGTTTGCAGCTCATCTTGCCGGTGCATTGAATGCCGAAAAATTTATCGCTCTTACAAATATTGACGGGCTACTCGCGGATGTGTCTGACCCGGAATCGATTATTCACATACTGCCTCAGAAACAGGCAACATCACTCTACGGTACAATCATACAGGGAGGAATGATTCCTAAAATAGATGCCTGCCTGATTGCTATTAAAAAAGGCGTGAAATCATCTCATATTATAAATGGTACAAAGAAAGATGAATTATTGCGTATTTTACTTACAGATGATGAAACTGGAACAACCATTTTTTGAATGCCACAACAGTGAGGAATCTCGTGGATTATTCCGGGTTTTTCTGTGACTCTATGGCTAAATCTATGTGAAATTTACCTATTTCAGATCAATAAATTTTATACACTTTCAACCTTATATCATTCCCATGGCATCAAATATTACCGGAAAAATATTCAAGACTGTTAAATCCGTTTTTGGAAAGCAACCGGCAAAAAAGAAAGCCGATAAATATCATTTTGATCTTTATGGCCGATTCCCCATCGCACTTGTAAAAGGAAAAGGCTCTAAAGTTTGGGATGATGAACGAAATGAGTACATCGATGCCTTTGCCGGGATAGCGGTAAACAGCCTTGGTCACAGCCATCCGCGAATCGTTAAAACCATACAAAAGCAAGCTGAAAAACTGATTCATGTTTCCAATTTCTTTTACAACGAACCTCAGAGTGATCTGGCAGAAAAGCTGGTAAAACTTTCGGGCCTTGACCGGGCATTTTTCTGCAATAGCGGTGCAGAGGCCATTGAATGTACTGTAAAAATCGCCAGAAAATATGCCGCCAATAAAGGCAAAACCGGTGTTATGATTTCAATGGACAATTCTTTTCACGGCAGGACACTTGGGACAATTGCCCTGGGTAAAGATAAATACCAGGCCGGTTTTCATCCGATGCCTTCAGGATTTAAAAAAATACTAATAAATGACGTTAAAGAATTGGAGGCCAGTGTTAACGATGAAACCATCGGAATTATTATTGAGCCAATTCAGGGAGAAGGCGGTATTATAGAAGTTACACAGCCATACATGGAAAAGGCACGTCAATTATGCGACAAATTTGATATCCCGCTGATTCTTGACGAAGTACAATGCGGGATTGCCCGGACAGGTAAAATGTTTGCCTGGGAACATTACGGCATACAACCCGATGTAGTGGCACTTGCAAAAGCGCTCGGTTCAGGATTTCCGATCGGGGCTGTAATTGCGAAAGAAAAATTTGCCTCAGCTTTCGAGCATGGAAACCATGGAACAACTTTCGGCGGCAATCCTCTTGCATGCGCAGTTGCACTTGAAACCCTCAGTGTGATTGAGGATGAAAATGTTTGTGAAATGGCTCGTGTTCGCGGAAATTACCTGATGACCCGTATGCAAGATCAGTCCAGTAACTGGACTGCCATTAAAGATGTGCGTGGCAAAGGACTGATGGTAGGCGTGGAACTTTCGTTTCCGGGTGCCGCTGTTATTCAGGAAATGATGAAAAGAGGGGTACTTGCAAACTGCGCATCAGGAAATGTGATCCGTTTGGTACCGCCTCTCATCATCAGCAAAGAAGAGATCGATACTATCGTAGATGTACTCGTTGAATCTATTAAAGAAGTGGAAAAGAATGCCTAAATATAAAGTTGGAATTGTAGGGGCAACAGGATATACAGGTTCAGAATTGGTGAGGCTGCTCGCCCACCATCCGGATGTTACGATAGAATTTGTTACAAGTGAAAGCCAGGCAGGCAGAAACATAACGGATGTTCACCCTCACCTGCTGGATGCGGTAGATATAAGGATTACATCAGTAAAGGATATTGGCAATTATGAAGTTGATCTGGTCTTTCTTGCATTGCCACACGGTGTGTCCATGAATTTCGTAAAAGAACACGGAACCGGTAAATTTGTAACGATTGATCTATCAGGTGATTTTCGATTTGCTTCGCAGGGAATTTATGAAGAGTGGTATGGCAATCAGCATATCGCCCCTGAATATATGCAAGAATCTGTATACGGACTGCCTGAACTATTCCGTGACAGAATCCGGAATGCGCGCCTGGTAGCCAACCCGGGTTGTTATCCCACATCAGCCATCCTTGCCCTTGCACCGCTCATTAAACAGGGATTTATCAATCCAACATCTATTGTTGTGGATTCAAAATCGGGTGTCACCGGTGCCGGAGCCAAACCCAAGCAGGGGCTTCATTTTCCCAATGTATTCGGTAATTTTTCGGCCTATTCACTCTTAAGACATCGCCATACACCCGAAATTGAAAGCATGCTTCAAAATTATACCGGTTACTCAACTGAAGTACTCTTTACACCGCACCTTTTGCCTATTGACCGTGGTATCCTTACTACAACATACAGCACACCCAAAAAGCCGGTGAGTAAAGACATGGTACAGGAGTTGTATTACTCAGTTTACGAAAAAGAACATTTCGTACGTGTATTCGATGAACCTCCGTCTGTAAAAAACATTCGAGGATCCAATTATTGTGATATTTTCGCAACGTATGATGAAAGAACAAACAAAATCGTAACCGTTTCAACGATTGACAACCTGATGAAAGGTGCGGCCGGCCAGGCCGTACAAAATATGAATATTATTTTCGGAATGATTGAAGCAACCGGCCTCAGATATATACCCCTGAATCCCTGATCAAAGTATCCGAAAAAAATTTGGGAGAATTTAGATGTTTTTTGTTATCATCTGTCAGTATTATGAAAAACAAATCAAGCAACATACCCACAACAGCATCTTTGCGCCTTCGCAACCCGATGTCACCGGTCTGCCCAACCCCTCCCGGCAGGCGGGTATCATAATATCTCTTTGGATAGGCTTTCTTATAAAAGCCTTGAATACATCACCACCCATCAAATTTTTCATCTCTTCATAAATTATAATGTTGCATAACCTATGTTAAATAATATTACACACGTTCGGGGCTTTACCTGTTGGGGCTCACACATGGGAATCAAATCCAAACGGAGGGATCTTGCCCTCATATTCTCTGAAGTTCCCGCATCTGCTGCTGCTGTGTTTACTCTTAATATTGTTTGCGCTGAACCGATCAAACTTAGCCGTGAACACATTAAGGACGGAACTGCGCAGGCTTTTGTGGTGAATTCCGGTAACGCCAATGCGTGTACCGGGATTGAAGGCTGGAAAGGTGCGGTTGCAATGGCAGAAACAGCAGCAAAAGAATTAAACATCCCAAAAGAATCCGTTATTATCGCATCTACCGGAATAATCGGGGAACCATTTCCGACCGAAAAAGTAGTAAAAGGAATCCGAGAAAGTGTAAAAAAGCTCTCGAACCGTGAAATTGCCGGATCACTGACAGCAAATGCCATTCTTACCACAGACACTTTCGCAAAAGAAGGATTTACTTCTTTTACTGCTGATGGTATCCAGATTAATATGGCTGGAATTGCGAAAGGATCCGGAATGATTCATCCCAACATGGGCACAATGCTCGCTTTTATCGTTAGTGATATTGCCATTGATCCCAAATTGCTGGATGAAGCATTGCGTATTGCCGTTGACAAATCGTTCAATATGATCACTGTTGACGGAGACACTTCCACAAACGATATGGTTGCAGTCATGTGTAATGGTAAAGCAGGCAACGAGATTATCACCGAAAAAGATGCCAATTATGATCTCTTCCTTTCGCACCTCGAAAAATTATGCACTCATCTTGCTAAACTGATTATTTCTGATGGTGAAGGTTCCACTAAACTGGTTGAATACCGAACAAAAGGAGCAAAATCCGAATCTAATGCCCGGCAGATTGTGCGCACTGTATCAAACTCCAATTTGGTTAAAACGGCAATTTTCGGCTCTGACCCCAACTGGGGACGAATTATTGCAGCAGCCGGACGTTCGGGTGTGCTGTTTAACCCGGAAAAAGTTGACCTTTTTATAGGTACTGACATGAATAAAATGATCCCGGTATTGAGGCAGGGTCAGCCCGTAGCCGATGTTCGTGAAAAATTACGGAAAACCATGATCTCCTCCACCATTATCATTGTCATAGATCTGAACCAGGGCGAAAGTGAGGCCGTTGGGTGGGGTTCCGATTTTTCCTACGAATATGTTCGAATTAATGCAGAATATACCACGTAAATGACTACATCCGGACGCGTCATACAATCAACCGGCAAGTGGTATAAAGTAGCCGTTAAAGGGGGTGAAATCGTTGAATGCACCCTTCCCGGAAAATTTCGGCTAGAAATAAAAGCAGTAACAAATCCAATTGCGGTTGGTGATATTGTTGAAATCAAGGCGAACGAAGACGGAACCGGAGTCATCAGCGAAATAAAAGAACGTGAGAACTATATCCCGAGAATGGCAACTCACGGAAGACGCGGCGAACAGATTCTTGTGGCCAATATTGACCGTGCATGGGTGGTTCAATCGGTAAAAGAACCCAAGCTAAACACCGGGTTCACCGATCGTTTCCTCGTAACCTGTGAAGCCTACGAAGTGCCTGCAGGTATTGTGATAAACAAAATGGATCTGGCAAGCCATAAAGCGGCCGGTTTTATCGAAATGATTACGGAACTCTACAGATCCCTGGGGTATCCCGTTCTAAACACCTCTGTGAAAGATGCAGCTTCACTTGAAACGCTTTCAAAAAATCTGGAGGGCAAAACTTCTGTATTTATCGGCCCTTCAGGTGTTGGTAAAACCAGCCTGCTGAATGCTATCGATCCTGCTCTTAACCTCAAAACAGGTGAAATTTCATCCTATTCACAGAAAGGAAAACATACCACCACGTTTGCAAGACTCGTTCCCCTACAGACCGGAGGGTATATTGTGGATACACCGGGAATTCGTGAGTTCGGCATCGTTAACATTGAAAAAAGTGAACTCTCCCTCTTCTTTCCGGAAATGATTGAGCCAAGAGAACACTGTAAGTTCTACAATTGCACGCATTATCATGAACCGGAATGTGGAGTTGCAGAGGCTTACAGCCAGGGGAAAATCGATCCGGGCCGGTATGAGTCGTACCTGAATATACTGGACTCTTTGGATGGGTAAAAGCCCTCGGCACCGGGCTGGCACTTTTCCGAAAATGATGGGGTCTTTGAGTATTGAATATCAAATTCCCGTTTGGATGATATGCGATTTTCGATCCCGGATACTTCGCATATCTGCAATCGGATATCGAAAATCGGATATCAATTATCCTAATTGGTACAGTTTACCCTGAGATCTGAAAGCATTTTAAAAAATCACGCCCGGCCCGCTCTACCCTTGCTGCAACATATAGAGCTGCCACAGGTCGGTATTGCTGATGTTCAACATCGGCTGAATGGCTAAAATCCCGGTTTTACCGATATGCTTTTCTAAAAATGATAGTTCTTCAAACTGTGCTTTGATTTCCGGATCAGGTGGCAGGTCAAAGCCGGTTTCTTTCATGATCAACACTCCCTTTGCCTTGATGGATAGTTCAAGATAGACACGAAGATAACAGATCATATCCCCTACTATTACTGCCGGAAATTTTTCCTGAATCGATGTCAGATAGTTGCCGATTCTCGTTTCAGAAATATTGCCGGCTAGCAGTAAACGGAGCATTTCCATGTCGCTGTCGAGCCCGGTGCCCAACCACTGACGGGTATTTTCTTCGCTTTTTTTGAAAACAAGATACACAAGCGGCGGAAGCGTAATACAAATAATGAGAGTGATGGTTATTGGCGGAAGTAAAAACTGGTTATATAGAGAGTGAAGTAATACAGCGGCTAAAAAACCAGGAGTAAAAATCAAAAATGCCGGCCAGGTTTTTCGGTCGTTGATATCCTTGCTGATCATCGCCGCAATAGCCGTTGCGCCCCCATGCATTACAGCGGTTCCAAACCCACGCACAAACCATGTTACAATATCAGCTCCACTTAATACCCTCATATAATAGATGTTTTCAATAATTGCAAAGCCAGCACCTACTGCAAAACCAACTATGGCTGCATCTACCATAAATCCCACCTTTTTTGCCCTTATGAGATAAATAATGAATAGAATTTTGAAGAATTCTTCGGTTATCGGTGCAATGAATCTTGAAAAATCAAACGGACTGATTCCCAGATAAGTAAATAACCGATAATTTAAAAACATGACAAGAATAGCCACTAACCCGCCTGTAATCATTGCCAGCGAGGTTTGTTTGATCGTAACAAGTTTAAAACTATCGATCAGTTTCATAAAAAACAGAAACAGCAGAATGGGCAGAAATGCCACTATTAGTTCAAGTATAGAATAGATAGTCAAATCAATGATACTTATTTAGTACGTTCCGGAATTTTTACCTCAGAAGACGAAGGGAAATCATCCATTCATCTGACCTGTTCCTGTTATCATAATCCCAGGCCGATGCGTATCCAAATGAAAGTGTTGATTCAAGAATTGAAAACACTACCATACGGATATCCAGCTGGGCGCCTGCATTGTAAAATCGCCGGCGTGTCTCAGTGTGGTCTAAATTGGTGACAAGCCCGGAGCTGAACAGGTTGAGTTGTGCCCAGTTAGCATAGTAGTTCATAAATCCAACCCTTTTAAACCTTACAGGCGGAAGGGCAAGTTCAGCCATCAGCTTGCCATAGTTGGTGCCGGCAATTTCGTTCAGTTCTGCACCGGGAAATGAATAGTGCATCCGGTATCTCCGGGTTTGCATGTGATCGATCCAGTTATTGCCGAATGCTCCAAAATAAAAATTTCCCAATGGTTCTTCACGGGGCGAAAATGAGATTCCGGCAGATGAACGAAACCACAACGACGCATGACGTACAGGCAGTGCTATTCCGTAATCAAAATTTTGGTTGATTCGCGGAAAAAGCGTTCCCTCAACATAATTATTGTAGCTCATTAATTCCCAGCGTATCCCTTTTTCATAATCCACAGCACCAAGCGAGTTTAAAAGGGCCTCATAGGTAAGACGCCCCGACAGCGCAACAAATTGATCGAAAGATGTAATAATGTTCTGGAATTCCGGTAACCTTTCCATTCCGCCATAATATACGGCTGTAAGGTTTCCATTCAGGTTGCGGTTTACTTCCTCAACGAATGCATGGGTATATCCAAGGCCTGCAGAATACCCTTTCCTGCTGCGCTTCGTAGGCCCGAATAAGTCATAAAAATCGGCTCCGTTATAGTTGCCAAAGAAATTCCACCTGTTGGTTTCGTATAAAAATGAACCGTGAAACGCTTCATCATTGGGTACGTTAGAATGTGGTGACCATGAGACTGTAATACCGAGATTATGCATTCGCAGGTAATCACTGAAATTAAACCTGAGGCCGCCAGCCGCATAATCTTTATAACCCTGGATAACGGGATATATCGATTTGAGTCTTAAATTGCCGATGGGCGAATAATCGGAACGTTCTCTAACCAGTTCCTCTACATTAATACTCTGTGGAT
>SKKO01000002.1 GCA_007123715.1 Balneolaceae bacterium | reverse complement strand
TACTCCATGTCCATTCTGTGAATTGATTTTGTAATTCAAAGAAACCGTCGGTTAGTGTCGGTTCACTGTTTTCAGGAGTTCTCATGCTGTAGCCTCTGAAGGAACCCTGCGATACATTAAATCCAAACCGTGTATTGGCAACAAGGTTATCCATCAGGTTAACCCTGGCAAACGCATTACCGAAGGCTGTAACACTTCTGGAAGGGTTTTGCCTGCCAGCCCATGCTATCTTTAATGGATTTGTATTATTACCCAGACCGGTAGTTTTACCGGAAGCAAAATTACCGCCAATATCACGAACAGGTACAACCGGCTGAGAGAGAATATTTTTACCAATAATATTTCCTTCACCCAGTCCATCGCCTGCAAGGCCGCCAATTGTTTCCTGCACTGTAAATGCGATGTTCTCACCAATGGTTACACGTCCGATGTCGAACTCGGTGTTCAACCGGATCGTTCCCCTCTGGTATGTGTTATAAGCAGCAGTACCTTCCTGGTCGAAATAGTTAAAGGAAACATTATATCTGTTACCGGTTCCGCCACCCCTTACTGCGATGTTGTAATCCTGGGTTAAACCTGTTCCGAAAACGGCATCCCACCAGTTGGTTCCTGCACTTCCTGGCGTAATGATTCTGTTGCTGTTTTCATAGGCGTAGTCAGTCTCACTAATGCCAAAGGCACCCAGATTATTGGTTTGATTCGTACCGTCATTTGGCCAGACGTAATTGGGTATGGACGGGCTATTGGGGTTGCCATAAATGTTTGTTGGTACGGCAAGGTTCGCATTCACATGCGCACGCCGTACAACTTCATGATACTCCAATGCATCCAGAATCAGGAAGCTGTCGTAACCGTTTACCGGTGAAGCAATACCTGTACGAATGTCGACTGATACTTCAGGTGCACCTGCACGGCCTTTTCGGGTTTCGATAATCACAACACCGTTGTTGGCGCGTGACCCATAGATAGAGGCTGCGGAAGCGTCTTTCAGTACCTGGATGGATTCGATGTCATTCGGGTTCAGAAAATTCATAAACGAATCCTGAACGGGAGTTCCATCGATAATATAGAGAGGTTCGTTGTTACCGAAAGAGCTGATACCCCGGATCCGAACCGTACTCCTTGCGCCGGGCGACCCGCCGCCGTCAACGGTTACACCGGATACCCGTCCGCTAAGCCGCTGAAGCACGCTTGACGTGGTTTGCCTTGCGGCACTTTCCACGTTTACGGTTGCAACCGCTCCGGTAATGTCTGCCCTTCTCTGGGTGGTATATCCTGTTACAATCAGTTCATCCAGTAGCGCAACAGATTCCACTAATTGCACATTGATAACTGACCGGCCATTAATGGCCTCACGTAGTGTGATGTAGCCGATTGAAGAATAAATAAGAGCACCGTTTGATGGAGCAGTGATAGTATACTCACCGTTTACATCGGTTGCGGTTCCCGTGGTTGTACCTTCAATGACCACACTTACACCTGGTAGTGTTTCACCGTTAGGTGCAGACACCACGCCGGTGATTTCTATCTGTTGTTGTGCAAATGCAACACTATGTATCGCAAGAGCAAGCAGAAGACACATTCCCGTTTTTAAAAATATTTGAAAACGGGAGCGAATGCCTTCAACCGGGAGAAAATAACTCCGTAGCTGTTTGTCTTTCATACTAATCCCTGTAGTTATGATTTTGGTTAAGATTTATAAGTGAAATACTCAAAAAATTATATCATCAATATTTATGAGCCTGATCTAATACATACACAAAGCCACACTATAAATAGCAGATAGTGAAAGGACGAACTTCGCATTATGTACAAAAATAAATCAGGAACATATAATGAGATGAAAATAGTAAGTAAGCCATATATATTTAGTATAATAACAAAGCGCTACCAATTATAAAAGTTGTTAAAAACTTTTTTTATGATTTATTTCAGGTATTTAATCACAAAAATACCCTTAAAAAGGGTCGTGAATAAATTAAACTGAACACCTAATCTATTGCTGTATAATTCGTAAACATGAATAACATTTTATTATTAGGTAAGATGGCTTGCAAAATTCCCTGGCACTTTTTTTATACAATTATTTTCAATTTTTCGCAGTAAAACCAAAGATGTAAAATTTTCCTTTTCCATACAGTCCCATGAAAAAATACTACCCCATAGAGCCTACCGACGGTACACCCCAAAACCGGATAACACCATATTAAAAATGACACTAAACAAACTTGGTGTCCTCGTGCCTTCGTGGCAATATCTTCGTGGCAAAAGAACTGAAAAAATTTCACTCCCCCATTTTTCCAAGATTGATGACTTCCACATCTTTTAGCCGGCCCTGATCAATAGAAAACCTAACCACTGTCCTGAACACCTGAAATCCTTGCCTGCCTGCCGCACCCGGGTTCATGTAAATCATTTTACCAAGCGAATGATCGCGTGCAATTTTCAATATATGTGAATGACCGCAAATAAAAAGATCCGGTGGATTTGTATCAATTTCTTCACGGATAGGGATACAGTAACGGCCAGGAATGCCACCGATATGCGTAATCCATATATCAAGCCCCTCTCTGTTTAGTCGCTGATGAAGCGGGAACTCATTGCGGATATCCTGTCCGTCAATATTTCCATACACCCCTATCAAAGGTGCAATATTCTGAAGTTCACTTGCTATTTCAATATTACCAAAATCTCCGGCATGCCATATTTCATCCCTGTCGGCAAAATATTCCTTAATTTGTGGATCAAGATAATAATGAGTGTCTGATATAAGCCCTATCTTAATCATGAATATACCGGGATTTTTAAATATGGCAGATAACAGGGAACGCGTTATGGTAAATTATAGCTCCCGGAATCTATATTATCCCACAAGCTAAAAAATTTAAGTGAATTTGAACAACTCTTTTAGTGTCATCATTGTAACGTGGAATGCACTGCATCACTTGAAAACATTCCTGCCTTCGGTAGTTCATTCCAACTACCCCAACTTTGAAGTGATTCTTGCCAATAATGCTTCAGATGACGGTTCAGCCGATTGGGTTCGGGATACATATCCCTCATGTAAAATTGTTACTTATGACAATAATTACGGGTATGCCCGTGGCAACAATATGGCCGTAAAATATGCGGAAAATGAGATCCTTGTATTTTTAAATAATGATGTAAAAACCGATCCGGATTGGTTATCTGAACTGGATAAAGCGTTCCAGGTTGAAAATACTGATATTGTACAACCCAAAATCCTGTCGTACGAAAAACCCCGTTTTTTTGAGTACGCCGGTGCATCCGGCGGGATGATCGACCGGCTGGGATACCCCTTTTGCAGAGGCCGGATTTTCGATCACCTTGAAAAAGATGAGGGGCAATATGACGAGCAATTACCTATTTTTTGGGCATCAGGTGCTGCATTCGCAATACGTAAGGATTTGTTTCTGCATTCAGGAGGTTTTGATGAAGAGTTCGAATTTCATATGGAAGAAATTGACCTCTGCTGGAGGTGCCTTAAAATGGGTGCAAATGTATCTGTTCAGCCTTCAAGCGTAGTATACCACCTCGGAGGCGGGTCACTTAATGCCCATTCCTCCAAAAAGACTTATTATAATTATAGAAACAGCCTTCTGATGCTGGTTAAAAATCTTGACAGATTCATTTTTTCTAAAATTTTTATTCGGTTGCTGCTCGACGGGGTCGCGGGTATTCGGGAATTATTACTTGGAAAACCGAAAAATACATTCGCCATTGTCGCAGCTCATTTTTCCTTTTATGGAAGGCTTGGCGCTTATATCAGGATCAGAAAAGAAATGAAAAATAAATTCACAATTAAAACCCCGGGGCAACTTGTATATCCCCGGCTGATTGTGTTTGATTACTTTATCCGCAAACGTAAACGATACTCCGATCTGGAAGGGTTAAAATAGCCAGCTCTTTTATTCCCTTCTGTTCCTCAAAGTGGATATCAACTTTTCAGATACAGAATAAAACACTGAATAATGAACGCAATATGTTAAATGCGGGTTTTTCACCATCAGATATGAATAGTCAGATTGTACTGCAATGTATAATCATTCCTATATTTGAGACTGTTCTTTGGGGCAAAGCTCCGTTACTTTGAAAGTAACGGAGTTTATTTTCTTTAATAGTTATGGTCAATTCAAATTCAAACGATTACGATATTGCCATTGCAGGCGCCGGAGCGGCAGGCCTTACGCTTCTTCTGTACATATTGGATTCAGGATTATCCGATAAATTCAACATTCTGGTTGTAGATAAATCACTGAAACCTGATAACAGTAAAACATGGTGCTTCTGGGATAAGGGAAATTTGACAATAAATGATTTCATCTATCACGAATGGGAAACCCTTACTTTTTCCGCATTTGGAAATACTTACCGGCAGCAGTTGAAAGAGTATCATTATCACTGTGTGCGCAGCTTAGACTATTCCACGAAAATTTTAGAACGTGCATCTTTAGATAAAAACATCACATTTCTGGAAGCTGAAATTGTGGATTTCACTTCGAATGGTGAAATCGCTTCAGTTATAACCTCTGCCGGGACTTTCGATTGTAAGTGGGTCTTTCAAAGTGTACTACGTCCCCGGGATTACAACGATGCCAAAGTTGATTCGTCACTACTACAGCATTTTATTGGATGGGAAATTGAAACTGACGAAGCCCTGTTTGACCCTGATACCGCTACGCTGATGGATTTTAATACATCTCAGGAAAATGGGGTTACCTTTTTCTATGTACTGCCTTTTACAAAAAGAAAAGCGCTGATAGAATACACCTTATTTTCAGGGAATCTGCTTGATACCCATATTTACGAAGATGCTCTTGAGCATTACATACATGAAGAGTTCGGGCTTGAAAGAGGCCAGTATACAATCACAAGAGTTGAAAAAGGTGCCATTCCCATGGAAGACAGAGTCTATCAGCAATGGTACTGTAACAGGGTTATGAATACGGGAACAGTTGGAGGGTTTACCAAACCAACAACCGGTTATACATTTACAAGATTGCATGAAATGAGCAAAATCATTGTCGCAGCACTGGAAAAAGGTGGAAAAGTTCCTCATATAAAAGCATCCGACTACCGTTTTCGGGTCTATGATATCATACTGTTATACCTGCTGAAGCATGAGGTGGATATTTCTGTCAAAATTTTCCGGGACTTATTCAAAAAGAATAATTTCGATCGGATCCTTCAATTTCTTGACGAAAAAACTAATTTCTTCCAAGAATTGAGCATTTTTTCCAAATTGTCATACATGCCTTTTTTCAGGTCAATTTACAAAATGAAACACCGGATAGTTACGGGGGCATAAGGTGTTCAGATCATCTGTTTCATTTCTCATAATTGCCTGTACTATTTCTGTTGTCTTTATGATTCCGGCAATCATTTCACCGGAAATCAACAGAATGATTGCACCTTATTTAGTTCTAGCTTCAGTTTTTTTGATCGGAATACCACATGGCGCCATTGATCACATCATATCAGCTGAGCTGTTTGATACTGATAAGAGTATCAAAGGACATATATATTTTTACAGTACCTACCTGCTGATCATGTTGATGGTAGGTTTACTGTGGGTATGGGCGCCCATTGCCGGTATGATGCTGTTCCTTTTAATATCTGTTTATCACTTTGGGCAGGCAGATATGGAAGACTACTTGATATCTGGCAAAAAAAATCCTCCGGGTTATTTAATCCGTGGACTTTTCATCATTGGAATGATCCTGTTTTCCGATACCAGTGTTTCATTACCCATTATTTCACAGGCAACCGGCACTGATTTAGCAGGACTTGCTTTTACTCCGCAGTCTGATTGGCCACTATTTTCTTTAATTGCCATATTGTATCTGATTTACTCAATGTTTCTAACGGTAAATAAAGAAATCAGAAAGCCAATTAACTTTTTTGGAGATTTTATTCTGATCCTGCTTTTATTTGCCATATGCGGACCCTTAACAGGATTCGCCATTTATTTTGCTGTTTGGCATTCAGCGGGTCACATTTATGAGATGCAGCAATTTTTCAAGCGGAGAAAGAAAAAGTTAACAATCGCAAATTTTTACAAGCTGTCCTTACCATTTACATTTCTCTCGGTTTTTGGACTCATGATATTGTATGCATTAAATAATGTAACAGCCATGGAAGATAAGCTTCTCATTCTGATGTTCATTGTAATCAGTGTACTCACACTGCCACATATGTTCATCGTGGATAAATTATACTCTGAAAGAGTCTGAGCATATCATCATTATTTTAATTATATTTCAGATAGAGTGAGTGATAGTAAACTAATTTTTGTATCAATTTACTGCCCAAAAGATTTATGGTAGATTGTATAAGAATTTGGTATAAAAAAATAATTCAAGATTGATAGAGATCAGGCTGATATATTATTTTTTTTGACAGTTTAAACTTGCAAACAAAATATAAATTTCAGTTATTTGTTGTTCTTCATTTTCATTATAGGTACAACATTTTAATCTGGTCAACACGTAAGGGGTAATAGTTAAATGAAAAGATGGATTTCACATCTTTTATTGCTAATTCTGTCTGTGGTTGTTTTTACAGGGTGTAAAAATGCAGCTTCCAATCAGATTATACTTGAAGTTGGAGATAATTTCCAGACAGCGAATGATGTGTACCCTGAAGGCACCGTATTTCTGGTCAGATCAGGAGTGCATCTCGGTAAGCAGGTACGAAATCCCAAAACCGGTAACGTCTGGATAGGTGAAAACGGAGCTATAATGGACGGCCTTGATGAAGTTTCGGAAGCGTTTACCGGCACAGCAGTAAATGTAACCATACAGGGTATTGAAATCAGAAATTATATTGACAATGGCATCTTTTTTAGCGGTGGTCAGAATGTCATTCTTAGACGACTTACTATTAAAGATTCAGGCTCAGGTGATGGTGAGATGCATGCGGCCATTCGGTTAAATAATATTGAAAATATTACCATCACAGATAATTTCATTACAAGGGTCACCTCAGGTATTTTGCACACAGACTGTACAGGACCTGTTTTGATCAGAGATAATTCAGGAGTAAATATCGGAAGGAATTTTATTCAACTGGACAAATGCCAAGGCAGCAATATCGAAATCAGTTATAATGCTATGGAACGTGTGGGTGATTACCTGCGCGGTGAGGCTACTGATGTTGTCGACTGGATTTCACTCTATAAATCTTTCGGAGCACCTGAGAGTCCTATCATTGTTAAATTTAATCGTGCACGCGGTCACGGTAATGATAAGTACGGATCATTTATCATGCTGGGTGACGGTGGAGGTGCGAATCAAGTTGCAATGGGTAACGTAGGTGTTAATCCGGGACAGGTGGGAATTGGTATAGCCGGCGGTCAAAATATTACCGTTATAGAAAACACCCTGTATAGCCGGGAATGGGAATTCAGTAATGTTGCTTTCTACTCTGCAAACTATAGCGAACCATTTCCATGCGATCATCATTTGGTAAGAGATAACAGATCTTTTTGGATAAAAGGCAGTATTCGTCAACAGAATAACATTTGGACCGACACCATGTGTGACCCGGTGCATTTTGAAGATAATTACTTTCCTGATTTCAGCTTAAATCCGGATATTTGGTTCCAGGCCGGAGAGCAATTCAATAACAGGGATAATTGATTCACATGCTGATGCATGGGTTATAAGTCCTCGGTAACTGATACCAATCGAGATTTCAAATCCTCACCGAATATTTCAAAGGGAACCTCATTTGTCACAATTTCTTTCACATTGCTTGCTTCTATTACTTCCCTGTAGGTTTCATAACAATCCAATGCCCTTCTGAACCTCTCCATATCTTCATCATTACAAGTTTCTATAAACCCTATTTCATCTTCAGTGGAAGCTTCAAGCCGGAATTTTCCTTTCATATTCACTTCTCCCTTTCTTGTAAAGAATGCCAATCTACGCGGATATTTCTGTTTATTTTTTTTCATCTGGCAATATACGCGCTTTACTACCGCATGCGTCACCAGGTGATCATGAAAGCCGCTGATACCGTGAACGGCATAGGTAATCAGGATATCCGGTTTTATTATTTCGATATGTTCCATAATAATTTCCTCAATATCGATTGGATCCATTTTTTTGAGTTCATTATCCGGCAGATCCAGTACAGTCATTCCGGTGAGTCCAAGTACTTTTTCCACGCACAACATTTCTCTGTATCGAATCTCTCCCATCTCACTTTTACTGACATTCAATTTAAACCGTTCCTTTGTCGCCTCTCCTTTAGTAAGTGTTAGCAAATAAACCTCGTTACCCTGTCGCAATTGCGCAGATATTGCAGGAGCCGGACCAAATGATTCATCATCAGGATGTGGAAATATGTAAAGAATTTTCATGGAAGTACTACCAAATTAGTTGGATATAGATTTGTATCGTCTCACTATGCGGAATTCGCGTTTGAGACTTTTTGATCTCTACTTTTGTTGTTGACAATGAGATCATATATGCACTCTGTGGCAACATATCATGATTTGGTAATTGAATGAGATTATCCGTTTTACATCGCGAATTACATCTTTAAAATTAGGCTTCTGGATGTATATTTTCAGTTGATTGTATCCACATCAAATCCTATTCCCAAACAAACCTGAAAAGCCTGACATTAGCGATATAGTAAACACTTAAAAAAAACCCGCCGGCAATTAACCGGCGGGTTTTAATGACATTACATGTCAATCATAACCGGCACTAAGTGCGGTTATCCACTAAGAACAGCCTGTCGTCGACCCACAAGTCATGCATTTTAAGCAAGTTCCATTGCGAATCATTGTCATGCTGCCGCATTCGGGGCAAGAGTCGCCTGTATATCCAAGTTGTTTGGCCCGGTCATAATCAGTATCTGTTCCTTTCGCAGATGCCTTGGTTACGGCCACGCCCTCAATTACTTTTTTTGACTCTTTTATGATGGTTTTTTTTTCTACTTCATCAGCTAAATCCTGCTCTTCGGAAGGTTTTAATTTTCTGGTCAGAATGTCTTCCGGAGCTACATGCGCAAGATCGTCGCGTTCAAGATATGTTACAGCAAGCTCTCTGAAAATGTAGTCAATGATGGATGTAGTCATTCTCACGTGCGGACTACCATTGACCATACCGCTCGGTTCAAATTTTGTAAACACGAATGCATCCACAAACTCTTCAAGCGGTACACCATGCTGCAGACCGAGGGAAATGGCGATGGCAAAACAGTTCATAAGGCTCCTGAATGCAGCTCCTTCACGATGCATGTCGATAAAAATTTCACCGAGCTGGCCATTTTCGTATTCACCGGTTCTCAGGTACACGCTTTGACCGCCAATTTTTACTTTTTGTGTATATCCGCTCCGGCGGAATGGAAGTTTTTGCCGTCTTGCCACATATTTATGGATTATTTTTTCGGCAGTTTTTATAACCATTTCCTGAGCCGCGAGAGTTTCATCATCCTCTTCGTCGAGTTCATCGAGTACGTCACTCATTGAATTCAAAGGCTGGCTCAGTTTGGATCCATCCCTGTAGAGTGCATTTGCTTTCAGCATTTTTTGCCAGGAAATCATATATGCATCTTTAAAATCTTCTACCGTAGCTTCATTCGGAAGATTGATCGTTTTTGAAATTGCACCTGATATAAAAGGCTGGGCAGCTGCCATCATATTGATATGCCCGGCAGCTGAAATATACCGTGTACCGATCCTTCCGCATTTGTTTGCACAATCAAATACAGGAAGGTGTTCATCCTTGATATGCGGAGCACCTTCAACAGTCATGGTTCCGCAAATATAGTCGTTGGCAGCCTGTATTTGCTCTTTGCTGAAACCAAGAAATCTGAGCATATCAAAATTAAAATCAGATAACTGCGCTTCAGTAATATTCAGAACATTTTTACAGAAATCTTCACCCAGGTTCCAGTGATTAAAAGCAAATTTGATGTCGAAACTTCCGGGCAATGCCTCTTCGATGGCTGCGAGTTTTTCTCCGGTAAATCCTAAATCACCTAAACTTTTTTCGTTGATATATGGGCTCCCTTTCAAAGAACCTGTACCTTTCGCATAGTTGATAATATCTTCTATCTCATTTTTTCCATATCCGAGATTTTTGAGTGCAAGAGGTACACTCAGATTTATGATTTTGAAGTATCCGCCACCAGCAAGTTTTTTGAATTTTACAAGTGCAAAATCCGGTTCAATTCCGGTTGTATCACAATCCATTACCAGGCCAATCGTTCCGGTAGGTGCTATCACGGTTACCTGGG
>SKKO01000108.1 GCA_007123715.1 Balneolaceae bacterium | reverse complement strand
TGGCATAACCATTGCGTAAGTGAAAGGGGTTCAGGAACCACAGGAGGCGGTTTTTCTTCGCCCCACATATTGATCTCACCAACCGGGTTATTCATAAGAAGATAGCCAGGCTGCTCAGTTCTGTAATTTTCACCTGCCCCAAATGATTCTGATCTGTTAAAAATATGAATTTCGGTTGTTTCCAGTTGCGGATAGATCTTTAACCAGGCTGTAAGCCGTTCAAATCCAAAGATCCCTTTAGGTCCGCCGCCTATAATTGCTACTTTACGTATGGTTTTATGCTTCCCCATTTACTTTTGTCCAACGCTCGTTAATTACCTCTCTGTTCTTTACCATAACAGGTATTGATGTATATGCAACCAGATTAATCTTGTACATATGATTTGTAACTGCGATTGGGTTTCAAACCTTCTATTTACCGATCCATCCCGGACTTCTTTTTCATCGGGAACTGAATCAAATACAGGTTCTATACCAATCATTATGTGATAGTATATATACCGACATATGAATGATAAATCGTTATAATAATTGCAGCAAGAATTGTATCCTTTACAGTTAATAAATATGTTTCTCATCAACTATAATTCTTCAACTTTTCGTAATGTAAAAAATAGAACTTATTACACATTTAATTGATGTTATTACATAATTTACTGTTTCCATCCGGCAGTTTTTTTTATGGAAAATTCCGTGATATATTCACTTACATGCAAGTGACTTATTTGGGTGTAAGTTGTTGAAGAATTCGATCTAAATGAGCATTTAATTAATAAACAAGAGAAGATTTATGGATATTTTAAAAATCATTTTTGCAATCATTCTTCCGCCACTTGGGGTATTTTTAGAAGTTGGAATAAGCGGTGCATTTTGGCTGAATATATTGCTGACAATTCTGGGATATATTCCGGGTATAATTCATGCAATATGGATAATTGCTAAAAACTAACGTACAGCAATTCTCATACGGGAAAATGCGGGCTTTGTATAGTAATCACCCTATAGGATTTACCGAAACCGAACAGGTTCTTATCTTCACATACACTTATTTACTGTTGTAAATATTTCATCTCAAGAGGAATTTCTTTTTTCATATGAATGACCTTTCTGGTTCGCTTAACCCGTTTCCCTTTTTCCTGCTCTTGCAGCAATTTCAGCAGGCTGATCACCTCTTCGATATTTTCTACACAGAGCATGACAAGAGTACCGGGTAATGCATGTTCCATTGCAAAGAGAAGTGCCTGTTTTTCATCTGGAATATTCACTACGGGTGGATTATAGCAGGAACTGTCAATACCTCTTTTCACGATCGCTGAAGATTCACCGGCAGCTTTCTCTCTCAAATCGGAGTCTTCGCGAATAATTATTTTACAAAAGATTTCCGCTGATAGCCGGCCGAGCTCAAGAATGTCTTCTTCTCTTCGATCGCCGATGCCACTAATGATACCGGTTTTATACAGATAGGAAGATTGATCTATAAATTCCTTGATTGCAATCAGTCCTGCAGTATTGTGGCAGTAATCCACCAAAACATCGTAGGTTTCAAAATGAAACAAGTTCATCCTGCCGGGTGTTTGCTCTGGTGATGGCAGAAAACTTGTTAGTGATCTGCGTATCACTTCAGGAGATATTTTTTGTGCATAAGCCACAGCAACAGCTGCCAGTATATTCTCGATCATAAACTGGGCCCGTCCGCCAAAGCTAAGTGGTACATTCTCAATTTGCTCAATTGTGTGTGTATCCGGTCCGTCCCAGATGGTAACTGTTTTGTCAGTGAATACTGCACATAACCCACCATCTTTACGGTGTCTGTGTAATCGGGTATTGTCACTCTTCATTGAAAATAGTACCGGTGTACACTTCAGATTTTCCCGCATCGCGTACACCCTGTCATCATCGGCATTAAGTACGGCATAGCCACCGGGATGCACGCTTTCCGGCACCACCGATTTCAGGTGTGCCAGCTGTTCCAGGGTATGGATCCCTTTCATTCCAAGATGATCGGTAGCTACATTGGTAACTACAGCAACATCACACCTGTCAAATCCGAGACCGGCCCGCAGGATACCACCTCTTGCACACTCAAGAACAGCCGTGTCTACGGTAGGATCTTTCAGGATCAGCTCTGCGCTTTTTGGCCCTCCGCAGTCTCCTTTCATCAGCAGCTCATTGTTCACATAAATCCCATCTGTTGTGGTAGACCCAACCTGGCGTCCCGCTTCTTTCATGATATGTGAAATCAATCTTGTTGTGGTTGTTTTTCCATTGGTGCCCGTTACAGCAATAATGGGTATCCGGGGACTCTTGTTCTCCGGGAAAAGCATATCTATTACGGGTGCGGCTACATTTCGTGGTACTCCTTTTGAGGGCGCAAGATGCATTCGAAATCCCGGTGCCGCATTAACCTCCAGTATAACGCCTCCTGTTTCTGCAAGGGGTCTCTTTAAGGTTTGGGCCATAAGATCAATTCCACAAATGTCAAGCCCGGTAATTTTACTCACTCGTGCAGCAACTTTTATTACGTCAGGATGCACCTCATCGGTAACATCTTCAGCCGTTCCCCCTTTGCTAAGATTCGCCGCATAATCTAAATATATGATTTCATTTAATTTCGGAATGGTATCGAGGGTATAGTTTTTGTGGGATAAAATGAAGGTTGCAGCTGGCCCTGCATGTATCTTTGTAAGAACATTCTCGTGGCCCTCACCCCGCATCGGATGGCTGTTTATTACATTTATTAATTGCTGAACAGATAACTTTCCATCACCAACCACATGGGCTGGTGTACGTTTGGCGGCAGCGGCTAATTTTCCATCAACCATAAGCAGGCGATAGTCGTAGCCGGGGATAAACCTCTCAACGATAACCCGCTCACACACCGTTGTGGCATACCTGAAAGCAATCTCAGCTTGCCCGGCCGACCTGATATCTGTTGTTACTCCGCGTCCCTGGTTGCCATTCACCGGTTTAATGACGAGGGGAAATCCCAGGGAGTCAATTGAATGTTTTAGTTCATCCAATGATTCTATCGCTGCACCATCGGCAATTGGCACCGACATGCTCTTTAAAAGATTCCTGCAGATTTCTTTATTACATACTATTTCAACGGCGGTAAAGCTGGTTGATGAGGTGATTGTGGCGGATATTCGTTTTTGATTACAGCCATAACCCAATTGCCAGGTAGAGTTGTCTTCAAGTTTAATAACCGGTATATCACGTGAGACAGCCTCTTTGAGAATAGATGATGTACTGGGGCCTGGAGTGTTCTCAAATTTCTTCATTCTGATCTCTTCGATATGTTGACCTATGTCAGTTTCGGTTCCGTCAACCAGGTTCTGTGCTATTAATACAGCTTTTTCTGCGGCAAGCCGGCCCGACTCTTCATCTGTGCAATCAAAAACCACATAATATTGGCCCGTCACACCGGTTCCGCGGGTTTGCCCAAAATCGGCCTCTATACCGGCCATAACCTGCAGCTCTATTGCGATATGCTCTACCACGTGACCGATCCAGGTTCCACCCTTCAGTCGGGCAAAAAATCCACCCGGTTCCCCTTCCGAACAGTGGTGTTCGTAAAGGCCGGGCAGGAGCGCTGTTATTCGCTCATAAAATCCTTCTATTTTATGAGTAGGACGATATTCCAGGTTTCCGATATCCAGCTGCATAACTATTAGCCGGGGTCTTTTTACAGACCACATATTAGGGCCTGACATAACATTAATATTCAGGATGTCCATCAGAGTTTTTATTATAATTTTAGCTGAATAAGTTTGAATAATACTAAATCTATAAAAGAGCCCATTTTGATAGGTTACAAAAATCAGGATGATTTTTACATATTCTTTACCTCCTTATCTTCAAGACATCTTTTAAATTAAAACGGCATGCACTTGCCTGTATCACAGGTCGTTATACTCAGACAAAAAATAATTTTCCAGGAAAAAGTTGGTTACCTTCTGATTCTGATGATGAGATTAAATCATGTATAACCCGTATAAATGAATGTGCCAAAAGGAACGCTGATTGCCATTGGCGGTAATGAGCAAAGGAAGTTTAAAAGAACAGATGAGAGTTTTCAATCCAATTTTGGGGAGGGGTTCATCCTGCAGGATGTTATCAACAATTCTGAAGTCTCTAAACCTCGAATTGAGGTGATTACCAGCGCCTCGGAAATACCTGAAATCGTAGGACAAAAATATATTGAAACATTTTTGAGGCTCGGGGTAGATAATGTCGGCATATTAGATATTCGTGATCGCAGCGAGGCTGACAAGCCTTCCAATCTGGATCGGATTAGCCGTTCGGATATCATCCTTTTTTCAGGAGGAGACCAGAGCAAGATCAGCCGGATTATAAGAGATACGCTGACCCATCATTTGATCAGCAATCGCTATCAAAATGAAAAATTTACCATAGCAGGAACCAGCGCAGGGGCGGTTGTTTTATCTGAAGAGATGATTTCAGGGGGGCGTAACGGAACGATTATAAGAAAGAACGATCTTAAAATGGGGAAAGGACTCGGTTTGATGGGTGGGGTTATATTCGACAGCCATTTTATCGAAAGACATCGGTTTGGCAGGCTTGCGGAGGCTGTGGCCCTGCATCCTGATAAACTGGGAGTGGGTTTGGGCGAGGATACCGGCGTTGTTATCAGAGAAGGAAATATTTTAGAAATTATTGGATCGGGAATAGTAGTAATCTTTGACGGTAGCAACCTTAACTATAATCAATATGACAAATTGAAGAACAGGATACCGATCTCGCTCGCCAATTTAACGGTGCATATTCTGTCCACTCAGGACAGGTATGATATCCGCGAAAAAGTTGCCGCGATTCACTATGATGCAAGGCACCATATGCAGGAAGTCAAAGAATCCGCGTAAACGAATCCATTTTATTTTTCATCCCTCTGTACATTCCACCGGTATTAAATGGCATACATATATTCCCTGAAGAATCAACAGCGATCAACCCGCCTTCACCCCCCACCCGTTTCAATTTTTTATGAATAACGTGATTCGCGGCCTGTTCAAGTTTCATGCCTCCATATTCCATCCTGCATGACACATCATAGGCAACAACCCCGCGAATAAAGTATTCACCATGGCCTGTACAGGATATCGCACAGGTTTTGTTATTTGCGTAGGTTCCCGATCCAATTAGGGGGCTGTCGCCCACCCGGCCCCAGGCCTTGTTTGTCATTCCACCTGTAGATGTTGCAGCGGATACATTCCCTTCAGCATCCACTGCAACAGCTCCAACTGTGCCAAATTTTGCTCCCTCGCCGGAATGGTCCAATTTCATAATGTCATCTCCCCGGATCTCATGCCACTGATTATACCGGAGCTGAGAAAAAAAATAGGAATCAGATTCAAATTTAAAGTTTTTATGGCGTGCATACTCTATCGCCTCCTCTCCCGCGATCATAACAAACGGTGTATTTTGAAGAACATCCCATGCCACTAAAACCGGATTTTTTACTCCCCGCAGGCCTGCCACAGCCCCCGCATTAAGAGTCTTTCCATCCATGATGGCTGCATCCATCTCATGAAGTCCCTTTGCCGTAAATACCGATCCTTTGCCGGCATTAAACAAGTTGCAATCTTCAAGGATCATTACCGTTTTACACACGCAATCCGTAGCTGAAAGTCCCTCTTTCAACATTTCAAACCCCTCGTCTAATGCGTGATTCAGAGCTTTAAGGTATTCATTCTTTAACTCAGAATTTTTAGCATCGAAAACGATCGTTCCAGATCCGCCGTGTATTGCTATTGCCGGTATATTCATAAAGTTTTAATGAGTGGATTTCACAAAATTAACTTTAACGGAATAGAACTTCCAAAGATCTGTTAAATATATAACTCTTTAGCGCCTCAGTATAACGTTCATCTGGTTTATTTATCACACATTGTGGATACAAAAGCACCTTCACAATTATTCTTGCAAGCTGGGGGAAATAAATTGAATTGCCAGTTTCACTCATGATTTAAATCAGCAGAAAACTACAATATAAGTTCAGCTTTGGGATATTACTTTTTTTAATAATTCATAAATTTTTATCAGTGCGATTGAATGGTTGAAATTTCAACAGTTTCGTTTAATATCAGTTTTCTAGAAGAGAGTGCGGTCAGACTTGCAGCCAGTCACGACGCTTTAGAAAGCGGGCGGTCTTATACACCGGTAAAGCCGATTCTGGAAAAATCAAAGAAAGTACTGGACGAATCATATCGGGTATTATCAAGGCTTGCAAAATCGGATCAGGAAATCTCACCTGCTGCCGAATGGTTGATCGATAATTTTTACATTATTCAGGAAAATATCGTACAGGTCGGTGTTGATTTTCCAGTAGAATACCAAAAAAAAATCCCGCTTTTTAAAAGTGGTGATTATAAAGGCCTGCCAAAAGTATATGAACTAGTTCTGAATTTGATGGCCCATACGGATAATATGGTCGACATCGACGTTCTGAAACAGTATGTACAAAATTATCAGGAAGTACGAACGCTTATGCAGGGAGAGATCTGGGCGATCCCGATCATGATTAGACTCATACTCCTTCAGAAATTAGCTGAAAAAGCCACACGTATTTTATACAGAAGGAATATTCGTTCAGATGTTCAGCAATTGATTGATAAGATAGAAAAAAAGGGACAGGGAGCGCCGGGTGAAATAACTAATATGATATCAGGCTGGCTCAAAGAACATTCTGATCAATTTGGAGATCAACTGAAGCTCATCGAATTATTCAGCCAGTTACAGTCGTCAGGTCTTCTTCAGGATGAACAAAAAAGATGGTTCAATTACCGTTTCCAACAGCATGATCTGAGTTTTGAGGAGACCATGCATATTGAAGCACAAAAACAATCGAGGCTGCAGGTAAGTATTCAAAATGCAGTAATGTCGCTGAGGTATACCGCTGAAGCTGATTGGTCGGATTTTTCTGAAGAGTGTTCCAAAATTGATCAGATTTTAAGGCGGGATCCAATGGGATGTTACCCGGAGATGGATTTTCAAACAAGGGATAGTTATCGACGAACCGTAGAGCGGGTGAGCCGAAGATCAGCATTTACTGAAACCGAAGTAGCTGAAGAGGTATTGTTAATGGCTGAATCCCAAACCAATAATACATACGGTAATCTCTCGGAATTGCTTTACAACCATGACATCATTAAACAACATGTTGGTTATTTTCTTGTCGGTGAGGGATATACTGAACTGGTAAAAAAAACCGCTTATTCCATGCCGGTTAAGGAGAGAATTATTCGGATTTTGGAGAAACAAACCGGTTATTACCTGGCAGCTATAGCCCTTCATACACTGGCACTTCTTGCCATTTTATGGGTTGTGACCGATGGAATTAGTGACGTTCCCGGTTTGTCTGTTTCAGTGCTGTTAGTTGCTTTTTTTCCTGTCCTGGATTTTTCGGTAACAGCCGTAAACAGGTTTTTTGCATTTTTCCTTTCCCCGAGAATTCTGCCTAAAATGAATTATGACGAAGGAATACCGAAAGAGTCGAGAACGATGGTAGTCGTCCCTACGATGTTCTCTTCTCCACAGGATGTTCGTAACCAGGCAGAAGCCCTGGAGATCCGCTCATTGGCCAATTCCGATCCCTGCCTTCAGTTTGCACTGCTTTCCGATTTTGCCGACGCAAAGGAAAAAAATGTGGAAGGTGATAAAGCTATTTTTGTTGCTGCAACAGAAGCGATTAAAGATTTGAATGATAAATATTCCTCAAAGTTTGGCAACAAATTTTACCTGCTGCATCGTGAACGGCTGTGGAATGAATCGGAAACGGCCTGGATGGGCTGGGAACGAAAACGAGGCAAGATCGAAGAGTTCAATAAACTGATCTGTGAGCCATCAAAAAAAACGTCATATTCAACAGTTACTGGGGATTTTCGCAAATCAATTAAATTGCAGGCGGTTCAATTTATCATCACGCTCGACTCCGATACGGAATTGCCGCCAGACAGCGCGAAAAATCTGGTCAGCACCATTGCCCATCCATTGAACAAAGCCAGGTATGATCATGATAAAAGAAGAATCACGCAAGGATATGGAGTTGTACAGCCCCGGATTTCCATACAGCCTGAGTCGGCACGTAAAACATTGTTTTCCAGGATTTTTTCCGGAAATGTTGGAATTGATCCCTACTCAACGGCTGTTTCGGATATCTATCAGGATCTTTCCGGTGAAGCGGTATTCACCGGAAAGGGAATTTATGATGTAGAGGCATTTAACACAGTTCTCAATAATCGGTTTCCGGAAAACAGGATACTCTCACATGACCTTATCGAGAGCACATACCTGAGAACCGGGCTTGCGACGGATATTGAGCTATTTGATGATTTTCCATCAACCTATGTCAGTTTCAGCAAACGGAACCATCGCTGGACAAGGGGAGACTGGCAAATTGCAGCATGGCTTTTTAAATATGTACCGGCTCAGAACGGAAAAAAACGAAACACCATTAACCTGCTATCAAAATGGAAGATTTTTGATAACCTGCGAAGGTCATTGAATCCGTTATTTCTTACTGTTTTCTTTGTTGCCGGATGGTTTTGGTTGCCGGGTTCAGCATGGATATGGACTGCAGCAGCATTTGGTATTTTGGCTTTTCCAATCTATGTGAGCTTATCAAGCGACATGCTGAACCGGCCGGCGCGTGTACGATGGAAATTATATTTATCAAAAGTAAGGGCAAACCTCAAGATTAATTCAATACAGGCAGCTTTCACTGTCATGATACTGCCCCATCAGGCGGTTGTAAATCTTGATGCTGTAATAAGGACTCTTTACAGAATTGGGTGGTCCAAAAAATCACTCCTTGAATGGACAACAGCTTCAAAGATAGAAAGAATAAGCCCTAATTCGGTGGGGACATATTTTCTATATATGATGTTTCCGGTTTTGCTGGGTGTGATGATCCTGGCGGTTTCTGTTTTTACAGTACCTCATTATTTGTGGATCATGGCACCTTTTTTTCTGCTGTGGGCCGGGTCTCCAATTTATGTCTGGTATGCAAGTCAACCGGTTAAAGTGAAGCGACTACCATTCTCTGAAGAGGAAAAACGTAAGCTCCGAACCTATGCCAGGCGTACCTGGTTTTATTTTGAACGTTTTGTAAATGAAGATCACTCCTGGCTGCCACCGGATAACTATCAGGAAAATCCGCCCTTATCACCGGTTGCCAGAACCTCTCCGACCAATATGGGCCTTGCCCTGGTTTCTGTCCATGTTGCCTATAATATGGGATATATCACTTTCGGGGAGCTGCTGGAAAGACAGCAAAAGACATTGGAATCTATGAGCAAACTTAAAAGGTATAAAGGCCATTTTTTTAACTGGTATGAAACCAAACAGGGTGAAGTTCTACATCCAAGGTACATATCAACTGTAGATTCAGGCAACCTGGCGGCGTCATTGATTGTCGTGAAAGAGGCGGTGAAACAAGGAATGAAATCCAGTGGTATCAATAAGAACTTCTGGAGTGGAATGCAGGATACCATCATTACTTTGAGAGAGATTTTTGCATCTTACAATACAAATGATGCTTTACCACAGCAATTATATGATAATATTACTCTGTTTACTTCATCCATGATGCATAAGCTTAGTAATTTAAACGACGGTGGTACTTTTGAAAGACTTACATTATTAGAATCACTCAAAGATGATGCCGCAAAACTGAGTGCTTTAGACCTGTTGCCGATGAAAAACCGTCTCGAAGACCGGGAGATGAACGATCTGTATTTTTGGCTTGAAATCCCCCTTAATCAGATTGAAAATGCTATCCTCGAATACAAGAGTGTTACAACTTCAATGGATGCAGACCTGAGAAAATACTCACCGAATGAATTATATGAGCTGAAAAATATTGAAAATAGTAACCAGCCAAGTACTCAATTTCTGAAAAAATGGAAGAGACAGGCTGAGTATATCATAACAGTCTGTGAAACATTCACAGATGAGATGGATTTTTCATTTTTGTATCTAAAGAAAAGAGGGCTTTTCAGTATTGGATATAATGAGGAAAAAGCTCAACTCGACAAGGGGACTTATGACCTTCTGGCAAGCGAGGCACGGATTGCATCATATTTTGCTATTGCCAAGGGAGATGTTCCTGTGGAACACTGGTTCCGGCTCAGCAGAAGGTTAACCAGCCTAAATCAGAATGAGACTCTTCTTTCATGGAGCGGTACGATGTTCGAGTACCTGATGCCGCTGCTATTTATGCGCTCTTATCCCGATACCCTCATGAGTCATACGTATCAAAATGTTATCCAGTGGCAACAGGAGTATGGTAAACAACGGAATCAACCCTGGGGGTTTTCAGAGAGTGCCTATCATTTTTTAAATAT
>SKKO01000024.1 GCA_007123715.1 Balneolaceae bacterium | reverse complement strand
TTTAGATGCATCCGGTAATGTCAGAAAAATTAAGGACTCTGCCTCAATTATCCGGGACAGCGGTGGAAACGTTATAAGAATTATTGGTGCCATGGTTGATAATACTACAGATTTAGCTTATCAGGAAGAGCTAAAAAAACAGAGCGATAAATTTGAAATGATAGCTAAAAGCTCGAACGATGTCCTTTTTGAATGGAATATCAAATCCGGACATGTATGGTGGAGTGATGGCTTGATATCAAGGTTTAATTTTAAGGAAAATGAAGTTGAACATACAATTGCCTGGTGGATCTCTAAAATACACCCTAATCATCGCGATAAAATCATAAACAGCTTTTGGAAGGCTGTTGAAACCAAAGAAGATACATGGGTTAAATATTATGAAATAAAAAATGGTACTGGCACATTCTCTGTTGTTATCGATAAAGGATATTTTATTAAGGATGAAGACGGTAACAGCGAGTTTATGGTTGGATCCATTTCTGATATTACAGCAGATGTACGAGCACGTGAAGAATTGCGTGCTTCAGAAGAGCAATACCGTCTTTTATTTGAGCAGAGTCCGCTTCCCATGTTTATATACGATCCAAAAACTCTTCACTTTATCACTGCCAATCAATCAGTAATAGAAAAGTATGGCTATTCTATGGAAGAACTAAAATCCATGAAGATTTACCAGCTACATCCCAAGGAAGACGAAGATGCCATAAAAAAAGAAATCAGGAGAAGTTTAAAATACCGGCGAACAGATTTCAACATATTGCCGCAAATTACGAGACAGGGTGAAAGGATTATCGCTGAAATATCCGGAACCGACATTTATTACGAAGGGCAAAATTTAAGGCTGGTTATCGCAATCGATATCACAAGGCAGAAAAAGGCAGAAGAGAGGGCAATCAGTGCTATTGTTGAAGGGGAAGAACGCGAAAGGCAGCGAATTGCCAAAGAATTACATGACGGTTTGGGGCAATATCTTTCAGCATCGAACATGAATCTGAAATCGGTTTATGAAGATCTTGGCACCATTGCCCCCGATCTTTCAAAAGCATTTGAATCAGGACTAAATTTTCTAAATCATGCTATATCAGAAACAAGAAATATTTCACAAAATTTACTACCGAAAGCTATTCAGGATTATGGACTCGAATTGGCAGCAGAATCACTGATCAATCAATTAAAAAGCCGAAATGATATCCTGTTTTATTTATATAAACATCTCGGTGACGTTATTATCCCCGATAACATACAGATCAATCTCTACAGAATACTACAGGAATCCCTGAATAATGCGATCAGGCATGGAAATCCGAAAAAAATTGAGATACAACTTGTGCATACCGGTAATGAAATATTCATGACTATTGAAGACAACGGCAGTGGATTTGACGTTGAAGAAGAAATGGATTCCGGAATTGGCCTTCGAAGTATAAAAACTAGAGTTGGTGCTATGTCGGCAAATTTAGATATTACAAGTTACAAGGCTCGCGGTACAATTATTTCAGTGGTAGTACCTTTAAATGAAATTGTTTAGCATTAAGATGGGTAACATAAAAGTTTTATTGGCCGATGATCATAAAATTGTTCGGGACGGAATCAAATTGATGCTTCAAACTCAGGCAGGGATCGATGTGGTTGATGAAGCAGGCAACGGATTGGAGGTATTAAAAAAGCTTGAATTTAATATCATTGACCTTGTAATCATGGATATCAATATGCCTGAGATGGATGGCATTAAAGCGACCAAAGAAATTCGGGAAAAATATCCCAACACAAAGGTACTGGCTCTTTCCATGAGTAATGACGAATTGCATATACGGCAAATGATTCAGGCAGGGGCTTCAGGCTATATCATGAAAAGTGCCGGACGCAGCGAGCTGAAAGCAGCTATCACGAATATAATCGAGGGAAAACACTATTTCAGTGATGAAGCAACCCATAGTATTATGATGGATCTTGTTAAGGGCAAAGGTAAGTCAGCATCTTCAGAACCGGTGCATATTACCGACAGAGAACTTGAGATTCTTGAGCTGATCATAAAAGAATATACCAACCAGGAAATTGCTGAAAAGCTATTTATTAGTTCACGTACTGTAGATGCCCACCGCAGAAACTTGCTCCAAAAAACAGGGGCACGCAATACGGCAGGCCTTGTAAAATATGCTTTCCAACATAACATCATCGCCCCGGGTGATACATAGAACCAAAGCTTGCAATCTTAGATAACACGACAGTTACAGTAAATAAATTGGGATACCACAGTGGATAATGCCATAGGCATCCCTTGGAATGGGAAGTAAAAGACAACTAAGACGGTAGACCGAAGTATCCATATGAAATGGTTTATCTGCGCCAACTTTTTACCGCCGGGTATCGGTATGATGTTCAAAGCATTTTTGAGGTAATTTAAGTGTTTACTGATTCCCGGAGAATAAAGCGACCATTGGTCTCCAATACCACAGATTATGGTCAGTTCAACCCCTGTTTTCTCCTGCATTCCCCGGAATGATATGCTGGATTTATTGTAGACTTGCCTGGATACGGAGTACAGGATGCAGACTGCTCTTCTAAAATTCTGTAATACTTTTTACTTAGTAAAGCGTTTTGAAAAATACGTTCAAGAACCTATTCCCTGCCACTTCATTGCTGTATAACTTAATATATGGGGGATCATAAAGCAACAATCTACATCCTATCTGATCAGAAATTGCGAGGGGAAATTATTCAGAATCAATTGAAAATTAACCTTCCAAAATCTTTCGGCATATCTCTGCTGGGATCAGACAATATTGGCACAATTCCAACAGATGGTTATCGGCCGATTCTTATTATTGATTTTATTGCACTAAATAAAACACCAAAACACATTTTAAGTATTCTGAAAAATGCAAATGCTGATATAAAAATCATAGGCATGCATCTCTATAGAACCATGCCTCTGGTTACGCCGTTGTTCGATATGGGAATTGACGGGTATGTATATTACGAGCCATCCAGAGACGAATTGATTGCAGCTATTCATTCAGTAATCGAAAATAAAAATTATATGCCCCCCTTTCTCGGGACTAAGTAATTCTGCCTACTCTGAATATTTTTTGGAAGCTTATCTATCCGTCAGCTAAAGCAGATGGCAATTGTATCGTATTCAGTATGCCAGCCTGGAAAGCCTTTTCATATCCGCAAATAGTTGAAGGATCCGGGTTTGGGCACAAAAGAAACCCATAAATAACAGACGAACGGAAGAACTGAAGAACCGATTAACAGAATAAGTGAGGGCAGCTTTAGCTGAATGGATCTCCTTTTGGATGGCATTTGGCCATTACGGGGAGTCTCAACCGATAACAGATTGCAAAATGTGGCGTTTTCAGGCCATTTTTAACGGTTGACATCGCCAATCCCTAACAAACTATCTGATTGGTTCTGTTACAATTTAAAATTGGTATTGGAACATTTACTTTAGAGAGTCACCCATTTCCCTTACCTTGAAAATACCTTCTTCAATTAAAATTTTATGAACTGGATTAACGGCCCATTTAAGCTAAAATATGCCGTATAATCTGCTACTTAATGTTCGGACTAAAAGTATAAACTATGGATACATTCATTGGCAACCTGAATAAGGAAACGGTCTTCAGCAGGATAACACAGTACTTAAATAAACAACAAATTGCGGTGGAATCTGTTGATAAAACCAGGCCTTGGGGAGGGTTTTTGGTGATCAGTGATTCATCTCTGCAGAAATTTTCCGCACATTTTTTCCCGAATCTGGATACAAGTAAATACGCAGGGCTAAAATTAAGTCCAAAAATTCTTGTTGTTGAACCGGATGGCCGGCTTTCCTGGCAATATCATGATCGCAGATCTGAGTTATGGACCATAGTTTCAGGCGAAATCGGTATGGTAATCAGTAATGATAACCAACTTACACCAGCAAGAATTTCCAGAACCGGTGATACTATTTCTATCGACCAGGGAATGCGTCACCGGGCAGAAGGTCTCGAAAACTGGGGAATCATTGCCGAAATCTGGCAACACACAAATCCTGAAAATCCTTCTAATGAGGATGATATTATCCGGTTAGAAGATGATTACGGAAGGTAATGAATTAAAAATAACAAATAATGAAATCGATCTACCAGCTTCTTTTGATCATTTTTGCCACTCATTGGGTGGCATGTAACAGCACTCCCAACACCCTGCCTGTCTCTGAACCAACCCTTGAAGAAAAAATCGGGCAAATGCTAATGGTTGGTTTCAAGGGTTTTGAAGTTGCCGATACTTCTCATGTAATCAGGGACATTCGTGACTATCATGCAGGCGGAATTATTTTGTTTGATTATGATGTACCCACCCGCACCCCAAACCGGAATATTGAAAACCCCAAACAGGTTCAGCAATTAATATCAGATTTGCAGAATTTTGCAGAAAAACCGTTGTTTATTGCCGTTGATCAGGAAGGCGGGCGTGTTGCACGCCTGAAAACAGAGCGTGGTTTTTTGCCTCATATATCTGCCGAATATCTTGGCAACCTGAACGATCCCGATTCTACCAGACATTACGCTGCCTCAATGGCTGGTCAGTTGCATGATCTGGGATTTAATGTCAATTTTGCTCCCGTAGTTGATCTGAATACAAATCCGCAAAACCCCGTAATCGGCAGGCTCGAGCGTAGTTTCAGCGCAGACCCAATTATCGTGGCAGAACATGCAGCCATTTTTCTTGAAGAATTCCAAAAGATGAATATTCTTGGTGTGCTGAAGCACTTCCCCGGGCACGGCAGCGCATGGAACGATTCACATGTGGGCATGGCCGATGTAACCGGAACATGGGAGGATATTGAGTTGCAGCCCTATAAAATTCTTGCAGACTCAGCCCTGCCATTTGCTGTTATGACTGCCCATGTATTTAATGAACACCTTGACGAAAACCTTCCAGCAACTTTATCCACATACGTGCAAACAGAGCTCCTCAGAGAGCAGCTTGGTTTTGATGGCGTGCTCTTTTCAGATGACATGCAGATGGATGCCATACGGTCATATTACGGGCTTGAATTTGCCATCGAGAAGGCTCTCCTTGCAGGTGTGGATGTACTGGTATTTGCAAACAATTCTGTTTACTGGCCCGAAATTGTACCTCAGGCAGTAACCATTATCAAAGAACTGATTCATGATGGTATCATTTCGGAGACGAGAATTGATGAATCATACCGGCGCATCACGGCTGAAAAGAATAAATTTTAAAAAGGCCTTAAAATTCCGGTTATTAAAAAAGACCTTCAGTTGAATACGTGTCATTTATCTCATGATGACTGATATGAGTACATTTTTCAGCTTTCCCCAAATAATTAACTTTCCGGTACTATCATGAAAAACACCTACAACTACATGGACCTTTTCCGGCTTTTTGAAGAAGGTATTCAACGTGCGGAACGCTTCAAATCAATCCCTGATAATATTATGCGCCTTAAACCAAATCCATCCTCATGGAGCGCCGGAGAAATTTTTGAGCACATCGTCCGGTTTAATACAATCTATCTGAGAGCTATTGAACGCACGCTGGACGCATCTCAACCAGTAATAACAACCCATCCGGATTTCAGTTCCCGTAAGCTGATAGGTTATTTTATCAAAAAAACCCGGCCACCATACAAGATTAAAATCAAAACCATCGCCCCGATGAAGCCTGGAAATGCCGGTGATGTAGATCACCACGAAATCCTGGAAACGTTAATCGATTTGAACAAAAAAACTATAAGCCTTCTTAATGAGCTTTCAAAAAGGAAACTTGATCTGGATCGTGTAAAAGGCAAGAATCCAGTATTTAAATTCAAAATGACTCTTACTGAATTTTTCCTGATGCTGGATGCGCACCAGCAGCGCCATTTCTGGCAGGCTGAAAACACATTGAAAAACCTGACCGGAAATATATTCTAAGCCTCGCTCAATCCTTTACTGTTACATGCCGAAGTATCTCGACTATCTGCGCAGGTGTGCTGCATACGGCAAAAACAGCCGAATCTACCTCTTTAAGTTCATGAATAAATTCTTCTGGGTTATAGGTTTTTGTAATCATAGGTCGACAGTTTTACTGCATTTTTATATGTTCAATATATGTGTGGTAATATAAAATTGCAATAGAGGTGTCGTATCAACACCTTGCCTGAAATACGATGGAGCTGTTAGACTTAGAAAAGACTATGGATAGGGCAACTAAAAATGATTCGGTCCAGATTCATTATCAGAGCGTTGAATTGACCTCATCTCCTGCCTTCGCATGGGCATACTGTCAATATTGCCAAAAAGGTCACCGGTAGACACAATCATCTCTTTATCCAGTTTAACCCCTCCGTCTTTGCCTATCAAAATAAATCTGAATTCTTTTTGACCGGAGTTATACCTGGCAATAATGCGTTCAGCTGATTCCTGTGAAATTGCTTTATCATTCAAATAAGATGTCCCTTGCTGAAACAGTGAAAAAACCAAAACATCCCTTTCTTGCAGGCCATCTTTATCGGAGTTCATTTTTTCTATTTGCTGAAGATATGAATCGCTATCCGGGCCTGTTGCAAATATCAGAACAATGCGGTTTTTCCATCGGTAGTCCTCGAGATTTACATCAATTTCGTGCATATTTACTGACAAACATAACATGTAAATGGAAAGTATAAGGGGTATAATTACGTTAAACATCATAATATTTATAATTATTTAGTTAATCAGAACACAATTATTTTCACAAACAATCCATAAAAAGTAATTACCACTCCCCCTTTTTGCCGGCCTTTTCCCTGCAATAGTGAATGATTTCATCAGTATACTCACCGAAAACTGGGTATCCTGAGAAAGCAAATGGCCCGATTTTGTATGTATTCACTTCAATTAATTTCACCTGATTCTTTTGATCCACAACCATATCCAATCCCAGCATACGCTGGTAAGGAAAGAGACTGGCGATTTTTTTTGCGCAACTTATAACTTTATCATACTCAGGATAGATTCCCATATCAGAAATACATACCCCATTTATCGTGTCCGTTGTACCGTCCATATTCAACACAGCATACATATCGTGTTCTCCCTTTTGATTATAGTGAATCAGGTATCCCCCTGTTGAAATATTGTCTACCAAAGAGTTATGTGTTCCCACCCTAAGGTAGGTTCCTAAAATTTTTATCATTTCGTTTTTTACAGAGCGATAGGTTAATACCCTCATAGTATTTACACTGGATGGATTTAATCTTTGCATATAGGGGTGCTGAGCAATCACTTCCTGCACCAGGTAATCCTTCTGATAATGCTCTTCTAAATAATCTGTGTTTAAAGATTTTGAATTTTCATCCACATAAGAATCACCATTCCATTCAAATTTTTTTAAATTGACCCCACCCCCGGAATGAATACTTGGTTTGACAATCAGCTGCTTTGCTTCAGTTGATAAGCGTTTAAAAAAAAACGGATCCGGCTTAAAGAGATCGTAACCGGCTGAATAAAAAGTCCCATTAATATTTCTCAGGAAGGTTTTCGGAAAAAGGTTACTTCTCATCCGTTTTTCATACAGATTTTTATCAGCGTATAGCTGAGACACATTGTAGTTATTCAGCCTTTTTAAAATAACCATGAAGTAGATATCTAATGGTACAAGATTAATATCATTTCCCGGAGAATGGTTACAATATACCCGGTAATAGACGGGATTTACATCTAAGCCGAGACCGCTCCATTTCCGGATATACAAATCTTCATTTTTTACTTTTTCAGTAATCTGGGGATGTTGCAGCTTGTTTAAAAAACCCTTTTCACTGTCTGCTACAAATATATTTTTTTTATAACGGTTGACGATTTTTTTTAAAGGATTCTTCATCTTTCATCACTAAAATGAAATAAAACATTTATTATTAATAACATAATTTATCAACAAATTAATCATCTAACTGAATCTGTTGCCTGCAATAATCGATAACTTCATCAGTATATTCGCCAAAGTAAGGCCAGCCACAAGTCTGAAAACCATCAATATTATAGGTATTAACCTCGATTAATTTAACACAGTTTTGTTTGTCCAGAACAACATCCAGTCCAACCACCCTTTGATATGGATGTAGATTTGCAATTTCTTTAGACACGGATACAATTTGATCATAATCCGGATAGTCTTCTATTTCACTTATTCTCGTTGGTCCGGCATAGAACATCTTACTTAAATTGGCATTTATAGCAAAATCAGCCAATTTTCCCTTGTCATTTACATGTAATGCATAGCCACCGGTAGTTACGTTGTCAACAACAGAGCCCGGATTACCGAATCTCAGATACGTTCCCAAAATTTTAACTTCATTATCGATTACCGAACGATAGGTTAAAACCCTGAGTGTGTTTAAACTTGATTCATTCAATTGATTCAGAATTGAATGTTGTTCAATTCTCTGCTGCACTATGTAATTATCTTTATACACTTTATCCAGATAGCTTTTCCCGAGCCTGATCTTTTTATCGTTCTCAAAATATTTCCCGGTAAAAATAAAACGTTCTACTTTTTTGCCACCACGGCTGTAAATTGCAGGCTTGACTATAACATCGTCCGTAATTTTAGCCAGATTTAAAAAAAATGAATCGTCAATTTCAATTGGCTTATAATCCGAAGACATAACAAACCCATTCATTTTTCTAAAATGTGTTTCCGGCAACAACGAAGAGTCGTATCGTTTATCGTAGATATTTTTATCAGAAAATAAAACCCGCTAATGCAAAATCCATCGACATTTCGTTTTCAAAATAAGATGAATAGCACCTGTATATCACAGGTGATGGTTTATAATCACCAATTTTCCATCTTTGGATATACTCATTTTCTCCCGCCACTTTACCAGGTACATTTATATTCTTAAAATCTTTCTGAACATAGTTCGTCCAATAATGAGAATGTCGCTTAAATTTGTAAGCGGATATTTTTTTCTCTGCATACCTGATAATATTTCTAAATAATTGCACACTATTAGACATGATGCCTTTGAAATTTACATTTCCCCGAATTTATGATCTGCCTCTCTTGAACAAAATTCAGCTATTTCATCAGTATAATTTCCAAAGAAAGGTTTTCCTGCGAACTGGAGTGCCACAGGATCAAATGTATGATTTCGTATTCCCCGAAACTTGACCTGTTCATTTTCATCAAGAGTCAAATCTATTGCAATAACACGATGGTAAAAATTGACTTCAGCAATTTTTTTTGAACAATCAATCAGTTCACTCATTTTTGGAATTTTCGGAAGATGATTTCCTCCCAACCCCTGTCTGATTTTTTTATCATTCTCTCGTTTGTTGAAAATTTTAATGTGCCCTTCTTCATCTACCAAGAAAATTCCTGTATCCTTTATCATATCAGTTTCGTTGAATCCTGTTTTTTCTTCAATAAAACAGCACCCGAGTAAATTGATTTTTTCTGTTATCGGGGAGCGGTATAGATAAAACCGGAGTGCGGTCAGGTTAAAAAAATCAAGTTTCATGATTGAGGCATGCAGGCGCGGTGGCAATTCCACAATGAAGTTTTTTTGATAGTGGCTATCAAGGTACCCAACGGTAAGTAGTTCGTTTTGCTTGGTTAGAAACTTTCCGTGGATATTTCTAAAACGCAGGAATGGTTTGGCAAGATCTGTCTCAAGAGAAGGTTTTAAAATAATTTCTTCGTGATCTCTCAATAAATTATGCAATACTTTATCCGTAACATCGAATTTTTCATGATTGCAGTTATAAAAAACTTCTTCAATATTCCGGAACACCATGTTGCACTGCAACTCTTCGGGTAATAGCTGCGAGACGAAATAATGATCACTATAACCTGCATCATAATCTTTCATATTTAAAGCAGGCAGGCAGTAAAGATGAAACAGATCATCAGGAATAAACTCTGCACTAAAACACTTTGAATAGTGAGAATATGCACGGTAAAACATGGGATGTGTTTTGTGATTAAATTCTTTCCAATAGTTTTTATGTTCTGCTTCCCCTTGCGATTTTTTCCCAAGAACATTCCCCGGAAAACCGGATCTGAATCTGCGCTTTATTGTTTTTATCCGTCTTCGTTTGTTCCTTTCTGTCGCAACATACCTGATCAGATTTAAAAATTTATGATTCATTCGGCATATCTTTAATTATGATGTAAATAATGCATATAAATGTCTTTTATAATAGAATCGCAATTACTGGTTAAATCCAAAACACAATTTGACAAAATCACATAAATAGTAGGATTTTGGAGCAAAATCATCCTTAAACCCAAATTCATATATGTCCCTGCTCATTGCCATACAAAACAGGAATATACAGCCTTTGATACGGACAATTCAGACAATTGATAAAAATATTGAAATTGAGTTATGGCCGGAAATTAAGCAGCCGTCAAGTGTC
>SKKO01000057.1 GCA_007123715.1 Balneolaceae bacterium | reverse complement strand
TCCGACGGTTCAAAAGCATCCATGATAAAAATTGATGCAGGGGGATACCGAAATCCAAGCAGTGTAGAAGGGTTACTTGAAAAAGTAGCTGATCAGTATGGCAATATCCGCCATGCTGAACATGGCTATATGGATGGAGAAAATGTATTTAGTTTTGTGGCTAAAGAAGTTCCAAAAGATATCCGAAGAGTGGCAGAATTTTCCGGGACAGATCTTGATTCAATTGATTATTTCATATTCCACCAGGCCAGTAAAATTATCAATGATTTTCTTGTAAAAAAACTTGACCTTGATATAAACAAAGTCCCCCATAATTTTCAAAAATTTGGAAACACTTCTTCGGTTTCGGTGCCTTTGACGATTATTTCCGAATTACCTGAACAATTAAAGAATGGCAATAAAATTTGCCTCTGCGCCTTTGGAGTAGGTTTGTCCTGGGGAAGTGCAGTTATACAATTGGAAGACTGCAATATCAGTGAAATTGTCGAGATCTGAGATTACTCATTAGTAATGTGTTAAATAGTTAAATCATGAAATAACCGGTAACGATGTACGAAGTTGGGGATATTTTTGAAGAAGAAGTTACATTTACCCGTGAGATGGTTAAGAAATTTGCTGAGGCAACCGGAGATACAAATCCAATTCATCTGAACGATGAGTTTGCAGCAAATACCAGCTACGGGCGAACAATTGTTCACGGTACATTTGTGGTAGCCCAATTTACGAAAGTGTTTGGAACAGTATATCCCGGCCCCGGAACCATAGTAAGGAAACGGAACGTCACTTTTATAAGGCCGGTATTTGTAGGGGAAACTTATAAGATGGTCTATAAAGTTGTATCCATAAGTTATCAAACACATTCAGTAGTTTTTAAGTGCTTTTTAAAAAATGAAAAAGGTAAAAATTGTATTATGATGACCAGTGATTTGATTAATGAAAAATATTATTCAAATAAATCCTGACTCTCTGTCAATTCATGATGTTGAATTAGTTTTTTAAATTAATTCCCGAAAAATTGTAAATAAAAGAATGACTGATATATTCTCACTTCAAGGTAAAACGGCTGCTGTAATCGGCGGAAGCGGAGTTTTGGGTGGCGGCATGGTACAGGCATTAGCCGGTGCCGGAGCCAGGATTGCCATTTTCTATAGCGAAAACCCAGATGGTGCAGAGAGACAAAAAGCACTGGTTGAGGAACACGGTGGCGTAGCCATGGTCTGCAAGGCTGATATCCGGAATGAAGAGTCGTTAAAAAATGCATTTCTCGAAATCGACAAAAACTGGAACAGACTCGATATCCTTGTTAATGCCCCTGGTGTGAATTCTACTACGCCACTTATGGATATTTCCGAAGAAGAATGGAACCATATTATGGATATTAACCTGAAAGGTGTTTTTTTTGCCAGTCGAATAGCGGCTCAAATGATGATTGAAAAAAAGCTTGCGGGTAGCATTATCAATATCTCATCTGTTTCATCCGATGTACCGTTGTCGAAAGTATTCACTTATAGCATTTCCAAAGCCGGCATGAATAATATGACAAGGTTTATGGCAAGGGAATGGGCACCTCATAACATACGTGTAAATGCCATTATGCCGGGGTTTTTCCCTGCGGAGCAAAACCGGGAAATATTGACGGAAGAACGTACAGAAGATATTTTTAACCACACCATGATGGGCCGCTTCGGGGAAACTATGGAACTTGCCGGAGTATTGATCTGGCTCGCATCCAATAACGCTTCATCGTATGTTACGGGTGCAATCGTGCCGATAGACGGCGGTTTTACGTCCATGTCAATTTAATCAATAAACAAACAGATAATTTCATTTATGAATCGTAAAGAATGCCTTGAAATTGTAGAAAGGGAAAAAGCCGTTACTATATTACGAATACCTGACCCCTCACTTTTCGAGCCGATTGCGGAAGCTCTGTACAATGGTGGAGTACGTATATTGGAAATAACAATGACGGTGCCGGGAGCCATTAGCTTGATTAAAAGGGCTGCTGAAAACCTGCCTGAAGATATGCTTCTCGGTGTAGGTTCGGTTCTTGATGCAGTTACAGTTGAAAAGGCTGTTGAAGCAGGCGCACAGTTTGTGGTGAGCCCGGTTATCAAGGAAGAGGTTATTAAAAAGTGTGCAGAACTTGATAAAGCGGTAATGCCCGGCGCATTTTCTCCTACCGAAATTCAGTATGCATGGGAACTTGGCTCTGACATTATCAAAGTATTTCCGGCTAATATTCTTGGAATGGACTTTTTTAAAGCAGTCAAAGCACCTCTTCCGCATCTGAAACTAATGCCTACCGGGGGAGTTTCGCTCACTAACGGCGGGGATTGGCTTAAGGCCGGGGCATGTGCTGTAGGTATAGGCAGTGCACTGGTGAGCGGAAAAGACCTCGCAAACCGGGATTTTAAAGCAATTGAGGAAAAAGCGAAAACAATGATGCAATCACTGAAATAGCAATAATATCATAGGAGATAACAGAATGAAAAAAATTGTAACCTTTGGCGAAATTATGCTCAGGCTTTCCACGCCGGGTTATTCGCGTTTCTTACAGGCCGACCATTTTCTGATTACCTTTGGAGGTGGCGAGGCTAATGTGAGTGTAGCCCTGGCAAATTTTGGCCTGGAAAGTTATTACGTTACACGCCTGCCAAAAAACGAAATCGGCGAAGCTTCCCTCCAGTCATTAAGCAGGTATGGGGTAAGAACCGATTACATCCTTCGGGGGGGCGATCGCCTCGGTATCTATTTCCTGGAAACGGGAGCAAGCCAGCGGCCGTCAAAAGTGATTTACGACCGTGCCGGCTCATCCGTTACTGAAATGGATTCTTCGATGATTGACTGGGACGCCGTTTTTTCAGGCAAAGACTGGTTTCACTGGACGGGAATCACACCAGCCCTTGGTAAAGTCCCGGCCACAACCCTGAAAGATGCCTGTGTTGCAGCCAAAAATGCGGGTGTAACGATAAGCTGTGATCTCAATTTCCGGTCTAAACTTTGGACAGAAAAGGAGGCACAGGCAGTGATGAATCCTCTTATGGAGTATGTGGATGTTTGTATAGCCAATGAAGAAGATGCCCAGAGAAGCCTCGGATTTGATGCCGGTAAAACCGATGTGGAAGGTGCACACCTGGATGAAGAAGGTTATATAACGCTGGCGCGGTCTCTGAAAAAATCATACAACTTTAAAGCCGTTGCCATCACCCTAAGAGAAAGTTTTTCTGCCAGCATGAACGGATGGAGCGCATTATTGCACGATGATAAAGAATGTATAACACCGCAGAGATCTACACGCTATGAGATCAGTATTGTGGACAGGGTTGGAGGTGGAGATTCTTTTGCATCCGGATTAATATACGGGCTTCTTACCAAATCCAGCTCAAAAGACGCACTTGAATTTGCCGTAGCGGCGTCGTGCCTGAAACATTCCATTCCAGGCGACTATAATCTTGTAAGCGTTGATGAAATTGAGAAACTGGTCACAAGCGGAGGCTCAGGTCGTGTTGAGCGATAATTTCCATCGTGAACAGTAAAACTGTTACGAAAATGTTTCCTGAAAATGAAAACGCCCTTTTTGAATGAAAACTTTCTGCTTGACACTGAAACTGCCAGACGGCTATATCATACGGTTGCCATAAATCAGCCCATCATTGATTATCACAACCATATGGTGCCAAAAGAAATATTCGAAGACATCAACTTTCGTAATCTTACTCACATCTGGCTCGATGGAGACCACTATAAATGGCGGGCAATGAGAGCTTGTGGTGTCAATGAAAATCTGATTACCGGTGATGCACCCGATCGTGAAAAATTTATCGCATGGGCTCATACGGTACCGAAACTCCTCAAAAATCCACTCTATCACTGGACTCATCTGGAGCTGGCCCGGCCATTTGGAATTACTGACCAACTGCTGAATGGAGAAACGGCCGGCCGTATTTGGGATGAGTGTAATGAAAGGCTGCAATCACCCGAATTTTCAGCACGGTCACTGCTACAGGATTATAAGACAATGGTTGTTGCCACTACAGACAATCCCGTTGATTCTCTGGAACATCACAGAAACTATCAGGCCGGAATGGACACCGGTTTTAGTATGGTACCAACTTTCAGGCCCGATTCCGGCATGAATATCGAAAATGGTACAATGTTTACAAGGTGGGTAAAAAAACTGGAGTATGTATCAGGTATTCGCATCCGTAACTTCAACGGTTTTATCGATGCACTCAAAAGCCGTCATGACTATTTTCACTCAATGGGATGCCGGGCGTCTGATCATGGTTTGTACGAACCCAATTCTGATACATTTACGGAGAAAAGTATAAATAAAATTTTTAAAAAGGCACTCCGGGGCAGTATCATCAGCCACATGGAGGCTCTGAGTTTTAAGTCGGCTTTTCTCTATTATTGCGGCCTGATGAATCATGAAAAAGGGTGGGTATTCCAGCTCCACATAGGTGCACTTCGAAATAGTAATACCCGCATGCTGAAAAAAATTGGCCCGAATACAGGACACGATTGTATCGCTGATGTTGAAATGTCCCGCCCGCTGGTTCGCCTGCTTGACCGTCTCGATTCCGATAACCGTCTTCCCAGAACAGTCTTATACAACCTGAATCCACGTGATAATGAGCTTTTTTCCGGAATAGTTGGAAGTTTTCAGGATGGTATAATCGCCGGAAAGATGCAGCATGGTCCACCCTGGTGGTTTCTTGATCAAAAAGACGGCATTGAAAAACAGATTGAATCGCTTTCCAGCATGGGTGTACTCAGTGAATTTATCGGAATGACCACTGATTCCCGGAGTATTCTCTCTTTTTCCCGTCACGAATATTTTCGGCGAATATTTTGCAATATAATAGGAAATGATGTCGATAAAGGGCTGATTCCAGGCGATTTCGGCTTACTATCTAAGCTTGTTGAAAAAGTTTGCTATACGAATGCCAGAAACTACTTCAGATATGCTTAAAAGTGAGGTGATTAAATGCTTACTTATTCTCAACAGAAACAAGTAAATGTTATGCGATAATATGGACAAGTTCCGGCTTGCATATAAAATTATGCACCGGGAGACGTGTTTCAGGACTCTGATTTACAGGAATATTAAAGTTGAAATAAAATTAATGGAATGAAAATTGAACATATAGCTATTAATGTTGAAGATCCTGCCACAATGGCTCGCTGGTACACAGAGAACCTTGGGCTTACCATAGTAAAACAAGATCATAATGCTCCGTATATGACTTTTCTGGCAGACGACAGTGGCCAGGTGATGATTGAAATTTATCAAAACCCGGCTGATCAGGTACCAGAATACAAGAGTATGCATCCCTTGATATTACATCTGGCTTTTGTTTCTGATAACCCTTCTGAAGATAAGAAACGACTTGTTGGGTCGGGGGCAACTATCGTTTCTGATGAAGTCCTTGATGATGGTTCGCATTTAATCATGTTGAGGGATCCATGGGGGCTCTGCATCCAGTTGTGCAAAAGGGCGATTCCGATGTTATTTGAAAATAAATAGCAAATTCATTTGAATGCTAACATTGAACCGGTAATGTTTACATAAAATAGATATTATGCTAATGTTATTTCATCTATGAAATAACGGGTAAGTCATCCCCGTAGGGACAGGCTGACGAGTTTATAGAAAAATGTGCCATTTAAGATGATGGGAATGTTTCCGGATCGACTCGTCTGCCTGTTTCTTTCAGGGATGACTCCCATGCTATTATAACTGTTGACACGACACTAGCCATAGTATAAATCTCAAATCAAGTATGAATAAGACAGAATGAATATTTTTGATTTAAATGAATCAAGTGGCCGCCGATTTCCTGCCAGGCGTCTCACGAAAAATATTGCAGGAGGAGTTTCATCCATTCAAACAGAAAATTTTTGCCTAGGATTTGTAGAACTGGACCCCGAAGGTGGACAGGTGCCCTGGCATAATCATCCCGAAGAAGAAGTCTATTTCATCCTCGAAGGGAAAGGAGAAATGTGTATCGGAAGCGAAAAAAATGAAATTTTGGGTGGCCAGGCGGTATTTATCGAACCCAATAAATTTCATCAGCTTACAAATATCGGTAAAACAACACTGAAAATGATTTATTGCTATGGGCCGGCAGGAAATGTTGATCACTGGATTCAGGAACTGCAAGGCACGCTGCCAAAAGCCGGTGTGGATGTGCCACCTTTGCCGGAAGGGGCCAGACCCCAGTGCACCGATGCCCCCTGAAAGATTTGCAAGATTTTCTAACTCCGGATTGTAATTCACTAGTGAGAATGTTAACGTTTTCATCATAATCAGCCGGTTAAACTGATAATTCATTTCAACCTTTACATATTTTACTTTCAAAAATGTCTGACCAAACCAAAACGCACACAATTGGTATCATCATGAATGGTGTTACCGGACGAATGGGAACCAACCAGCACCTTCTGAGATCTATTATCCCGATTATGAATCAGGGAGGGGTAAAAATTAGTGACAATGAAACCATTATGCCAAAGCCCGTCTTAACAGGCCGTAGCCAATCCAAACTTGAAAAACTGTCACGGGAATCAGGTATCAAAGATTGGTCAACAGATCTGGATTCTCTATTAAATGATAATCAGTATCAGATCTATTTTGATGCTCAGCGTACTGACTTGCGCGTTGAAAGCGTAAAAAAGGCCGTTGCCGCAGGCAAGCATATCTATTGTGAAAAACCATCTGCAGTGACAACGGAAGAAGCTGTTGAACTTTACAACGTGGCAAAAGAAGCAGGGGTTAAAAATGGGGTGGTTCAGGATAAGCTTTGGCTTCCGGGTTTGGTGAAATTGGGCCAGCTACGCGACCAGGGTTATTTCGGTGAAATTATATCCGTAAAGGCAGATTTTGGATATTGGGTGTTTGAAGGCGACACCATCCCGCCGCAGCGTCCGTCATGGAATTACCGAAAGGAAGATGGAGGAGGTATTATTTTGGATATGTTTTGCCATTGGCGTTACGTAATTGACAATTTGTTCGGAGATATCAAGGCAGTATCATGCATATCAGCCACGCACGTTGGCAAGCGCTGGGATGAGGCCGGGAAACCCTATCATGCTACCGCTGATGATGCCGCCTATGCCATTTTTGAGTTGAATAATGGAGTAATCGCACAATTTAATGCTTCCTGGGCAACAAGAGTGCGGCGTGATGATTTGCTTACTGTTCAGGTTGACGGAACAAAAGGTTCTGCGGTTGCAGGCCTTCGTGATGTTTGGATTCAGCCTTATGGTGCAACACCTAAACCCGTATGGAACCCGGATATTGAGCAGGATATTGATTTCAGGGCTGGATGGATGAAACTGCCGAATCAGCAGCCATTTGAAAATGCCTTTAAAATTCAATGGGAATTGTTTCTAAGGCATGTGGTTCTCGATGAACCGTTTCGCTGGAATCTTCTCGAAGCAGCAAAAGGAAATCAACTTGCAGATATTGGTTATGAAGCATCAGAAAAAAGACAGTGGATAGAAGTGAAGGATTTGGTGTGATTTTTTTGAGTGAAAAGCTGGAGTGAAAAGCTGGAGTGAAAAGCTGGAGTGAAAAGCTGGAGTGAAAAGTGAAAAGTGAAAAGTGAAAAGTAAAAAGCTGGAGCGGCAGCAACAGTCCCGACCCCTCGGGTTAAAACCAGGACGATACAATTGGATAGAGATGTTGAGCAGCAATCAGCATCCAATAAAAAGTCGTATCACTGTTGGCCCAGCCAATATCATAATCCAATTTGTTCAGTTAAACAGCCAAAGAAGCTGAATTAGAAAAACCGGATTAAATCAAATTATATTAAAATAATGAACATCGATTTTAAACTGACTCCCAATGATTTACAAGCCAAACTGGAAGATTTATGGGGTCATTCTGCCCGAAAAATTCACCTGATTCGGAAGGAATTCGATACAACAAAAGGTTCACCTGTGTTTACGGAGAATGGAAAATATACCACACGTGGCTGGACAGACTGGACACAGGGTTTCCAGTTTGGGTCAGAGATTTTACAATTCGATGCCACGGGAGAACGGGTTTTCCTGGACATGGGGCGTAGAGCCACGTTAAATTTGATGGCACCTCATATAACACACACCGGGGTGCATGATCACGGATTCAACAATGTAAGCACATACGGTGCGCTTCGTCGCCTCTTGGTTGAGGGGAAAATGGAATCGGAAAAGTGGGAACATGCTTTTTACGACCTGGCATTAAAAAGTACCGGATCGGTGCAGGCAATCCGCTGGACACCCATCAGCGGGGAAGAGGGTTTTATTCATTCTTTTAATGGGCCCCATTCACTTTTTGTAGATACAATCAGAACCGTACGTGCCCTGGCACTTGCATATAAGCTTGGCCATGTTTTATTTGGTGAGAATGACGGGAAGATATCCCTTCTTGGCCGGCTTATTTATCACGCGAAAGCCACAGCGGAGTATAATATCTATTACGGGGAGGGGCGCGACAGTTATGACATCCGCGGGCGAACAGCTCACGAAGCGGTATTTAATATAAAGAACGGGCAGTTTCGTTGTCCGAACTCCCAGCAGGGCTATTCACCATTTTCTACGTGGACACGCGGCCTGGCCTGGGCAATGTGCGGTTTTTCGGAACAGCTTGAATTTTTAAAAATCGTGGATGATTCCTCTCTGGATCCATTCGGGGGCAGGGAAACGATTGAGGCGATGATGCTGAAAGCGGCAAGGGCAGCCTGTGATTTTTATATACAACACACATCAAAAGATGGAATACCCTATTGGGACACAGGAGCGCCGAATCTTTACAAACTTGGTGACTATACTAAAACCGATGCCGATCCATGGAATGAGTATGAACCGGTTGACAGCTCAGCGGCTGCAATTGCTGCGCAGGGGCTTCTGAGGATGGGGCGCTACCTGGAAAGTTCAGAAGATCATGATGCCTCCGATGCAGCCAGGTATTGGCAGGCAGGCCTAACAGTTGCAGGTACACTATTTGATGAACCCTACCTGAGTACCGAAAACAATCACCAGGGTTTGCTGTTACACTCAGTCTATCACCGCCCAAACGGCTGGGATTACATTCCGCAAAGCCGTAAAATACCTTGTGGAGAATCGAGTATGTGGGGCGATTATCATTTGCGTGAACTTGCTTTGTACCTCACAAGAATGATTCATGGAGAACCGTATTACACTTTTTTTAACGGGATTGAGGAGGGATTGAAATGAGGCCGGCAGCATTTGTAACGGGAGGTTCGAGGGGAATTGGTTATGCGGTATCAAAAATGCTTTGTGAAAACGGGTACGACGTTGGCATAAACGGTGTGCGGGACGAAAGTGATGTAAGGGATATACTGGATGATTTGAGAGTTTCAGGTACCCGGGTAATTTACTCTCAGGGTGATGTAGGTGATAGCAGTAAGCGGCAGCAAATCGTTGAGGAATTAAAAGGTGCATTCGGACGGCTGAATGTACTTGTTAACAATGCCGGTGTGGCCCCAAAGGAGAGGCTAGACCCTCTTGAGGCGACGGAGGAAAGCTACGACCGTGTGATGCGGATTAATTTGAAAGGCCCGTACTTTCTTACTCAATCTGTGGCAAATTGGATGGTTCAGCAGAAAAAAGCTGATGATACGTTTCGTGGCACTATCATCAATATCGGTTCCATTTCTGCAACAATAGTTTCAGCCAACAGGGGAGAATATTGTATTTCAAAAGCCGGCTTTGCCATGCACAGCAAAATCTGGGCTGTAAGACTGGGTGAATTTGATATACCGGTTTATGAAATAAGGCCGGGTATTATCAAAACAGATATGACATCCAACGTACAGGGAAAATATGATAAACTTATTGCCGAAGGCTTAAATGTGCAGCCAAGATGGGGTTACCCTGAAGATGTTGCCAAAGCGGTACACGCGCTCGTTGATGGGAATTTTCCGTTTTCAACCGGGGATGTTTTTATGGTTGACGGAGGCCTTTCAATTCAAAGACTGTAAAATTATGGCCTTTTCGTATGAATGTTAAAAGCACACATATCCCTGCGGATAATGAAAACAGCCCGGATAGTTATAATGGAAAATGGTACCTGCTGATTTTCACGCTTCTGGTATTTGTTGTTTTATGTTTTTTATCGCCACCTGAGGGCCTTAGCCGTGAAGGGTGGCTCACAGCTGCTGTTGCATTACTGATGGCTGCCTGGTGGGTGGGTGAGGTAATCCCGATTTTTGCCACAGCACTTTTGCCGCTTGTCCTTTTCCCGGTTTTACAAATCTCGCCCATTTCTGAAACCGCTGCACCTTATGCCCACCCGATGATTTTCCTGTTTATGGGTGGATTTATCTTGGCTATCGCCATGCAGCGCTGGAATCTTCACAGGCGCATTGCGCTGAATATTATTGCGTTAATCGGTTCAAAACCTCGTCATATTATTGGCGGATTCATCGTTTCCTCGGCGTTTATGAG
>SKKO01000003.1 GCA_007123715.1 Balneolaceae bacterium | reverse complement strand
CCCTGTTGAATCATACTCCCGTACATCCACAGAGTACCACCGCACCTCCGTTCCGAATTCTTTCAGGGTTTCAGTGGCAGTAATCAGTTTTTTCTCCGTTCTCCCACAAATGGCGATATCAGCTCCAAGTTCCGCAAACTTTTTCGCCATGGAAAGCCCGAGTCCGCTGCCACCGCCGGTTATAAGGATGACTTCATTTTTGAGTGTGTCTTTATTGAACATGATTGTTGGTTTATTATTGAGTCTTGCTTCGTGTTTTTCGAATCTCCCGATCCTTCGTTGAGACATGAGGTGGATAGTTGATGAAATTAAATATGATGCCAGTACCCTTATTCTCAGCTAAATAAAAGCGCTCATATTTCAATAATCTTAAGCCTCTGGACTATATTTTTTCAAAAATTCCCGCTGCACCCATACCCCCGCCTATACACATTGTAACCATCCCCAATCTCATATCAAGCCGCTGCATATCATGCAGGATCTGTGTAGTGAGTTTGGCCCCGGTACAACCCAGCGGATGCCCCATAGCAATAGCCCCGCCGTTAATATTCAGTTTTTCGGGATCAAGCCCGGCTTGCCGAATCACAGCCAGTGCCTGGGCCGCGAATGCTTCGTTCAGCTCTATCAGATCAATATCCTCAAGTTTCAGGCCGGTCAGTTTCAATACTTTCGGAATTGCCTCTACGGGTCCTATACCCATAATTTCAGGAGCAACTCCCGCGACTGCAAAGCCAAGATACCGTGCAATTGGAACGAGGCCAAGCTCATCCGCTTTTTTACGGCTCATTACCAAAACACCGGCGGCCGCATCGTTCATCTGTGACGAATTACCGGCCGTAACGGTACCACCTGCCTTAAACACAGGCTTGAGATTCCCCAATGCTTCGATACTTGTGTCTTTGCGAGGCCCTTCATCCTGCTGAAAAGTGATGGTTTCTTCAGCAAGATCACCATCTGCAGTCACAAATTTGTGTACCACTTTAACCGGTGTAATTTGCTCTTCAAAAAAACCCTGTTTCCAAGCATGAACCGCTTTACAGTGACTATTGTAAGCAAATTCATCCTGGTCTTCGCGTGTTACTTTATATTTTTCCGCTACATTTTCTGCTGTTAGTCCCATATTGATATACACCTCAGGACGTTCCTTAACCAGCTCCGGATTGGGTTGAAATGACACACCGCCCAACGGTACCTGGCTCATGCTTTCAGCCCCTCCGGCAATGATCATATCCGCCCCACCACTCTTGATCCGTTCGGCCGCCATCGCAATAGCCTGAAGTCCGGATGAGCAGAAACGGTTGATGGTCATGCCCGGAACAGAATCCGGCAAACCACCCAAAAAAACGGCCTGGCGTGCCATATTCATCCCCTGAGTCGCCTCGGGGAACGCACAGCCCACGATCACATCGTCTACCATCGCCGGCTCCACAGCCGGTACATTTTTCAGTAAATCTTTAATGATTTCACCCATCAGTGAGTCGGGCCGGGTGAATCGGAGTGACCCTTTGCCGGCCTTTCCACATGCGGTACGCTTAGCGGCTACGATGACGATCTCTTTTTCGGTATTCATGGTATTAATTATAAAACTTTGGGATTTAAAACTCCCCTCTCGAGAGGGAAATGGTCTCATGAAAACGTACAGCGTGGTTTATGGTACCGAGGGATGTGTTCATGGTTCACTCATTACCCTGACCACCGCACCTCACGTCTAATTTCTCAACGGTTTACCCGTCTTCAGCATATGCTCCATTCTTTTATGTGTACGTTCATCCTTTAAGCATTCCAGAATCGCTTCACGCTCCAGTTTCAATACATATGATTCCGGCACTTCCTGCGGTTCGCTGATATCACCGCCTGTCATGATTTCGGCTACTTTGCCGGCGAGAACTTTGTCATAGGGTGAAGCCCATTTAGCCTCCTTCATGATGTATACAGTAACATCCAACACACTTTTGGCAGTCTGTCCCAGAAGTTTAATCTTTGCCTCTGCCGGGGGGCGATAACCTGAATCAGCCATCGCTTTTGCCTGTTGTTTGGCGGTGGCCAGCAGCAGATCACGATGCATCACAATCAAATCAGCATCCCGGAGGAAGCCCATTTTTTTTGCTTTTTGGGCGCTGTCCGAAACTTTGGCCATACCGATCGTTTTAAATGCATCTTTGAGATATGGCAGCGGATCGGCATCCTCCTCCGCTTTCACTTTTTCCATGGCACGTAGCAGCAGTTCCTTTGTTCCGCCACCCGCCGGAATCAACCCGACACCCAGTTCCACCAGCCCGCAATAAAGCTCGTGATGTGCCACTACTCTGTCGCAATGCATCATAAACTCCACACCTCCTCCGAAACACCTGCCCGATACAGCCCCTATAACAGGGAAAGGCAGATATCGAAGGCCGACCGCCACTTGCTGGAAGGCCTCCACGGCACCTTTGACCTTGTCAAAATCACCATTCCGCAGGGCCTCTCCCGCCTCGGCAAGATTCGCTCCATAGCTGAAGTTTTCGTGATCATGGCCGATCACCATTGCATCGAACTGTTCTTTGACCGTTCCGGCTGCTTTTTCAACCGATTGAACCAGTTCAAATCCGAGTGTCTGCTGTTTCGTGCGAAATTCGAAAAGTGCAACGCCATCTCCCATATCATACAAGCCGGCGCTCTTGTTGCCCCAGACTTCTTTATCATTACTTTTCAACGACGCAACCGTGATTGCTCCTCTTGCGGGTGGTGTCAGGGTGTCAACATTGCCGGCAGCGAGATTATAAACAGTGCCGTCCACATTGTAAAAAGTGTGACGGCCGCTATCCAGCATTTTTTTAATGGATCGGGGTACCAATCGTCCCTCCTCTTCCATTCGCCTTACAGATTCAGGAACCCCGATCGCATCCCACCGCTGAAACGGGCCCAGCTCCCAGTTAAATCCCCATTGCATGGCACGGTCGATCGCCTCAACAGATTCTGTGATTTCCGGAATACGATTAGCGGAGTAAAGAAGAAGATCGCAGTGAATCTCCCATAAAAATTTACCCGCTTTGTCATGCTGATTTACAAGATATTTCAGTCTCTCACCGGCACTTTTGAATTCTTTTTTTGCTTTATTCGCTGATTCAAAGAGAACATCCTGCTGCTCAGCATACTCCAATGTTTCAGGATCTGCTGCAAGATATTCACTGCCTTTGCCGGTACTCACCTTTTTATAAAAACCATGGCCTTTTTTATTACCATGTGCACCTCTCTCAACCATCTTGCCGAATCCCGGGGGAAGCCTGAATACCTCCCTCCTCTCATCATGCGGCACAGAAGGATAGAGGTTTTCGGCTACATGATTCAATACATCCAGGCCGGCCATGTCTGCCGTTCGAAAAGTAGCCGCTTTGGAATACCCGGTAAGTGTTCCCGTCAGAAAGTCAATCTCTTCCGCCCGGAAGGTACCATCAAAAAACCACGGCATGATAGATGCCATTGAAAAAACACCGATCCGGTTGGCGATGAAATTGGGTGTATCCTTGCAAAGTACGGTACCCTTTCCGAGAATTTTTTCACAAAAGCCGGTCATATAATCCGTTACCGCGCTATCGGTGCTCTTTGTCGGTATGATTTCGAGCAATTTCATGTAGCGCGGCGGATTGAAGAAGTGAGTCCCAAGGAAATGAGCTTTGAATTCATCCGGGAGGTCCTCACTGATCTGTGAGATCGGAAGGCCGGAAGTATTCGAACTGACAATCGTACCCGGCCTCCTCACCTTATCTATCTTAGCCATCATCTTTTTCTTGATATCCAGCCTCTCAACAATTACCTCGCAAACCCAATCGGCATCTTCCACCCATTCAAGGTGATCCTCAAAATTTCCGGGGGTGATTCTGTCAGCCCGCGCCGGCAATGCCAGCGGAGCCGGATTCATTTTCGCAAGCTTCGCTATATTTTCTTCCGCGATTTTATCTGGCCGCTTCGGGTCATCCGATTTCAGATCGAGCAGCTTCACTTTCAGGCCCGCGTTTACACAATGTGCGGCAATTTGGCTGCCCATTACACCTGATCCGAGAATAAGTACATTTTGGATATTTTTTTTAGTCATAATCCTTGAAAACTATCTTGATTAGTAATTATTTAATATCAATTTTGGAATTTGTGATTCATTCCGTTCTTCCATAAAAGCTTTGCCACCCGAATGATAATGGTGCTTTTCCATTACTCTCCGGATCTCTTTTTTTACCATCGCTTCCGGTTCGTGGCGGAGTACCCGCCCCAAAGGAGGGGCCAGATGCCTGCGCCATTCGGGTTTGTAAATTTGGACTTTCTAAATTGGAATTTCCTTTTTTCTCCCTGAGATGCTTCTAAAGTATATCGACATTGAGCTGACACCCTCAACCTTCAAGGCAAACTGAAGGGTCGGGACTGCGTAAAACACGCAGCAGGACTCAGGGCTAAAGACTATTCTTTATACATCGATTCTATCTCATCTTTAAATTTTTCAAGAACTACCGACCGTTTCACCTTCATGGTTGGAGTTAATTCGCCGCTTTCTATTGTGAGAGGATTTTGGAGCATCACAAACTTCTTAACGGTCTCCCATGGCGAAAGAGTCTTGTTGGCTTTATCAACCTCTTTCTGAATCAGTTCACGTATCTTTTCATCTTTCGAGTATGGCTGAGAAGGTTCATATTGATCACGTTTCATTCGCTTTTTGATGTTATCATAGGCAGGCACAATCAATGCAGAGCAAAATTTTCGCTGGGAACCTATCACAATAACCTGTTCGATAAAACCGGAACCGGAAATTTGATTCTCCACATTTTGCGGCGCAACATACTTTCCTGTAGAAAGTTTAAACATTGCTTTTTTACGGTCGGTAATATACAGGTACCCGTCTTCGTCAATTTTGCCGATATCACCGGTTTTAAACCAGCCGTCATCAGTCATTACTTCGCGGGTCTGCTCTTCGTTTTTGTAGTATCCTTTCATGATGTTCGGCCCGCGCGTTAAAATCTCGCCATCATCAGCAATCTTCACCTCCACATCCCTTATTGCTTTTCCTGAGCTGCCAATACGCATGGTATCCCAGGTCTGAACGGTGATCACCGGAGATGTTTCCGTGAGCCCGTAACCCTGACTGCAGAATATCCCGATGGAATTGATAAATTTAAAAATATCGGGAGACAGGGCGGCTCCTCCGCTGACCATCCCATGGAGATTACCCCCAAAAAGATCACGGATTTTACTATAAATTAATTTATCAGCAATTTTATGTTTTATTGCCGCCATCCCTTTTGGAGGATTTTCGGGATCGTAATTTTCTGCAAGGTAAATCGCCCAATAGTAGAGATTTTTTTTGATACCGCTTAGCTCCTGTCCTTTTACTTTTACTCCGGTATGAATCTTTTCTAGTAAACGTGGTACAGTAGCTATGAAAAATGGTTTTACATGAAGAAAATCATCTTTAATTTCATCAATCACCTCAATGTAATGAAGCCTGCACCCCATTGACAGATACATATATTCCACCATGCGCTCAAAGACATGAGAAAGAGGCAGGTATGATAAAACAGGCTGCCCCCGGAACTCTCTTTCGTCATAGGGAAGTTTTTCTAGTGATGCCTCCACATTCGATGCAATGTTATGATGGGAGAGCATCACACCCTTAGGTAAACCGGTGGTTCCGGAAGTATAGATCAATGTCGCCAGGTCATCGGGCTTTACTCCATCCTTAAGCTGATCAAATAAGTCCGGATTATCCGTAGCAAACTGTCTTCCGGCCTCTGCGATATCATGAAAATTCTTCAGCTTTTTATGGGCAGACTTCCTGATGGAAACGATCGCTTTTACATTCTTAACGCTTTTGATGTGAGGCTTTGTATCGGCAAATAATTCATCATTTGAAACAATATGTACAACAGTGTCGCTATTTTCAAGTATGTATTTAATCTGTTCTCCCGGCTGAGTTGTATAAATAGGCACATTCACCGCACCTATGGATAGTGTGGCAAGGTCACATATTACCCATTCGGTTGAATTTTCAGAATGAATGGAAACCTTATCGCCCGGCCTTACACCCAGTTCATACAAACCCATCGCAAAATTACGGACCAATTCTTTGAATGTTTGAACATCCGTGTTATGCCATTTCCCCTCCCGTTTTGTTGATGCTATCAATCCATCCTGGTAAATCTCAAGACCTTTATATATGAGTGCCGGTAATGTGAGTTTGTTATCCATCATATTATTAAAAAAGCGGTTTTTTTAGCTTAAATGCAAAGATTAACAACGTTATGTACATAATTTACACTTTGCGGGGACTTTTAAAAATCCTGATCAAAAAAAGATTGCCTCAAACCAAATTATTTTAACCTATCTGAATCACTGCTTCTTTATTAGAAACCTGAATGCTATTTTAAAATTCTGATTTTACACCACACATTTTTTTCCATTCTGATATGAAATTGCAATGATTATAGACGAAGATCTGAGAAAACGATTTGAAGAAATCCTGAAAAATAAAAGCATGGGAGATGCCTTGGGGATGGTTTATGAAAAGATTTCAAAAGATGAAATGATTGCAACCATGCCTGTTAACGAAAATACCATTCAGCCTATGGGCATTTTGCATGGCGGTGCATCTGTAGCGTTAGCTGAAACCCTCTCGTCCGTTGGAGCATGGTTAAATGTAGATGAAAAAAAACAAATTGCTGTCGGACTCGAAATTAATGCGAATCATATACGCGCTGTCCCTATGGGCCAAACCGTGACGGGAATAGCAAAACCGCTGCATCGGGGGGCACAAACCCATGTCTGGGAAACAAGAATTATGAATGAGGCGAATAAGCTTGTCTGCATTTCAAGGTGTACACTCGCTATCCTTAAAAAACGCTGATCACTCCCACCACGAAAGAAAGTCAGTTTTCAGATAGTTAAAACCTTTCAAATTACTTATTCCTGTTTAGTGCAATGCATGACCAACAAGTGAAATGCCGGGTCTCTGATTTATTGATTTGAATCAGTGATAGTGAGCCGTGTTCCGATCAGCCAAAAAGAACAGAACCACTTCGATTCTTCATATTTCGGATAAACATACACTAAAAAGCAACCCTCCATGGCTCGCAGGATCTCTGCCAAAGATACCTTTGGTGCGGATAAACTCTTGACACATGCGCAGTGATCCCGTTTAGAGAGCTTTATCAAAACTGTTATTCAATGATCTGAATGGATGTTTTCTATCGAACTCAGTTTTTGGGCTAAAGGCGTCAATCATGATGATAAGCCAAATCGTAAATTGAATGGGTGATTATACTTTTTTACTTGTCATATACTATAATTAATCGTGCATTGTGCATTTGTTCTGGCAATATTTGCCCTGATGCTTTATAAAGCAGATATTAAAATGAATAACTACCAGATGTAAGATTCTACTAATTTCTGCCGTTTGACATAAAAACTTTTAACCTGATCAAGTCTATTTAATATGAAAGAAAATCACGTATCACGAAGAAAGGCATTAAAACAATTGGCGGCAAGTGCTGCAGCATTCGCTGCTTCACCCCTGGCATTCAGCTCTGTGGCTTCTGCAAAATCCAAAGGCACAGCCTCCCGAAATATCACCTTGGCTCTTGTTGGAGGTGCTCACATTCATGCACCAAATTTTGCGAACCGAATGGCTAACGCCGAAAATGTTACAACAAAATATGTATGGGATCCCAGCAGCGAAACTGCAACAACACGCCGCGAAGTAACCGGTGGTGAAATTGTTTCCGATCCTGCAGTTATTTTTAATGACCCCGACGTAGACGGAATTGTAATCTGTTCACAGACAAACCTCCACACTCAGCTTGTGATTCCGGCTGCACAGGCGGGAAAACACATGTTCGTTGAAAAACCGGTTGGAATGAATGGACGTGAAGCCCGTGATATGGCCGACGCCATTAATCGTTCCGGTGTAATTTTCCAGACCGGTTATTTTATGCGCAGTAATGGAATAAACCAGAAAATCCGGTCACTGATACAGGACGGTACTCTCGGGGAAATTACCCGTTTACGCTTGAGTAACGTACACAGCGGAGCTATCGGCGGCTGGTTCGATACCGAATGGCGATGGATGGCTGATCTTGACCAGTCGGGTGTTGGGGCATTCGGAGATCTGGGATCGCATGTATTCGATCTGCTTCTCTGGTTTATGGAAGGAGATTCACTTAAATCCTGTACCGGCTACATCGACAAGGTACTTGAACGCTATCCGGGCTGTGATGAATATGGCGAAGGAATGGTGGTTTTCGAATCGGGGGCTGTCGCTACAGTTGCCGGCGGATGGGTTGATCATGCGAACCCTAACCAGGTAGAAGTATCCGGTACCAAAGGCCACGCCCGCGTTACCAATGGAAATCTTTATCTCAGGATTCCGGAACTGGATATCACTCCCAATGAACCATTCACGGATGTGCCTGAAAACTGGAAACATCCTCTTGAACTTTTCTTCGACGCAGTAGCCGGTGTGCAAAACCTGCCACTTATCTCTGCCGATGAAACATCGAAAACCAATAACCTTGTAACCCAAATCTACAGGGCTCACGCAACCAGAAGCTGGGTTGATTTCTGATAGTTGCTGATTTTTGTTTGTGATCCGAATAAAATGATTTGTAAAGAGCCTCCTCTCTCGCGAGTGGGGGCTTCTTAAACCCTAACTTATACTGTTATGATGACTTCATTTCTACTGTCACTACTCGTTTTATCTGTCACATACAACCAAACAGAACCCAATCCCGCACAGGAACCTGTCCGCATAGCGGTTGCAGGGCTTTCACACGGACATGTTAACTGGGTTTTTGCAGAAAACATCACCTCAGACATTGAAATTGTTGGATTTTACGAACCCAACCGTGAGCTATGGGAGCGGTACAAAAATCGTCACAACCTGGATGAGTCGCTCTATTTCAGCAATCTTGATGCCATGTTAGATGAAACCGGGCCTGAAGCAGTAACAGCTTTCGGTTCTACGTTCGATCACCTCAAAGTTACACAGGCGGCTGCACCACGGGGAATTCACATAATGGTTGAGAAACCTTTGGCAGTTAATATGGAACATGCGGAAGAGATGAAAAGGCTCGCGGAAAGATACAGCGTCCATCTCATTACCAATTACGAAACCACCTGGTATGCCAGCAATCATGCCGCGTATAATATGTTCAGAAATGGCAATGATTATGGCGAGATCCGGAAAGTGGTGGTTCATGACGGCCACATGGGGCCAAAGGAAATTGGGGTCAGTACAGAATTTCTCGAATGGCTGATTGATCCCGTTCTGAACGGCGGTGGTGCGATCATGGATTTCGGTTGTTATGGCGCCAACCTGATCACCTGGCTGTTGGACGGACAGGAACCCGAATCTGTCACTGCTGTTACACAAACCCATAAGCCTCACATTTACGCTGAAGTGGATGATGAAGCCACTATTATTCTAACGTATCCCGGAGTGCAGGGCGTGATTCAGGCATCATGGAACTGGCCGTATCACCGGAAAGATATGCATGTATATGGTGAAACCGGCTTTGTGTATGCACAAACCCGCAATACTCTCCATATTCTTGAAAATCACCGCTACCCGGGCTCACAATCCGTACTTGAGCCTCTTGAATATCCGTTTAATGATCCGTTTACATATTTTGCCGGGGTTGTCAGAGGAACCATATCCGTAAGCGACAAAGATCTCTCATCGCTGGCCAACAACATAACGGTAATGAAAATATTGGATGCCGCGCGGGAATCAGCAAAAACCGGCAGGACGGTTTACCTGAATGGAACTGAATAATTAGGATTGTATCGTTCTTTACGGGTATGCGGAATAGTCCCTGAAGTTATAGTTACCAGATACAGCCAACAGATTCCGGACATATTTTATTCCGGATCTGCCAAATCGATATTCAAATTGTGATTTAGGTTTTTGTTAGGCATATTCCTGAAGCTATTCAATGCAATTTTCTATAAATTTTTTTATCTGGTTTAGATTCCCCAGATAGACATCAGCACAATTGAGAGACTTTTATGCATAAATTATATCCTTCCTTATTAATTATACTTCTCCTGCTGATCACAATTCCGTTCAGCGTGCTTGCGCAGGGTCAAACTCAAACTGAACCCTCTGCAACAGATGAAAGTGCAGCTCCCGAACGTATTGATGTTGCACCGGTGGCACAAGATTCCCAAATACGGGATAGGCTTGCCGGAATTTTGACTGCAACAGAATGGTTCGAAAATCCGCAGGTAGAAGTGAATGATGGCGTGGTATTTCTAAGCGGGTCAACAGAATCCGCCGATTATAAAAGATGGGCGGGAGATCTGGCCCGAAATACACAGGATGTAACCGCCGTAGTAAACAGAATTGAGATCCTGGACCCGGATATATGGGATTATGAACCTGCTTATACCGGCTTGCAGGAATTATGGCGAAATATTATGAGCGCTATTCCTTTCCTCATATTCGGTATCGTGGTACTGGTTATTTTCTGGGGAATTTCTGT
>SKKO01000006.1 GCA_007123715.1 Balneolaceae bacterium | reverse complement strand
TGAGCCACCCTGCGCTAAAGCTACGGATGGCAGGCGCAGCGAATACTCAACAGTTCAACACATCAATCCGCTCCAACGCTTACCGCATTGGGATCCCTCACGGGACATATTACTGCTCAGCCCCCTTCGATATTCAGCGTTCATTATGGATTTACCATGCCAGTATTTACTTTCCCAAAGACTTATTGATTCTTCTTATTATATTAAGGGCTTTATAAAACCGTTATACGGTATCTTATATACCGGAAAGATGTTGAAATCCTGACCATTACATAGACTCTGACAATTCAAACAGCCAGGTCATTACTAGCTTTACGCTAAATGTAGTTCTGACGTTAACAATTTTCTTATAAATTAAAACCATGAGCCGCAAAACCATTATTGGTGCCATCATTGCCGTGTTTATCGGTGTGTTTATCTATTTTTCATTTTCACAGATCACTCCTGAAGAGATAGAAAACGCACCGGAGTGGATGCCTCTGCATATTGCGATGGATCAGGCATCCGCCAATGACCGCCTCCTGATGATCGATATTTATGAAGTGGGATGTAGATTTTGTCGCATGATGGATCGTGAGGTTTATCCGGCACCAACCATCCGTACAATTCTTGACCGCAGTTTTTACCCGGTGAAAGTAAACGGACACTCAGAGAACAAACTTGTATTTAACGGCCAGGAGATGACTGAAAAAGAATTTGCTTCCAGGATGGGTGTTACGGCTTACCCGTTTATTGTAGTTATGGATGCTGAAGGCAATGTGATTGACCGCAGGCGCGGTTACCAGGATGTGGTAGGCTTCTCAAGGTTTTTAAATGCCGCAGCAGAGAAGAAAAGCCAAAGCTGACTATCTGTGCAGTAACTCAACAAACATGTATTTTTATGAAACGACCGATTACGAAAGAAGATCCTTACAATGTATGCTTTGTTTGCCTTGGCAATATTTGCCGCAGCCCTACGGCTGAAGGTATTTTTCAGCATCTTGTAAATGAGAGAAAACTTTCACCCTACTTTTTCATCGATTCGGCAGGAACTTCAGCATACCACATCGATGAGCCTGCAAACAGCAAGAGCCAATGGACAGCTGATCAACATGGTATCAAATTGCACTCAAGGGCGCGCCGGTTTGAAGCTACTGACCTTGATGAATTCGACCTGATTCTTGCCATGGACCAGGAAAACCTCAGGAATTTGCGCAAACTGAGCCGGAATGGCCAACATACCGAAAAAATAAAACTCATTCGCAATTTTGACCCTCAGCCTGAAGATGGCGAGGTTCCCGATCCATATTATGGCGGTATGAATGGTTTTCAAAATGTATTTAATGTATTAAAAAGAAGCTGTGAAAGCCTGTTAGATGAACTTGAAGGCCTGATCGAGAAATAATCGAAATTTAGGCCAGTGGATCAAAAATAAGGGCAGATATATACATTGAGTTGTTGAGATCTTGTAACCGGAAATCCATCCCTCGTGTCTTTTCATAAATGGAACCCTGAGGGGGTCGCGTAAATCAATGGGAGATTTATTTGATCCATTTATTTCGCTAAGTATTTCCTCATACTCTCTCCCAAGGAGGGGGCTACATTATTCACGAAACCGTAGTTATGAAATCAGGTAATTGTTTTGAATAACTGAAACAAACATTCAACACAATTATCACCAAAACGGTAAAGTATTGAACCGGATTTCAACTGAATCATGCCTAAAAATCAAAAAAAAGCCCGAAGGAAGAAGTTTCAATCGGGCTTTTCTAAAATGGTAAAACGTTTTTTTTATCAGTTCAGGGCCTGAGGCTGGCCACCTTTAAGGTTGTACGAACGGCCGTGTAACGTTTGCTCAAGCACCTTTTTAGGTTTGTTGTATTCGTCTACAATCACTACAGTGGGAATGTGTTTGCGTGCTTCTTCCGGTTCCATTTGTGCATAGGCGATTACGATGATGCGGTCATCAACCTGAGTTAGCCGGGCTGCAGCTCCGTTCATACAGCAGACTCCGCTCCCCCTTTCTCCGGGAATTGTATACGTCTCGAGCCGGGAACCGTTGGTAATATTTACCACGGCTACTTTTTCATAGGGAAGAATGCCTGACAAATCTAGCAGGTCTTCATCAATTGTGATACTTCCCTCATACATCAGATTAGCTTCTGTAACTCTCATCTGATGCAGTTTGGACTTAAACATCGTTAATTTCATAGCTAATTCGCTTACAATTCAATCAATAAATTATCTATCAGCCGGGTATTTCCAAGCAAGACGGCTCCGGCAAGAATATATGCAGAGCCTTTATGTAACGTATGTACAGGCTCTATCGTTTTTAAAGAAAACAAATCAAGATAATCAATTTTGAAACCTTTTGCTTCAAGCTCACTTTTTTGATGTTCAATGAGAAGCTCCGGGGAATGTACGCCCTGCTTCATCATGCTGCAAATATATTGAAGAGACCGGTACAAACCCGGTGCAGCAGCCCTTTCTTTATCGCTCAGGTAAGCATTACGGCTGCTGAGGGCCAGCCCGTCGTTTGCACGCTCTACCGGAGCCATAACCAGTTCAATATCGTGATTAAACTCCTGTATCATCCGGCTGATAATTAAAAACTGCTGGATATCTTTTTGGCCGAAAACGGCTATATCCGGTTTGATAATATTGAACAGTTTGTTCACAATAAGGAGAACCCCTTCAAAGAAACCGGGCCTGCTGCCTCCGCACATATGCCTGTTGAGTGAATCAATCCCTATGGAAAGAACGTTTTTTTCACCGTAAACGTGAATTCGTTCCGGGGCAAATACGATATCTGCGTGTGCGTTTTTACATTTTTCAAGATCTTTATCGAGATCACGGGGATAGCTGTTAAAATCTTCGGAAGGCCCAAACTGTTCAGGGTTTACAAAAATGGATACAACTACAAAATCGGCATGCTGCCGCGCAAGTTTGATCAGTGAAAGATGTCCGTTATGCAAGGCTCCCATGGTGGGAACAAGTGCCAGGCGACCGTTTTTTTCCCGGAGCGTACGTATTGCCTTCCGTGTATTTTCGATGGTATGGGTAACAATCATAGCCGGCAGTTTACGGAGTTCACGTTATCCGGAATAAAATAGTTCTTCGGTGATGGAAATAGGCATAAGGTTTAACAGGTGATCTGTCAAATGCCGATTATTGGTTTAATCAAAAAAAGACACTAAATCGCTCTTTCTGGGTCAAAGGTCTCTAAAAGCTGTTTAACACGGCTCATAAATGCCCCGCCGTGAGCCCCGTCAATAATTCTGTGGTCATAGCTCATGGAGAGATACATTTTGTGCCGTATCCCGATTAGGTCACCATGTTCCGTTTCAAGCACTACCGGGCGTTTCTCAATAACCCCGGTTCCCAGGATGGCTACCTGCGGCTGGTTAATGATCGGGGTCCCCATCAGATTACCTACACTTCCATAATTTGTGAGGGTGATGGTTCCGCCAACGAGGTCATCAGGGCTCAGCTCTTTAATTCTTGCCTTAACTGCAAGGTCGCTTACCGCATTTGCGAGGCCAATCAGGTTTTTGTCCTGCGCCCGTTTAATCACAGGGACAATCAATCCCCCCTTACCGCCTTCACCGAGGGCAACTGCTATTCCAAAATTGATATCTTTTCTCAGGTGGATTTCATCACCGTTAACAGAGCTGTTAATCAGCGGAAATTCACCTATCGCCTTGATAAAGGCCTCGATAAAAATCGGGGTGAAGGTAAGTTTGATGCCGGTTTGATCGTAAAATTTGTTTTTATTGGAGTCTCGCCATTTCACGATGTTAGTCACATCCACATCGCTGAAAGTGGTAACATGTGCAGATGTCTGCTTTGACCGTACCATGTGCTCGGCGATCATTTTGCGCATACGATCCATCTTCACAATTTCAACGTTCTGATGCGGCCTTGATACATTCAGTTCACCGGCAGAAATGGTTTCCTTGCCTGCCGCGACCTTGGATTCGGGTACGGGTTTTTGCAGACCGCCGGTTTTTTGCTGAGCAGGTTCTTCTTTTTTGCTTGTTTTTTTATTTTCAACAAAAGCGAGAATATCACTCTTTGAAACACGCCCGTCTTTACCGCTTCCCTCAATACTCTCGAGTTCCTGCATGGTAATTCCCTCTTCTTTGGCGATTGATCGCACCAGGGGTGAGTAGAACCGGCCATCAGAACCCGTTCGTTGAGGGGCGGATTCATCTGCGTCAGCGGCATCAGGTTTGTCTTCTTTGGCAGAACCGTTTGTAGCGGCCAAAGATTCTTTTTTCTCTTCTTTTCCAGGTGCAGAAGATTCCGCTTTCCCGGTAGCGATAATGGCAATTGTCTGACCTACTTCAATCGTTTCACCTTCCTCCGCCAAAATTTCAACCAGAGTACCCGATTCCGGTGATGGGACTTCGGTATCTACTTTATCGGTCGCAATTTCAAGCAGGGTTTCATCGGCCTCGACATAATCACCCACTTTTTTTGACCATTCAATGATGGTTCCTTCCATCACCGATTCACCCATTTGGGGCATTACCACTTCGATTCGCTCTCCGTTTTTATCAGGCTCACCAGTCTCTTTTTCTTCTGAAGCCTCAGGTTCAGGTTCTTGCTCTTTTTCGTCCTCTTTTTCTTCCGGTTTGTCATCTTCCCCGGCAGGTTCATCGTCAGATTCCTCTTTTTCGTCTGCCTGTTCGTCTTCATCGGTACTAAATTCTTCACCCTCGGTATCGATAATTGCAATAGGCTGACCCACTTCCACGGTTTCATCTTCCTTAGCAAGGATCTCAATTAGAATACCTGATTCGGGTGACGGAACTTCGGTATCCACTTTATCGGTGGCAATCTCAAGCAGGGTTTCATCGGCTTCTACCCTCTCGCCTACTTTTTTTGCCCATTCAATGATCGTTCCTTCCATTACCGATTCACCCATCTGGGGCATTACCACTTCTACCTTTGCCATTCTTTTTTTCTATCTTAAATAAGGATTTAACAAAATTTTCTTAGCGCAAAACTGAACACCTAAAGATCAGAATAATCGATATGAGATCAAAATAGTGCTGTGTGCAGTTGGGGCAAAATTAGTAGCGACACATGACAGTAACGAAATGTTAAACTGTTGAGTGCTCACTGCGTTCGCGTTTAACTGTGAAACTGATATATTTTAATTTAGATTCCGGTTTTTAATCATCAGTTCAACAGTTCAACGATTTAACGCACCGCCGGCGCACTCAACATTCCGCGCAGCGGAATACTCGACCGTTCAACGCATACCTCTTTGAACTTGGGTTTGAGTTTTATTGCCAAACTCATATACTCTGTAATTCCGGGAATTAACAAGAATACTATATGAAAGCTTTTTTTGGCATTTTAATCTTTTCCTGGGTATTAACACTGTTTATGCCCTGGTGGTCACTCTTTATTCCGGCCATATTTTTTGGTGTATGGCTGATTAACGGCGGTTTCATGGCGTTTATCGTCGGATTTAGCGGATCGGGCCTTGCATGGTTTTTGCAGGCTTTCTACATCCATCTCTCAAATGATGGCATTTTAACCTCGAGGATTGCCGAAATGATGGGTTTGGGTTCTCCATGGCTGGTGCTGCTGATGACATTCATTATTGGGGGAATACCGGGCGGGCTCGGCGCACTTACCGGGTATCTGATGAAAATTAACCTGAAACGAACGGGTGTACCTGAAACTGCCGGAAAATAAATTTATAATTCAAAAACAGACAGACCGATCTATATATGAGTGAATATCCCAAAACCGATGACCCGAAAGTACCGGAAAATATTGCTCCCAAAAAAACACTGTTCACTCGTTTTCTCGACTTCGTGGAGTGGCTTGGAAACCTTTTGCCACATCCTGTAACCCTTTTTGCCCTTTTTGCTCTTGGTGTTATACTGTTAAGCGGACTGGCCGAATGGCTGAACTGGTCGGCTCCTGATCCCCGTCCTGAGGGGGCTGCAGGGCGTGCTCCGGGCGGAATTATTGAGCCGGTAAGCCTGATGAATGGAGAAGGATTCAGAATGATTGTGGAAAACATGGTACGGAATTTTACCGGGTTTGCTCCGCTTGGTGTAGTACTGGTAGCGCTGCTGGGTGTAGGTGTGGCAGAACATTCAGGACTAATCAGTGCTGTTATCCGGGGAATCGTTCTGAAAGCAGCCTCCTTCCGGCCCAGAGAAAGCAGCGCTTCAGGAATATTTGCAGTCCCGGTTCGCCTTTTCAATTTTATATTGAATCCGAAGAACCTGGTAACAATAGCAATCTGTTTTGCGGCAGTCATTTCGAATACGGCCTCCGAGATGGGTTATGTGGTGCTTGTGCCTCTTGCTGCTGTCATTTTTCATTCAATGGGCAGGCATCCGCTTGCCGGGCTGGCCTGTGCATTTGCCTGTGTATCGGGGGGGTACAGCGCTAACCTGCTTATCGGTACTATAGATCCGTTGCTTGCTGGCCTTACACAGGAAGCCGCCAATCTGATTGACCCGGACTATACCGTACATGCAGCCGTGAACTGGTACTTCATGTTTATCAGCACGTTCTTTATCACGGCAGCCGGCACGTTTGTTACCCTTCGGATTGTAGAGCCAAAGCTTGGTAAATATGATGAAAGTATGGCAATGGAACCCCTATCTGATGAGGTTTCAATGGAGCCCCTCTCTGCAAAAGAGATCAAAGCCCTGAAATATACCGGCATTTCCGTGATGATTATGTTCGGCGCACTGGCAATGACCATTATACCAGAAAACGGGGTGTTACGTAATCCTGAAACCGGTGAAATGCTTAACTCACCGTTTCTGAATGGAATTGTAACGTTCATTTTTGTCTGCTTTATGATTCCTGGTTTTGTCTATGGCCGTGTGGTAGGCACAATGAAAGATGACCGTGATGTGATCAAAGGAATGGCGGGAGCCATGTCAACACTCGGGCTCTACATTGTGATTGTGTTTTTTGCAGCGCAGTTTGTGGCTTATTTCGGATGGAGCAATCTCGGGCAGATTTTTGCCGTAAAAGGTGCCCAGTTTTTGCAGGATGTCGGGATGACAGGCCCGATCATATTTATTGGGTTTATTTTTATATCCGGCTCTGTAAATCTGATGCTTGGATCCGCATCGGCCCAGTGGGCGGTTACTGCCCCCATTTTTGTACCTATGCTGATGCTCGTTGGATACAGCCCGGAAGTAATTCAGGCGGCATATCGAATCGGCGACTCGGTTACCAACATTATCACTCCCATGATGAGTTATTTTGGTCTGATACTTGCTTTTGCCAACAAGTATGATAAAGATCTCGGTATCGGAACCATCATTGCCATGATGCTGCCGTACAGTATTTTCTTTCTCATCGGCTGGATTATTCTTTTTTATGTATGGGTGTTTGGACTGGGTATGCCCGTGGGGCCTGAGGCGCCTACGTACTATATTATTGGGCAGTAAGTAGAGAGGTGGGTATCAGGTAGCGGGTTTAGAGGGGTGTACCGTGGCGCATACTGATATCATAACTTATATAACCTGTCAGCACCCACCAAATCTCCTTTTTTTAAAGCTTTCAGATCCCGGAGTAACGGGTACAATTCAGAATTTGATATGCGATTTTCGATTACTGATTGCAAATATGCGAAGTACTCTAGATCGGATATCGAAAATCGAATATCCCCCAAATGGGATTTCAAAAAATAGTCTAAAAATTCACCGGTTATGTGCAATGCAACACCCATATCTGAGAGTCAGTATATCGGCAAGTCCTGATCTTTAATATCATGATTACTTAAAGCACATTGCGCACAAATCAGGACGTGATCTGCCAGCGCTGGGTTCCGTACACCTGACGCTGACAGAACCCCGGAAAAGCGCCGCGGATGCTGTCAGGTCGGGACTCGTAACCCACTGCTCCACTAAATCAATCTCTCTTGGCCGGAACCAGCAGTACAGGAATTTTGCTGAAGCGGGTTACCTGTGTGCTTACACCACCGAGGAAGAATTCGTGCACAAAGCCTTTTCCCTGACTGCCCATTACAATCAGTGTTACATTGTTCTCCTCAATAGCCTTAATGATTTCTTTACCGGGAGTTCCGAATGTAATAATAATCTCGGCGTTGGCTCGTGTTTGGTCTGAGAGTTCGTTGCGCATCGGCTCAAGCATTTCCCGGTTTTGGCTTGTGAGGAATTCACGGCTTGCCGGGTCTTTCAGGGCGATAGCGTGATGACCCTGTACATGGATCAATGAAATCTTTCCGATTTTACCTTCATTATCAAGTGATTTTACCACATCATAAGCGCGGTCGGCGGTATCAGAAAAGTCGGTGGCATGCATCACGTGATTCAGGGAATCGGTTACAGTTTTACTGATAACCAGTTTTCTTTCTTCGGTATCATCGTCCCATTTCATATCAATATTGATGAGGAAAACGGGTAATTGTGAGCGCTGCAATACTTCTGTAGCCGTACTGCCAAGAAGCATTTCCTGAACTTTGCTTTGTCCCCTGCTTCCGATTACAACAAAATCAGCATCGCTGTCTTTTGCGGAGGTAAGGATCTCCGTTGGGGGGTAAAAGTAAGTTCCTGACCTAAGGTCTGTTTCTACGGTGAAGTCATGTTTTTCGAGTGCCGTTTTATACTCTTCCAGTTTTTTTGCCTGTTTTTCGGTATTAAACTCTGTTCGTTCACCCGTAAACGAGACGGAAACAACTGTAACAAGAGTTACTTTTTTTGTGCCGAATTTTTTGAATTGGGGTATTGCATCAACAATGAGGTCGCTGGCTTCAGAAAGATCAAGGGCTACAATTGCATGAACAAATGTGGATTTCATGGGGTCTCCTATACTTGGGTTAACAGCTTCTTTAGTATAAAATACAAAAGTTATATCAGGATTCGATATGGGTGATTTTCCTATTCTTCCGATACTGAAAAAATCCGGTCGGCCAGCTCATTTGAAAATCCTTCGTGTTCTTCCTTCATAAAGACACTCCTGAGGATTATTGCAGCGGGGGTATCGGAGAGATACTCAGGAAACAATCCAGTGAATTGATCAGCAGGCACCTTGAACAGGCTTAGATGGAAACCTCTCTCTTTATCTTTCATCCCGGCTTCAAAAACAGTCCGGTTTACCCGGTTCAGTTCACTTAATTTTAATACGGCAGGTTTTTTAAAATAGCCTGCAATATCAAGTTCCGGCTGCATAAATAGTTCCCAGTCACTGTTTTCCAGAATTCGTTCTGAAAAACGAATGGCAGCATTTCTTGCGTGAAGAAGAATGTTGCCAAGGCCACTGCCGGTTAATGGCAATAACTGAAGGGTAGTCCAAAGTGCCGCAGCCGCTGCCCCTGCGCGGGAACACTCCAGGCTAATTTCACCCAGGTGGAGTTCGTCGGAAGTGAAATAGGTATATGGTGAATCGTGTTTAAAATATTTGCCGACAGCAGCATTTTTGTATAATACGCTTCCGCAGCCATAAGGCTGAAGTCCGTGTTTATGCGGGTCAATCACAATGCTGTCGCATTCAGACAGGAAAGTCCAATGCCTGTGTGACGGCAGTTTGTCTGAAATCAGGCTAAAGAAGCCACCGTAAGCCGCATCTGCATGGATCCGGAACCCGTAGATGTCAGCCAGTGACTTCATCTCTGATAACGGTTCTACAATGCCCAGCCCGGTAGTACCCATGGTTACCACCAGTGTACCTATTTCAGAGGCATGATCCTCAATAAAATCAAGATCGGGGATGCCGTTCCTATCAGCGGGTATTTCAATGAAATCAGCATTCAGAACGTGGCACATCCGGCTGTGGGTATAATGGGCATTGGCAGATGCAGCAATAGCTTTGCCGGGGTGTATTTCCCGTGCTACAAAAAGTGCCTCAAGATTGGCAATGGTTCCGCCAGAAGTCAGATGCCCGAGATAATGGTCGTGGTAGCCAACCATTTCTGCAAGCATGCCAACACACTCCTTTTCCATTTCAGAAGTTGGCGGCCCGCCGTCCAGAGCGTGGTTATTCGGATTGATGGTCATTGCCAGGGAATAGGCCAGCCAGGCTGCCGGATGCGGAGGTTTCAGCATCTGACCGGCATACTGCGGATGATGAAATGGGTAATTGCCTTCGAGCCTTTGAGCAAGGGTCTCCAAAATCAGGGATAATTCGTTAGGATCAGGCAGGTCGAAACCGATTCCTTCATCGCCGAAAGAGCTGCGCCACAAATCCAGTTTTTGGAGTGCATTTTTAAGTGCGGGGAGATATGGCCCGTATCGGTTCAATGCAGGAGATTACCTCAGGGTGAATGAAACGCCCACGGAAAGTACCTGTGCAACCTGAATTTCATCTGAAAAATCATCGTTATAAACAAAGTCAAGACTAAACGTGGTATTCAAATAACGATTAATACTTGCAACAAGTTTATTTGAAAACCAGATATCAGTACTTTTTAATGGCTTACCAAAATTTGTGAATGTATTGATACTGGAAGAAAGCTGCAGATTCTCAGCAATGGCTGCGTTAAATGTTGAGCCAAGTGTAATACCCGGTTCAATTGAGAAGGAATCCCCATCCGAAAGGCCATATTTTGCGGACAAGTCTGAATCAATGACAATGGTTTGTTGTAAACCAAGGCCTGCCTCGAATGAAAACATGGGGCCGGGTATGTAAGCCAGACCCGCGTCCTGATTAAAATAGGCGGGGGCTAAAAATTTTGAGATCAGTTCTTTTGGTTCAGCCCCGTAATTAAAGCCCTTATCGAACTGGGTACGAAACCGGATATTCGCATATAATTTGAAATCGGATTCATCTTCACCCAGATCATAGAGAAACCGGTTTAAAATGAAGAGTCTGTCATCAATTTTTCTGACTCCCTCATTTTCAATCTTTGTTTTTCCAAACCTTGCGTTGGCAAGGAAGCCGTATGAAAAGCGGTCTTTCTTATATACAGAAGTGAAAGTGGTGCTTCCGGTGGCAGCGATATTGTTAACACCACCCTGGCTCCAGTTCGAGTAAGAAGCCTGAGAGCCATTAAGCCCGAGTTGCCAGGAAGAGTCCCAGCCGCGGAGAGTATCAGGGACAGAGACGGTATCCTGAGCAAAAGTTGAAGATGCTGTGGTAATTATGAGGATAACAGGTAGAGCATAATAGAGTGCGGTACGTTTCATATAATTTTGAATCAAATTTTTAGGTAAGAACCAGTTTGCTGGGATTTTGGTTATCCAGCAATAATTTAACATGTTCATTTAATTTTGTGGGCACATGCAACCCTACTATTCCTGCCAAAATAGGAAATTTTCGATGTCCACGGTCGGCAAGAACAGTGACACAAATCTTTTGAAAGGCAGAAAGTTCCGGTATTTTTTTGAAGCAGTTAAACATGGTTTCACCGCTAAAAATAACATCATCTACCAAAACGAGGGTCTGGTTATCAGATGGCGGAGTTTTAAACACGAGCATGTGATCCGATTTTTCCTGTAACAGGTAAATTTCCACAGGAACGGGAATTGCTTCATCAAGATATTTTTTTATAGTACCGGCAACAGCATATCCCCTTTTGTTAATTCCAACAAGGCAAACGGATGAATTTCCGGCTTCTTCCAGGATCTGGTAACTCATCCGTTTTAATGTTCGGTTTATTCGATTTCTTTCGAGTAAAATCATCCTGAGCTTTTTTGGGTTAACACATTGAAAATGGATGGTGATACAGATGACAAAAAATTTTATAATAAATTTTTTGATCCATTTAAAATTATTCAATTAATTACCTATCTAAAACTATGAATAAAGATATTTGTTAATATAGCGAACAATAAAAAATTTAGATGAGACGTATGAGAGCTGGGATAAAACAAACTTTGATAGCCGGCGGCAGTTTTGCAGGAGGTATTTTGACGGGATATCTGTTGTCCGGGCAGCATGAAGCAAGAATGCGAAATTATTTCAAGAGATTTGCTACTGACGGCTCCAGTAATGAACCGGGAAAAGAAATTCTGAAAAAAGAGATAAACAGTCACATAAAAACGTTCAATAACAATATTAAACGGGCTATTGGAGTTCCTGTTCCTAATTTGTTTCAGGCAACCGAAAAGATGAAACTGGATGAAAGCGATATTCGGATACTTTATGACCGGCAATCAGACTGAATACAAGGAAAATCTTTATCAATGGATTTGGCAGAATCTTGAATTTGAGTGTCAAAACCTCAAAACAGTTTGCGGAAAACCGGTTCGTATTATCAATCAGGGAAGGATTAATCCGGGCGCCGGCCCCGATTTTCTTGGAGCAACCATTTGGATTGGGGATTTGAAATGGTATGGTGCCGTTGAAATACACCGGAATACATCCGACTGGGAGAAACACAGTCATTACAAAGATCCCCTTTTTAACCGGGTTTTTTTGCATGTTGTTATTCAGCACGATGTTTCCAGCCCGGTAAAAACAAGCTCAGGGGTTGTTCCATATACGTTGTGCCTTAAACCTTACATTCACAAAAGCCTTTACAGGCTTGCAGAAATGAAGGAAAACCGGGGGCTGGCGTGTGCGGGAAATCCGGTTATAATTCATCAGGAAGCTTTTACGGCTCAGATCAATAAAGCTAACCGGGAGTATCTTGCCTGGAAAGTGGAGGAACTTTTGAAAGATTACCCAGCGGGTGTACCGGTGTCCACTGCATGGAAAAATTGTGTAATAACAAGAATGTACCATACACTCGGAATCCCATCAAACCGGCAGCAGATGGAGAAATTGGCAAGAGCAGCGATTGAACGTTACTCAGAAATATTTTCAGCGGATACATTTGCGGAAGAGATCAGTGAAACTGCTTTTTGCGGTTCACAAGGAATATCTCCAGAGGAATGGAATCACACGGGTATGAGGCCGGCAAGCCGTCCATTGATTCGGGTTAAACAGGCTGCATCTCTGCATCATGCATTACAAGCATTTCCGTTTCGCCGGTTATTTGAACATCCGGAGGCTGCCTGGGCCGGAATACTGAGCCTGGTTCCGGATGAACATAAACCCGGGTTAACAATGCAGGGAATTCTCAGGCAAACAGTGATGGTTCCGGCACTCTATCTACTGGGAGAATTGCTTCATTCTGCATCATTGAAAAATCTGGCAATCGAAGAATGGAATAAGAGGGGTATGCAGGTGCCAAGCGAGGTGAAAAAACCGTTTTTGAATGCGGGATACAATCTTAATAAAGAAAAAAATATGCCCGGTCTCGCGCACCAGCTCAAAAGATATTGCCATGAAAGGAACTGTCATCGATGCGAAGTATTTAAAAATGCAATTGGTAGTTGATTGATTTCGTATCTCTCTATATCTTTGGGGTCTGTCAATAAACCGAAAATTGCCCGGTAGTCTAATGGCAGGACAGCGGGTTTTGGTCCCGTATGTGGGGGTTCGAATCCTCCCCGGGCAACGTTTTTGTTAAAAAGGATGCCAAAGCAGGTACTCCTTTTTCTTATATAAACTTCACTGTACCTTTAATTGGATACACCTTTGGCCATATTTGCAGGGAGAAGCAACCTCGCACTGTCGCGTGCTATTGCAGAAAGCTATGGTGTTGATTTGGGAGAAGTTACCATCAAATCTTTTTCTGATGGAGAACTGTATGTGAAGTATGAACAGAGTATTCGGGGTGAGGATATTTTTGTGATTCAATCCACACCGCCTCCCGGAGACAACATCATTGAGCTTCTTCTTCTGCTTGATGCCGCGAAACGTGCATCTGTAAAGAGGATTACGGCTGTAATTCCCTACTTCGGGTACGCCCGGCAGGACAGGAAAGACCAGCCAAGAGTATCTATTGCGTCCAAGTTAATGGCAAATGTGCTTGTGGAAGCCGGTGCCGACAGAATTTTAACGATGGATCTTCATGCATCGCAGATCCAGGGATTTTTTGATATCCCGCTTGACCATCTTTATGCAAGCAGGGTTTTTATTGAACACTTTACGTGCAACCACATTGATAATCTTGTTGTGGTTGCCCCGGATGTCGGGAGCCTGAAGATGGCACGCTCCTATTCCAAAAAACTTGGCGCAGGACTGGCATTTATTGACAAGCGCCGGCCCAAGCAGAATGTGGCTGAAGTGATGAACATTATCGGTGAGGTTAAGGATAAACATGTACTGATAGTTGATGATTTGATTGATACAGCCGGGACCATTACCAACGCGGCAGTTGCGCTAAAAGAACGCGGAGCGCTAAGTGTAATGGCAACTTGTACTCATCCTATATTATCCGGTCCTGCGTACCAGAGAATAGAAGATTCACCAATCGATGAGTTGCTGGTAACCGATACAGTGCCTCTCAGAAAACCGTCCGACAAAATTAAAGTACTTAGTGTAGCCGGAATTTTTGCCGAGGCCATACAGCGCATTCACACGAATGATACAATAAGTGCACTATTTGATGATTAATTGATAACCTGAAAACAAATGAAGCAACCAGAACCCTATATACTTGAAGGCGAAATAAGAGAACCCGGGAGCAAAACTTCCACTCAGCTTCGTGATACATTACGAATACCAGCTGTTCTCTACGGGCCAAAAATTGACAACAATATTCACTTTTCCGTAAACGAGGCAGACCTTGATAAAATACTTGCAGTGAGCCAAACCAAGCTTCAGCTGCTTACAATCGATGGAAAAGAGTATAAAACCCTTCTTAAAAAGGTAGAGTACGATCCTATTACTGACCGTGCGCTGCATGCAGACTTTTATGTACTTGACCCGGAAATCCCTGTAAAACTCAGCGTACCTATTCGTTTAAAAGGTATTGCAAAAGGAGTGAGAGACAGCGGCGGCCGAATATTTCAGCCGCTCCGGATTGTACGTATCAATGTTGTACCGGATAAAATTCCTGCACTTTTCGAGCTGGATATTTCGAATCTTGGGATTGGCGATTCTCTGAATGTGAGTGAGCTGGATCTTGAGGGAATTGAACCGCTTGATGAACAAACCCGTACCATTGTTACAATTGCTCCGCCAAAATCCGATAAGGTATTTACATCTGCTCTTGAAGAGGATGATGAGCTTGAAGAAGCAATAGCAGGTGCTGAAGAAGCTGCAGAAGGTGAAGAAGCAGCGCCGGAGGCGGGAGAAAGTGAAGAAGCCGGCGAACCAAAAGAATAATTTTTGAATCGCACTTATGGCACTTGTAGTTGGACTGGGAAATCCCGGAACAGAGTATGTGGGAACACGCCATAATGTGGGCTTCGAGCTTATTGACAGATTATCAGAAAAACTGACCATTACCCTTGAACCGGGTAATGGTCTTTTCTTTTTGGGGGAGGGGCAATTCAAGAGCAGGAAAGTATCCCTGATGAAGCCGCTCACATATATGAATCGCAGCGGCAGTGCTGTTTTAAGGGCAATCAATAAGGGTGGATTTGAATTTTCCGATTGTATTGTCTGTCATGATGATATCCATCTTGAAACAGGAAAGCTGCGGCTGAAGCCGGGTGGCAGTGCCGCCGGACACAATGGTATCACTGATATTATTGAACAGCTCGGAACCCGTGATTTTGCAAGATTACGAATCGGAATTGGCAGTAACTTTCCTCGCGGCAGGCAGTCAGAGTATGTACTGTCGCCCTTTACAAAGGAGGAACGTGAAATCATTGAAGATGCACTCGAAGTTGCATCAGAGGCAATTTTAACGTTTCTTCGGGGTGGCAGTCAACTGGCCATGAACAAATTTAACTAACACAATACTTTTACTAACTGAAACTAACTATCAACCATTATGGCTAATACAATTATTCTTTTGATTCCGGTAGCCGGCCTCATTGCTCTTTTGTATACCTATGTAAAATCATCATGGGTATCCAAACAAGAGGTCGGTACCGAGAAAATGGCCCGGATCAGCGCTCACATTGCTGACGGGGCTATGGCATTTTTAAAAGCCGAGTACCGGGTACTCAGTATATTCGTAATCATTGTTGCTATTCTCCTGGGGATTCAGGGATCTATGAATCCCGAAACATCTTCACCTCTTATTGCACTCTCATTTGTTGTTGGTGCCTTTTGTTCAGGACTCGCCGGTTTTATCGGTATGCGGGTTGCAACAAAAGCAAACGTAAGAACTACACATGCAGCCCGAACAAGCCTGGCAGAAGGCTTAAACGTTGCTTTTAATGGCGGTTCGGTTATGGGGCTTGGTGTAGTTGGCCTGGGGGTTTTAGGTCTTGGATTACTCTTTTTGCTCTATACAAACATGTTTGGCATGGGTGTTGAAAACATCCAGCAGGTGCTAACCGTAATAACCAGTTTCTCATTCGGTGCATCATCCATCGCACTCTTTGCACGTGTGGGCGGCGGAATTTATACCAAGGCCGCCGATGTTGGCGCCGATCTTGTTGGCAAAGTGGAAGCCGGCATTCCCGAAGACCATCCCCTGAATCCCGCAACCATCGCCGATAACGTAGGTGACAACGTGGGCGACGTAGCGGGTATGGGTGCCGACCTTTTTGAATCGTATGTGGGTTCCATTATTGGAACCATGGTACTTGGCGCGGCATTTATGGGCCTTGGCGGTTTTGAGGTTGCCAATTCGTTTGGCGGGCTGAACGCAGTTCTGCTGCCGCTTGTGATCGCAGGAATCGGAATTATTACATCGATTATCGGCACATTCTTTGTGAAAGTAAAAGAAGGAGGAAATCCTCAAAAAGCTCTAAATACCGGTGAATTTGTTTCTGCTGCCATTATGCTCGTTGCATCCTGGTTTTTAATCCAGTGGATGCTGCCATCGGAGTGGATATTCAATAACATCACGTATACAGCTTCCGGAGTTTTCTGGGCCACCATTTTCGGATTATCTGCAGGCCTTCTTATCGGCCTTATCACCGAATACTACACCGGAACCGGAACGAAACCGGTTTGGGGTATCGTGAATCAGTCTGTTACCGGGTCTGCCACCAATATTATTGCAGGTCTTGGTGTGGGTATGATTTCAACCACTATTCCGATTATCATTATTGCGACCGCGATTCTGGGTGCTTACCACTTTGCCGGCCTTTACGGAATTGCGATTGCAGCGGTAGGGATGCTTTCCAATACCGGTATACAGCTCGGTGTGGATGCATACGGGCCGATTTCCGATAACGCGGGCGGTATTGCAGAAATGAGTGAACTACCGCCGGAAGTTCGTCAGCGTACCGACAAACTCGATGCTGTTGGAAATACCACTGCTGCTATCGGTAAAGGGTTTGCGATTGGTTCTGCCGCATTGACTGCACTTGCATTGTTTGCAGCGTTCATCACTTCCTACAACGTGGCTAATCCGGATAATTTACTTACCGGCATCGACATCACCATGCCTAATGTAATGGCTGCCCTGTTTGTAGGAGCGATGTTGCCGTTCCTCTTTTCTGCATTATCCATGCAGGCGGTTGGCCGTGCAGCCATGCACATGATCGAAGAAGTACGCCGACAGTTTAAGACCATTCCGGAGCTTACAGAAGCCCTTAAAGCAATGAAACGCAATGATGGTAAAAATCTTACTGAATGGAGTGATGAAGACCGCATCATTTTTGATGCCGCAGACGGCAAAGCCGAGTATGCCAAATGTGTTGAAATTTCTACAACAGCGTCCATCCGTGAGATGGTTGCTCCAGGCCTGCTGGCAGTAATTGTACCCGTTATGTTCGGTTTTATTGGTGGCGCCGAGATGCTCGGTGGCCTTCTTGCCGGTGTAACGGCATCTGGTGTAACGCTTGCGCTGTTCCAGGCCAACTCCGGTGGTGCATGGGATAACGCCAAAAAAATGATCGAGGAAGGCGTTGAAATAAACGGTGTCAAATATGGCAAAGGTTCAGAACCTCACAAAGCAGCCGTTGTTGGTGATACCGTAGGTGATCCGTTTAAAGATACCTCCGGACCATCTCTCAATATTCTCATTAAGCTGATGGCCGTAGTTGCACTTGTAATCGCAACCATGATCTGATGAATTGCAGGCCGGGCAGACTGCCCGGCCATTTTATTATAGAAAAACTCATCTGATGCTTCGATGGGTTTTTTGCTTCATCTCAGGGTGACTCCGGGAGTAAGGAAAGTGCCTACAATCTGCTGTCCCGCTGGCCTGCCTTTCTTTCTCTTATCTAACGTAAAACTTGTTTCCACACGAGAAAAGACTGGAACATTTGAAGTCCCCGATCGTTATCTGACTGATCGTGAATCAGCAAACCCTGTATGGCTTTTGCCGGGAGTGGTTTCAGTATTACTTATTTTATATGGGACAAAGAATTTTGAAAAAAATGAAACCTGTCGTACCGGTTAAAGTCATTTGATTTTTATTGGGTACAATAGAATAAACCTTAATTCACACTCAGGAGCCGGGCAAGCTGCCCGGCCTACATTTCATGGATATCTTTAAGCTGATTTTTGAACACGACCTGCGGCTCGATGCCCTTCGCAAACGCCATACTGACCGTAATGTACAGGAAGTTACGATGAGCATTGAAGACTTTATGAAGCCGGATCCTACCTATTCCAAATTTTATATTACCGGTTCAGTGCCGGAAGAAAACCTGTTTGGGCTGAATCGTTTAAATAAATATGGATTTATCATCAGTGCTGTTTCTGAAGCACTTAGAGGGTATAACCTGTTTTTTGGTGACAAATCCGGTTCATTTGACACCCTGATTGAAACAGCTGAAATCGGACAGGCAATCATTTTGACTGAAAAAGATATTCTGCAATGGGATCCGGAATCCCTTAGAATTGATAAGAACAGTAATGTAGGCCATAAAAAAGAAGAGCTGGCTGAAGTGCTTGGATCCGGCGACATGGTATTATATAAAGAGCAGGCTCATCAGGGTTTCGACCTGCATTTATTCTCCCGAGACAACCTCTACCCGAAGCTTTTTTACCCACTGAGAGAGCTTGTTGGTCACGATTTCCGTTTTTTCAGTATCAACGGAAAGCGAATTCGCTCCGAACGGCAGTTTTATTTTGAAACCTGGACACTCGAACGGCCACCGCACGGAGCCGAAGAGGTGTTTTCCTCAACGAGTATCTGACGAACGCACATCTGCCGATATGTGAAGTATCGAGAAGCTGATTATTCGCCTGTTTTACGGCAAAGCATGATCAGGCGGGGACTATTACCGGCATCAAATTGGCCTCCTTCATAATCTCCAAAAACAGAAATCAGCTGAAGCTGATTTACTGCAAACACTCTCAGGAACCAATCGAGATCATACAATTTTACCCGTTCGATATACTGAACCGGTTTTGTGAGTGAAGGGTCGTCGAATAAAATCTTTTTGAAAACCATATCGTCCTGAATATAGCGGGTTATATGAAATTCAAGGTTTTTAAAAGAACCAGAATCTTCAGGCACCAGTTTTTTTTTAACCTGACGGGCATTGAAAAAATCGATCATCAGCATCCCACCCGGCCTTAACATGGAGCTTGCATTAAAAATTACGTTTTCATTCTCCCGGTCATCAATAAAATAGCCGAAGGTAGTGAAAAGATTTACAATCGCATCAAAAGAAATGTTAAGTGAGTTACGCATATCACCGACAAAAAAATTCAGCCCGACACCTTTTTTACCGGCCTTTTGTTCTGCACGTTTGATGGCTTCTTCGGAAAGATCAACCCCGGTTACCTGATAACCACGTAAAGCAAGGGCAATAGAATGCCGCCCTCTCCCGCAGCCGAGATCAAGAATCTTCGGGTAAAATTGTTTTGGAATTTGTTCTTCAATCAAATCAGCCAGCAAAGCAGCTTCATCTTCATTCCTGCTTGAATACAATTGTTCATAAAGTGGGCTGTCAAACCAATCCGCAAACCAGCTCATAAAATTAATTTAAATTCATTGCCCTGTAAATGATAAATAAATGTAACGCAATTTTGAACGCCTTATCTTAGCATTTTAATTAATCAGGCAATAAGATAAGGTGAAAAGTTTATGAACTTCACGGTAAAACTTAAAAATGCGATTTCCTCATCTGGATCTGTACTTTGTGTGGGCCTTGACCCTGTTCCGGAATATATTCCAAAACCCCTGCGGGAAACCTTTCGTGAAGACGATAAACTAATCCTGGATTTTTGCAGGCGTATTATTGAAGCTACAAAATCCTGCGCCTGCGCTTTTAAACCAAATACGGCATTTTTTGAAGCATTAGGCAGTAAAGGATGGGCAGTACTTGAAGAAGTTTCTGATATGGTGCCATCCAACAGAATCCTGATTATGGATGCCAAACGGGGTGATATCGGGCACACCGCGATGCAATATAAACAGGCTTTCTTTGAACGCCTGAGAGCCGATGCTATCACATTAAACCCTTTAATGGGTATGGAAACAATAGATCCTTTTATGGATGACCCGGAAAAAGCTGTATTTGTACTTGCAATGACTTCAAATCGCGGAGCTTCGGATCTACTGCAGCGCAGATTTGAAGGAAGATTATCACTCGGAGAGTACATCGCTGAAGAACTCGCTAAAAAAAAGTGCAAAAGTTCTTCTCATCTTGGCCTTGTTACAGGCGCCACTCAAACAGAGTGGATCAGGCCCGTACTGAACGCTTTTCCGGAGGCACATCTCCTTATCCCGGGGATCGGTAAGCAAGGCGGCAACATCGAAGATTTAGCTGAAATATTGAAAAACCATAAGGGGTTGCCGATTATCAATTCTTCACGATCGGTAATTTATGCCGGTGAAGATTCGGAAGACTGGATGGAAAAAGTATCGATTAAAGCTGCAATGGTAAAGGAATCGTTAAGCATTATTACAAAACAATATGTCTGAAAACAGCCCTGAAGTAATTGTATACACTGATGGTGCATGCAGTGGAAATCCCGGGCCGGGAGGCTGGGGTGCCTTGCTGATTCACAACGGAAAAGAAAAAGAATTGAGCGGGGGAGAGCCGCATTCCACAAACAACCGGATGGAGATGCGGGCGGTGATTGAAGCCCTGAGAGCGCTGAACAGACCGTGCCGTGTAAAAATTCACAGTGACAGCGCGTTAATCGTAAATGCATTTACAAAAGGCTGGATTGAAAACTGGCAAAAAAAAGGATGGAAAAAAGCCGATAAAAAAACGGTTGAAAACCGTGAGCTTTGGGAAGAGATGCTTATGGCAATAAACCATCATCAGGTACAATGGATAAAGGTAAAAGGCCATTCAAATAACAAACTAAACGACCGGGTTGACAGGCTTGCCGTTGAGGCTGCAAAGCGTTTTCGGTAATTGTATATGGCAGGGAATGATTTTTTTCGATTCCGAATTTATTCGCTAAAAGAATGAAAAATTTAGTTTGGTTCAGAAACGATCTGCGCATCACAGATCACGAGCCACTTCATCAGGCATCCATTTGTGGTGAAGTTATCCCACTGTATTGTTTTGACCCCCGTCATTTTGAGCAAACTCAATATGGTTTTCCGAAAACCGGCGCCATTCGCACGAAATTTTTGATTGAATGCGTGGAGGAACTTCGAGGGCTGCTCAATGGAACCCTCGTTGTGAGAATCGGAAAACCGGAAACCGTGATTCCCGAACTGATAGATGAGCTGAAACCCGATGCCATCTATTACCATACTGAAGTAACGGATGAGGAGCTGCGTGTTGAAAAGGCAGTAAGGGATTCTGTCAGCATTCCAATGTACTCATTCCACGGGTATACATTATACCATCCTGAGGATCTCCCTTTCCCGGTTGATGAACTTACAGATGTGTTTACAACATTCAGAAAAAGGGTTGAAAAAAATTGCAGCGTAAGGACACCTTTAAAAATAGTGCAAATGCATTTTAATGCGATTGAAACATTTCCCGGCAGAATTCCAGATGTTGAAGAACTTGGATTAAAACCGGAAGAAACCGGCAATAGAGCCGTTTTGGATTTCAAGGGCGGAGAACGTGAAGCGAAAAAAAGGCTGGAACACTATTTCTTTGAATCGGATTCACTCAGAAACTATAAATATACAAGAAACGGACTTTTGGGGGCCAACTATTCATCAAAACTGTCTCCATGGCTGGCACATGGATGTATATCAGCCAGAACCATATATGAACAGACAGAGAAGTATGAAAGGGAAGTGTATAAAAATGACTCCACATACTGGATGAAGTTTGAGCTGATGTGGCGCGATTACTTTCGATTCTCGGCGATGAAGCATGGCAATGAGATCTTCAGGCTGGGCGGAATTCAGGGGAAGGAACTCAATAAAAAAACAGATGGCCTGATATTCCAAAAATGGTGCTATGGGCAAACAGGCATTCCGTTTATTGATGCCAATATGCGTGAATTATTCCAGACCGGCTATATGAGCAACCGGGGGAGGCAAAACGTGGCGAGTTTTCTTGCACAAAATCTGGATTTCGACTGGAGATGGGGTGCGGCCTGGTTTGAATCAATGCTGATAGATTATGATGTGTGCAGCAATTGGGGGAACTGGGCGTATAATGCCACGGTTGGACATGACCCGCGCAACCGTTATTTCAATATTCTGAACCAGGCTGGAAACTATGATAAAAAAGGAGAATACGTACGGCACTGGATACCGGAATTAAGACAAGTTCCAGCTGAGTTCATCCACCAGCCACATCGCATGAGTACGGATCAGCAAACCCTGTACGAGGTAAAAATTGGGAAAGATTATCCGGAGCCGGTAATTGATCTGGAACAGAGTTACCGGCAAATCAGGGATAGGGATTCATTTACATAGCGACCAGTTTTGTGAAACAAACAATGCCTTTTGTAAATTGATCTGCAACGTTAAAACCGGCGCGCACAAACAATTCATTGCTTTGTTCTGGTGTCCAGAATTTTATGCCACTCCATTCGGCTGAATTCTGCAGAACTTTACCGTACCAGGTTTCTGATTGAATAAGGTGCATTACGAAAAAAACGCCGTCATCTTTCAATACCCTTCTGCATTCAAAAAGCACTTTAAGTTCATCGCTCAGTTCATTGAGGGTACCACCCATCACCACACCATCAAATGTTTTACCGAAAAAAGGCATTTCACGGGCATCAGCACGGATCAGGTAAATATTTGCCTGGTCAGCCTCCGATTTCATTCGTGCCTCATCCAGCATGGCCATTGAGAAATCAAGTGCCACTTGAATACTTTCCGGCTCAGCCTTAAATAGTGAGCGTGCATAAAGGGCAGTTGAACAGCCAACATCGAGATAGGTTTTTCCGGGTTGCGGTCTCACCCAGTCAACAAGTAACTCCTTCTCTTTTTCAATGGGGAACGGTTCACCGGTAAGGAGAGAAAGCGACCGTACACGCCACAGATCTTCGTACATGGAAGCGGTCATGCGCCAATGATTGGTACTCTGAGCCAACGTATAACTCTTCTCCTTGGTAAGCAGTTCAACAATATTATTTTTTATACTGTATTCATCTCCCTTGCCTGAGCAAATTGAGCCATTGAAGGGTTTTGAAAGCAATGAAGTTTCATGGGGCAGCGGAATAGATTCCTGGTCGTAAAGGGGTGAACGAACGTAAATAGTCATGGTTAAGCTGCTTTATGTGATAGTCTTCGATACGCAATATCTAAAATGCTGTTACACTACTTTTGAATGAAGATAGATATTTGCGCACCTTTCTCAACACCGAGCATTTCTTTAGCATTTCCTTTGTTGATGGCGATTTCGAGTTTGTTTGAACTGCCGATGTATGCTACCGGTTCACCATCATGAACCGATCCGAAGGAAGTATCAATCCGGTGCAGGATTGTGTTGCCCACATAGATCCTGAAATTCGATTTGTCTATTGTTTCCCGGATCAACCCGGCGGGTATGTTTGAGATGAGATTTCCGAACCGATCGATATGTACGATCCAGCCCTGGATGCCGTCACGGTCAGAAATAGGGACAGCCCAGCGATAGGTAATCACTTTATCAAGCGCTGGCCCGAGCTCATCAAAACCGATTCCCCGGCTCAGGTGAGCTGCCACGGGGGCAAAAATATCCCTGCCATGAAATGTGTTCGACCTTATTTCTCTCCAGAAACATTCATTTGCAAGAGTTACAGCTTTGTAATTAAAATCCTCCCCGATCAGCGAAAAAATTCCATTATCAGGGCCAACAAAAAAATGATTTTCAATTCTGAGTGCCACAGGTTTTCTTTCTGTGCCAACTCCGGGGTCTACCACAACCACATGAACCGTTTCGGGCGGAAACAGTAATGCCGCATTGCGAACCACCCACGCGCCGGCCATGATATCCTGCGGGGGTATGTCGTGCGAAATATCAATAACCCTTGCATTTGGATTTATACCAACTATAACAGCTTTCATCGCACTTACATAATGGTCCTGTAATCCGAAGTCTGTTGTAAGTGTAATAATTGGTGGGTTTGACATATGTTTATCTGCTGTCTGCCAGGGATTATTTTGTGAAATATCCCGGTGAATCGATGTTTTCGGGTTCCACTTTCGGTATATCAAAATTTAAATCTGGTATCGAATAGCGGGCTTAAAGATTAGTGATGAAAAGATAATGATATCAAATCGGATTGCCACTTAATCACGGATAAGTGATTTGGGAAAATTTTTCTTAACCACAAAGGTGTTAATTGTGGCCATTAATAAGATCTTTCTGTCCTGTTACGATAAAGATGTTTTAACTCAGAAAGTAAAAAACCGTTCTTTCAGTGATTATCCGTATGTGTTGAGCATTACCGGCATTACGAGCATCAGCATCTCTTCACCCTCTTCCTCCCGGGCCGGTTTAACTATACCTGCCCGGTTCGGTGTAGAAAATTCGAATTTTGCTTCATCTCCGTCGACGTTGCTCAGAACATCGGCAAGATATTTTGCATTAAAACCGATTTCCATCTCCTCATCACTGTATTCACAGGCTATAGTTTCTTTAGCCTCGCTGCTCATATCCAGATCTTCGGCTCTTATAGTGATTTTGTTTTTTTGAATTTGAAGCCGTATCTGCCTCGTTGTGCTGCTGGAAAAAACGGAAACGCGCCTTACTGTAGCCAGCATCTGGTTTTTATCGATCACCAGAAATTTTTCATTGTCGCGCGGTATCACCGATTCATAATTCGGGTATTGTTCATTGATAAGTCGTGTAATGACAATGGTGCTTCCGCTCTTGAATTGTACATGGTCATCAGATACAACCAGGGCACACTCGGCTCCATCCAGTGCCTTTATAACAAGGCTGAGAGCTTTATCGGGAACAATAAACGTGAGTGGTTCGGCGGATGTAAAATTGGAATTTTCGTATCTCACCAGCCGATGGCCATCAGTTGCAACAAACCGGGAGGTATCTGTTCCGATGTCAAAATAGACACCCATCATAGCAGGGCGCAAGTCATCAGTTGAAACGGCAAACATGGTTTTTTGGATGGCATTTTTTAAAAGTGCAGTTTCTGTGCTCAAAGAGATTCCGCTGGCCATACTTGGAATTTCCGGAAATTCATCGGGTTCTTCTCCAACCAGTTTATATTTTCCCTTGTCGGTTTTAAATTCTATATGCTGGTTTTCGTCCACTTCGAAAAAAACCGGGATATTTGGCAATTGCCGCAACGTTTCGAGAAGCCGCCGGGCTGGAATTGCTACGGCGCCTTCGTCTTCGATGTCTGCATCGATGAATTCCACAATGGATATTTCAAGATCGGTGGCGGTGAGTTTAAGCCTGCCGTCTTCACTCTCAAAAAGAATGGTTTCCAGAATTGGCAGAGTTGCTTTAGCGGGAACGGCCCCTATAACCGCTGAGAGCCCTGCGTTTAAATCGTTACTTGATACATTAAATTTCATATTCTTCTATCAAAATTTTTAAGTCGGGAGCAAAGTTCATCTCTGCTGGTTAGCACTCTGAATATAAGGCAATACTAACAAATCCTCATACCTGCTGCAACCTTCAAAAAGCATGGGCTGTAATTCGCTGCAATTTGTTTTGCGGCGAATGCCGAGCCGGGCATCCTGATGGCCGGTAATCTGAAAAGTACCCAAAATCATGCTTAATTTCTGTCAATTCAAAATGATTTTGAAATGACGCTCACTTTTTTGTTACTATACTGTGTGAATGAAAACCGTGAAACAATTTTCTACATGCTCTCTTTTTTGTTTGTAATGTTTATACTTCCTGTGCTCATCATTGCGGTCTCTGTTTATCTTGCACATAAAACTGGCCGTTAATATGCAGGATATGCATCAAATAGCTGAAGGTTTCGACAGCTATGCTGCAGGCGCATTTATCGGATACCTGCTTTTTCTCATCATAATCGGAATTTACTCCAACCGTTTTTCCTCTAAAGGGATTAGTGAATTTTTTATTGGCGGGCGCAAAATGAACCGCTTCGTGGTTGCACTTTCGGCGGTGGTATCGGGACGAAGTGCCTGGCTGTTACTTGGGGTTACGGGGATGGCATATGCAAGAGGGCCTTCCGCAGTCTGGGCTGTTGCGGGTTACATAGTCGTGGAACTTTTTCTCTTTCTCTACTATGCCCGCCGCTTGCGAAATTTTACCGGCAAACGAGACTGTATTACTATTCCCGATTTTTTTGCCGAACGGTTTGGCGATGAAAACGGGAAGCTCCGCATTACGATTGTTTTGATTTTCATTGTATTCATGATTGGCTACATCTCAGCCCAATTTGTTGCAGGAGGTAAAGCATTTGCTTCAGGTTTCGGATTGGAAATGAATACCGGCATGTTGATAACTGCAGTGATTGTAGTGGCATATACCATTGTGGGGGGGTTTCTTGCAGTAAGTCTTACAGATATGTTCCAGGCTATTTTGATGATTCTGGCGCTGGTGGTATTGCCGGTTGTTGTGATTTTTAATTTCGGCGGCTTATCCATACTGCTGGAACAGCTTGCTGCCATGAATGTGATATATGTTGATCCTTTTGCCATTTCAGCCGGAGCTGCCATTGGTTTTTTGGGAATCGGGCTGGGATCTCCGGGCAACCCTCACATTCTTGCCAGGTATATGTCTATTGACGATTCAAGGCAATTACGCAGTGCTGCGGTTATCGGCACAATATGGAATGTACTGATGGCGTGGGGTGCCGTATTCATCGGTCTGGCAGGGCGCGCGTATTATCCAGATGTAGCCATGCTGCCGGCCGCGGATACTGAAAATCTATTTCCTGTACTTGCACAGCAACATCTGCCTCCCGTTTTATTCGGGATTGTGCTGGCATCGATTTTTGCAGCCATCATGAGTACAGCCGATTCCCAGCTTCTTGTGGCAGCATCCAGCATTGTACGCGATGTGTATGAAAAGATTATCAGAAAAGGAGAAAAGGTGGATCAAAAACGCCTTGTACTTTACAGCCGGATGGTTGTTTTTATCATCGTGGTGCTATCACTCTTGTTTGGGTACCTTGCAGAAAACCTTGTTTTCTGGCTGGTGCTGTTTGCATGGGCAGGGTTGGGAGCAGCCATCGGCCCCACTTCCATTCTTGCACTTTTTTGGAAGCGAACTACCCGTGCGGGTATTTTTGCGGGTCTTTTCAGCGGCACCTCGGTAACTATTATATGGTACTTTATACCGGTGCTTAAGAATTCATTATACGAACTTGTACCCGGATTTATCGCAGCTTTTGCAGCAACCTGGCTTGTGAGCCTGTTCACAAAACCTGATAAGCATTCTGAACAGGCTTTCAGGGAGATGTTGGATGACCATTAACGAAACGATATGCCGGTTTATTCAAACAATTTTTTGATGAATCCGAACAACCCTTTCTTTTGTGGTTTCCCGGCACGCCCTCCTTCAAGCTGATCAAAAGTAGGTCGCGGAAGTTCATCAAGTTTTTTAGGGCCTCCTTTTTTCTTTGGCTTTGACTGCCTGCCCGGTTTTGATTTTACACTTGTCTTTTTGCTCTTTTTGGGTTGTAAGGGTGCCCCGGTTCCGGAAAGTTTCTCCTTTACGGTTTTTGGCAACGGAACTTCTTCGGGGGCATATCCCAGCGAGTTACAGATGGTGTTGATATCGTTCCGGTCCTGTTTGGAGACAAGGCTGATGATACGGCTCGCCTTACCATCACCCACAAGTTCAGCTCGCAGTTTGTATTCACTTACTTCTTCGGGTACATCATAATTAATCACTTGTGTTGTGTGTTCAAGCGGAAGGTTTGCGGCCGACATTTCTCCCACCAACAGGTGCTGAACATCACCCGATGTAAACCGTGCGAACCGTTCATTAAACACCTCTTTATCCAGATTATCATGCAGACTTACCGCCCGGCGGTTATTTTTCCTGAAAATTTTATACAGCCGGTCTGCCGTTTTGCGGGATGCTGTAAAAATGACGACAGAATCACTGCCGTGATTCTCGAGATGAGCCATCAGTGTTGTTATTTTTGAACGAGGCGGTACATTGATATAATATTGTGTGAGGTCTTTTGTGATCACCGGTTTTTGGGAGGTTTTTTTAACCACTGATTCTGGTTGAATCTTTTTGGCAAGTGTTACCAATTCAGGATCCTGAAGTATTTTGTCTTCGGCATCACGAAGTTCCCTGCTGTCTTTGGCAGCGGTAAAAATGCGCTGACATTTACCGATTACGCGTGTTGATATGGTTTCAACAGCGGCCCAGTCACTGATTAATTCGGCCTGGTCGACAATCAACTGCTGAACTTCCCTGAAAATCATCCTGTTTTTTTCAAGTAATTCAGCAAGACGCCCCGGTGTGGCTACAATCACTACCGGGCCTGCAGATAAAGCGTTAAGCTGCTCATTGGCATTGCCGTCTTCGGTGATACAGGCACTTTCAATAGAGGCATGGTAGCCGATTGCCCAAATCCATTCATCCAAAATTTTGGCCCGATCCCTATTTGCAGCTAGCACAATAGCACGGGTTCCCTGTCTTCGCTCGATTTTGGAAATTTCGTTTAAGAGCGAAATCAGGTAGCCTGTTTCAGGCTTTTCCTCAGTGGTAGTGTTCACAACAAGGTCTTTTTTCTCTTGTACCGCTTTAAAAATTTTCTTTTGCAATGGTGAGGGGCTATCAATTTTAACGTCTTTCAACCCCTTCAAAATATCAGAACTTAGTCGAAATTGATTAAACGACAATGGGTTACCTCTTCAATTTTTGATCAATATTTCAATTTACTTAAAGGCAGTCTGTGCCTGTTCGATCTGCCTGCACAAAATCATTCTATATCTTTTACAAACGGCAGATCATATTACTTCTTATAAAACAATGCCAAATAAAGGTGGCATACAGCGGCCAGCATTAACAGGCCAAAAAACCCTGCAGCGCCGCCTTCAGGCCCAAAATGCCCTCCGGTTATCAAATCGGAGCCCGATAGTTTCGTTTCAGCGAAAGATTCACTCATGTGTAATCCGCTAACGGGCATTCCGAAAACAACACCCTGAAAATAATTCCAAGAAAGATGCATTCCAACAGAAATTCCAAGACTTTTTGTTTTTATGTATGGAAATGCAAAAACAACACCGGCCAAAATGATATTGATCACAGCAAACAAGGATGCATTTGGATTTCCCGAATGGGCAAATCCAAAAATGATGGAGGATAAAATGATTGCTATGACTGTTGCCGTTTTTCTGTTAATTGATTTTGTGTGAAAACCTTCTCGTATATTAGTGATCAGGTATCCCCGGAAATAGGCCTCCTCCCACACGCTTACGGCGGTCATTAACAACAATGATTGAAATAGTGCTGTTATCAAGGACGGGGTTTCCCATAGATTCGCAGTACCGGTTATTTCAGCGTAACCGAAAGAAAGAAGGAACAATAAAATACCTGTCATTACGAAGGCTGCCATTATACAACCGCCAATAAAATCACGTATCCACACTCTGTTTGTGAATAATCCGAATTCATGAAAATGGCGTCTTTCTATCCATTTTGAAACGACCCACAATATTAGGGGGACGATAAAACCCAGACCCAGTGTGATCCAAAATTGGGTTTGAAAGAATAAAGCCCAGGCAACCACCAATGAAATCACAAGGATTGTTGTTATCATGATACGCCACAGTGCGCGTAAACGGGCTTCATCAGTATTGTAGAAAATGTTTATCATACAGTAGTTTACAATTAATGAGGTTTGTAAAAATGATCAGAATCAAATGAAAAGCAAAGACATATTATGATTGAAAGAGTAGCTTTTTTTGGACAGAAGGCGGAAACAGAGGAATATTTTGGATTCAAAACCGCTATGGAACAAATCTTTGATCCGCATTTTAATATTTCACCCGGCCAATTAATACCTGTTTTATTAGCAGAAGAGGAAAAACAACATTATACGTTTACGAAAGCGCGCTGGGGCAGTGAACCCGAAAATGAAAAGGTAAGCCTGAGTGTGGGTAAGAAAGATGTACGGAAAAATTTGCAAAATAAAAGTGCAGTAAGGTGCATTTTGCCGCTCAGCGGTTTTTATATTTGGAATAATAATGATAAAAAAGGAAGTCCGTTTTTTGTGAGAATGCTGAATCATCCGGTTATGGCAGTTGCCGGGCTGTATTATCAAAAAGAAGATTACGTTGTGATGGTTGCCACCGATTCTAATCCACTGATACACCCAATGTCGGAAAAAATGCCGCTTATCCTGGATGAAAAGTATTCCTTAAAATGGATAGATAAAACCTTTAAAACGGATGATATCATTGATGAGATATCGAACCTGTTTCTATTAACTGATTTTTCCGTATTACGGGTGAGCAAAAAGGTAAACGATCCCAACAATAATGATCCTGAACTGATACAGCCTATTCCGAAGTAGGCCGTGGTTTGACTCCGGGCTTTCCTTCAACCAGCTTCAATTTGCTTAGTTCATGATTTAAGGCTGAAAATTTTTCCTTTTATTACAATAAACAAAAGGGACGTCGTTATGATGTTAGTACTTTGTTAAAAGTATAAATAGTGATATTTTTAAACTCTTTGCAATAAACTGAACAAACAAAAATATGCTTTACGGAATTATTATATCCTTAATCACACTGATTTGCTTTTTATTAATCATTGTGGTACTTCTGCAACCCGGACAAAAAGAGGGGCTTTCCGGAGGGCTTGCAGCTGGAATGGCAGGCGGCGCTTCGATGGGTGCAAGGCGAACTGCGGATCTTCTTTCAAAAACAACGTCCATTCTTGCAGCGCTATTTCTGTCGCTGAGTGTACTGGCCAATTTTGCAATTGACCGTGGCGGTGCCGCTGAGAGCACCATTCAGCAGAGTGGTTTTGGCGGAGATGCGCCAATTGAACAATCAGACTTCACAGCGCCTTCACAGACACAAACTGCTGTTCCGCAGCAGGAAGATTTTCAAATTGACGACTGATACCAGGCTGACTATAGCCAACTGACTTCATCAAATGGCCCCTGCCTGTTATCAAGCCGGGGTTTTTTGTTTATCGCATAGATATACCGGTTTGTCCAGAAGCAACAGATCAAACCCAGGGACTTTGATTGCTGGCTGTCGCAATTTTAGCTGCATCAATGGCAATTACAAGCTCTTCGTTCGTTGGTATAACGAGGATGTCTACGACCGATGAATCCGAACTGATTTTTTCAATTTTCCGGTTTACAGCTTTTTCATTTCTTTCATCATCAATCACTATCCCCAAATTCTCCATCCCCTCTACAGATTTTTTTCTGATTTGCGGAGAATTTTCTCCAATACCGGCTGTAAAAATAATGGCATCACAACCGTTCATCACCGCCATATAGGTTCCGATATACTTTTTGATATTATAGCAAAACACATCGATAGCCTGCTGGCAGCGACGGTCTCCGTTTTTAGCTTCAGAGATGAGATCGCGCATATCAGCGGCATATCCGCTGAGGCCCAGGAGGCCACTGTGACGGTTTAGCATGGCATGCAGTGCGTTGAGGGATAACTCCTCTTTTTCCATAATGTAAAAAAGAATGGAAGGATCAAGATCTCCGCTGCGGGTACCCATTACAAGGCCCGAGAGGGGAGTAAAACCCATAGAGGTATCTACAGACTCGCCTCCCTTAATGGCAGCTATGGAGGCGCCGTTTCCAAGATGACAGGTAATGACGCTGGTTTGATTTTTTGATTTTTGACTGAGCTTGTAGTACTGGCGGCTTACATAGTAATGTGATGTGCCGTGAAATCCATATTTCCTGATTTTATGACGCCTGTAAAGGCGGTTCGGTATTCCGTACAGATAGGCGTAAGGCGGTAAAGAATGGTGGAAAGCGGTGTCAAAAACAGCTACATGGGGAATATCAGGCAAACGCTCCTCTGCTGCCTCAATACCTTTTAGGTTGGGTGGATTATGTAGAGGTGCGAGATCAAAAGCCTGCTCGATGGCGTCTTTCACAACGTCATCAATCAGCACGGAATCTTTGAACATTTCACCTCCGTGAACCACGCGGTGGCCAACAGCCTTAATATCATCGGGTGAAGAAATGATATGATTGCCGGGGCTCAGCAAAAAATTCATAATCTCCTGCAATGCCTCGCTATGATTCAGAATTACTTTCGATTCTTTACGGACACTCTCATTATTTGGCTGATGTTTAACAATAGATGTCACAGCTCCGATTCTTTCGACGATACCACTGCAGACCTCAGTTTCACCTTCGGTTTCTATCAGGTTATACTTTACAGAAGAACTGCCGCAATTAATGACAAGAACAAGCATTACTTTTATTAATTATCTCTTTATTTAAGAACTCATACTCTATTCCCCCAAAATTAGTGAATGCGGCACTGAGATACGAACAGGAAATTCCTGATTACGTAATGCAGAAAGCAATAATGGATGTGTGTTCTCAATTATGAGACAAATATCCCATAATTTTAAGCCAATATGGAAATTGGTACTGCCATGTATTTTGCCTTTGGCAATACGATAGGGGAAAAGCAGACCTGAAATAACCGGAGACGTTACACCGGATTATGCATCAGAGTTGGTTTGTGAACGTCTCCTTAATACAGATGGATTGTGTTTCGATATAAAAATCGGTGCAGCTTGACTTTTCAGTGCTTTCTGATTTCTTGAAAGTAGCGATTACCTATCTTCTGATCCTCAGTCACAACTATTTGTGGCAAAGTTCCATTTCACATAGGGTTGTCTGGCAAAACGTAGAAGCCTGAAATTATATATAATTACTCGAAAGACTTTACAGCTTCTTCAACTGATTTGAAGTGTTTAAAGACAGTAATTAGCTTGGTAACAACCAGCAAGCTTTCAATTTTATGGTCTGCCCGGCAAATTCTGAGATCACCTCCGGCTTTTTTCATTGTGGTCAGTCCACCAATCAGCAGTCCCAGTCCGGATGAATTCATAAACTTGACTTTGCCCAAATCAACTACCACATTTAGTTTTCCATCATTAATTAAAGAATGAAGCAGATTACTGAAATCTTCTGATTTTGGACCTCCCATCACATTTCCTTTAAACTCTATAATTACGCAGCCGTATTTTTCTGATACATTAGTCTTCATGATTAACCCCTTTGTATTTTTGAATTCATTTAATGGCTAAATAAAAGAATATTTTCCAATAATTCTAATAAATTTTATGAATTTACAAGCATTCTTTTAGATTATTACAATTCAATGTCTACTGACCAGGAAGGTTTTAGCCACGAGGACACCAGGGCGCGAAGGTGCGCGAAGTTTTTTAATGTCATCTATGAGGTGGTGTTGCCTGGTTTTTGGGGCAAAATTAGGGGCTACTATTAACACGACAGTAGTGGATATGATGCAAAACACATTCGGCTTACAGATGGTTACCGAAAATGGGAGAATCCTATTTTCTATTCAGCTACCTGAAAAACTCGAAGAACTGAAAACAATCAGCTAATCGTTTAAAATTCAGATCAATCTTTCTGCCGTTATTACGTTATCGTGTTGACCTTTTGCGTGTGGCACTGTTCTTGCAGGATAAAATGAAGACTTGCGGATAAGCATTGATTTGTTGAACACTGGCATATTTAACCGTAACTTTACCAGTTAAATAAAAATCGATTTTTAAAATTCATGTTAGACCAAATTTCAAGGATTCTCACCAAAATATTTGGGACAAAAAGTGCCCGGGATCTTAAAAAAATATGGCCTGTTGTCGACGAGGTAAAAAGTTTTGAAGAAGAGATGAAGGGCCTTTCTGATGACGAACTCAAACAAAAAACGGCAACATTCAGGGATCTTATCAAAGAAAGAACAAATGATGTAACGGTTCAGATAGAGGAGATTAAGGAAAAAATGGATTCGAATGATGAATCCATTACCCTGGAAGAAAGAAGGGAATTTTCCGAACGCTTGCAGGAGCTTGAGCAGGATTGGCTCGATATTCTTGAAGATACATTCAGTGAAATACTTCCTGAAGCCTATGCAGTTCTGAAAGATACCTGCCGGCGTTTTGTGGGAAAAAAATGGAAAGTTGCCGGTAATGAAATTGTCTGGGAAATGATCCCTTATGACGTTCAGCTGGTTGGGGCGATTTCAATGCACAACAGCAGTATTGCCGAAATGAAAACCGGTGAAGGTAAAACCCTCGCTGCAATTTTTCCCGCATATTTGAATGCGCTGGCCGGGCGCGGTGTGCATATCGTTACCGTTAATACCTATCTTGCCCGGAGGGATGCAGAGTGGAATGAACCTATTTTCAATTTTCATGGCCTCACCGTAGACTGTATTGACCGGTACGATCCAAACACCGAACTTCGCAGAAAAGCCTACAGGGCCGATATCACATACGGTACCAATAACGAATTCGGTTTTGATTACCTGCGCGACAACATGGTAATTGAAGAAGAGCAGCTTGTACAGCGGGATCATCATTTTGCCATTATCGATGAGGTGGACTCTATTTTGATTGATGAAGCCCGGACACCGCTTATCATTTCCGGTCCGGTTCCGCAATCATCAGGCAAGCAAAAATATGAAGAGCTGAAGCCCAGAATTGAGGCTCTTGTAACAGCGCAAAAAAACCTCGTTGCATCCCTGGTAAACGAAGCCGAGAAATTTTTTGAAGAAGAAAAGTTCGAAGAGGCAGGACTCGCTCTTTTCAGGGCTGAAAGAGGATTTCCAAAAAATAAAAAATTCCGAAAACTGATGCAGGAAGCTCAATACCAGCGCCTGGTTCAGCAGACAGAAAGCCTCTATCTTGCCGATAATGCCAAGCGAATGCCGTTTGTGGATGAATATCTGTACTACGCTGTAGATATGAAGCAAAAAACTATCGAGATGACGGAGAACGGCCGTGAATTCATCACCACAGATAAAGAAGGCGATCTGTTTTTTGTGATACCGGATCTTGGAACGGAAACCTCAGTAATCGAGGAAGAAATTGAGATAATACGAAAAGAGCGCATTTCTGAAATCGAAGAAAATGAAGAGTTCAGTGACGATTACAAAAATAAAAAGATAGAAGAGATCAGGTCGGAAGTTAAACAGGAAAGAGAAAAACGCTTCAATGAATTGCATCGCCTTTTTGCCGAGAGGGGCGACCGTATTCATACTGTAAACCAGTTATTGAAAGCTTACACCCTTTTTGAGAGAGAGGAAGAGTATATCGTTCAGGATGGTAAAGTTCAAATTGTGGATGAACATACGGGCCGTGTACTCTCCGGTCGGCGTTATTCGGATGGCCTGCACCAGGCAATCGAAGCAAAAGAAAATGTGAAAATTGAGGCGGCTACTCAAACTTATGCCACTATCACGCTTCAAAATTACTTCCGGATGTACCACAAACTTTCGGGAATGACCGGAACCGCAGCTACAGAAGAAGGGGAATTCAATGAAATTTACAGTCTCGATGTAACGGTAATTCCTACCAACCGACCAATAGTACGTGATGACATAGAAGACCTTATTTTTCGTACCAAGCGGGAAAAATTTAAAGCTACCATCGATAAAATTCGTGAGTACCACGAAAATGGTCAGCCGGTGCTGGTGGGTACTACCAGTGTTGATGTATCGGAAACCATCAGCCGTATGCTGAAACGGGCCAAAATACCTCATAATGTTTTGAATGCAAAACAGCATGCCCATGAGAGCGAAATTGTGGCTCAGGCAGGCCAGCCGGGTGCAGTAACTGTTGCCACAAACATGGCCGGCCGCGGTACGGATATTAAACTGGCTCCGGGAGTGAAAGAAAGAGGCGGCCTTGCCATTCTTGGCACTGCCAGGCATGAATCACGGCGGATTGACCTGCAGCTTCGGGGCCGTGCAGGACGCCAGGGTGACCCCGGCGAGACGCAGTTTTATGTATCGCTGGAAGATGAATTGATGACGCTTTTTGGCGGGACCGACCGCATTGCCAACATCATGGATAAACTGAATTTTGACGAAGGCGAGGTTATTCAGCACCCATGGGTTACCAAGTCACTTGAGCGTGCCCAGAAGAAGGTGGAACAAAATAACTTCAGTATCAGGAAACGCCAGCTTGAGTTTGATGATGTGCTGAACAACCAGCGTAAAGTGGTATACTCCCGCAGAAAGCATGCGCTGAGGGGTGACCAGCTCCAGAGCGATATTTTTGATATGCTTGAAGACCTGACCGAATCCGTGGTTTACGAATATTTTCCCAATGGCGAATTCGAAAAACTTCGGGATGAAGTATTAAGGCTGCTTGCTGTTGAAATCGAATTAAACCTTGACCAGTGGGCGCTTTGGGGTGAAGACGGATTGATTGATCATATCATTGAAAGGGCTTATGAAGTTTATCGCAAAAAAGAAAACCTGATTGCAGACCCTCTTTACAATGTAATTCAGCAAATTGAACAATCTGAAGCTGAACGTAAACCGACCAAGATACAGGTAATATTCTCTGATGGTTTGCGCAGAATGCGAATTGTAGTGGATGTTGAAAGAGCCTTAAAAAACAAAGGCAGGGAAGTTGCCCGCGCCCTGGAAAGAACCGCAATTCTTTCTACGATAGATAATAAATGGATGGAGCATCTGAGGGAACTCGATACCGTTAAAGAGGGCATCGGGTTAAGGTCTTTTGGCCAAAAAGACCCGCTTCTTGAGTATAAGCGGGAAGCTTTCGAAATGTTTAAGACCCTTATCGATGAGATAAACCGTGAAACCATTTCATTGATCTGGAAAGCTATTCCCGAGATGCAGGCCGATCCCGGCAGGATTCAGCAGGCTCAACGAACCCAAAGCAAGTATGATATGGATAAGGCACGCACCCAGCATGCCGATTCCACAAATATGGGGTTCAGGGGTGCACAACAGGATGGAGATCAGAGGCCACAGGCACCCGGAGAAAAACGGCAGCCGGTTACCGTTGAAGAAGAGCCCGGAAGAAACGATTTTGTTAAAGTTCAAAATCTGGGCACCAACCAGGTGAAAAAAGTAAAGTGGAAATATGCAAAAAAAATGGTGGATGAAGAGGGCTGGATACTGGTAGAGAAATAATACTTTTACCTGAACCTCATCGATAAACCTAAAAGAAAATACCAGACAGTGAGAGCGGCCAGCCTCACTGTCTTCAGGTCCTGGTCATAGACCGGATTCACTTCGCAAAGGTCAAAAGAGGTAACTTTTTCATTTCTGCCAAATTCGTAAGCGAGTTGCAGCCACAGTTCTTTTCTGATCCCAGTTGGATTTGGGGCACTTACCCCGGGAGCCTCTCCCTGATTTACTGCATCAATATCCATCGTAATCATCAAATCTCCTTCTGCATCCCCGATGTGATTCAGAATGATTTCTTTTGATATTTCTCTCTCAAAGAGAGCTGTCCCGGTTTTTTTAACGAAATGATAATGTGCGAATGATACTGTGGATGGATTAAGCCCAAATACGTGATAGGCTTTACAGAGTGCAGATTCGTGTTCAAGAGCCTGTCTGAACGGGCTGCCGGAATGAGGTTTACCATCCTTAAACGACCTCACATCTGTGTGGGCATCGATATTGATAATCGTAATGGGACGCTTGTTAGTAACATAACCTAAAAAATGTCCAAATGAGGTTTCGTGGCCGCCACCTAATATCACAGGTATTCTGCCTTTGCCCAGAACTTTCGCAACTGCTTTTCCGAGAAGTTGCTGATCTGTTTCAACATTTTCACTGCAAGGAATGATACCGGCATCATATACTTTTTCGAGTAAATCGGTATGTTTTTGATAATATGCGGGATGCGGAGTGAGATTAAATAAACGAGCCCTAATCAAATCCGGGGCCTGGGCTGCCCCCGGCCTTCCATTGTTGGTTAAGATTCCCTGGTCTGATGGAAACTGAAGCAGATGAACTCTTGAATGTTCAGATGATTTCCTATTGATAAAATCTCTTAGCCGGGGATCTGTACTCATTTGGGTTTCGTTTTGTTTGTGAATTTAAAATTTCTGAACCTGAATCTTTTTTTCCATTCCATAAGCGCTATCACCAGTAGTGTGATAAGGGTTACCGGCAGTACGAAATAGAGCATGATAGAAGTAAATACTGAAACAAAACCATGGTCATTGGATGAGAGGAACAGATAAAAAAGATAACTGAAATACAAGCACAAAAAAAGAATGCCTTCCCAGCGTACAATCTTATGCCCCGTATAAAAAATGGGGATACAGAAAATGGATGCAACCAATAATATGATAAGATCAAATCTGATAAGTGCTTCCTGAACAGGTATAGCTCCGGGTATGAATAAACCGGATACGCCGAGTACTGCAAGAAAATTTAAAATATTGCTCCCGATAATACTGCCAACGGCTAAATCTTTTTCTCCCCTTATAGCTGCAATCAATACCACAACAATTTCCGGTAATGACGTACCAATTGCCACAACGGTGAGGCCAATGGTTAATTCACTCACCCCGGCCATTTCCGCGAATATCAGTGAACTGTTGATCAGCCAACCCGCGCCGGTAACCAGGATGAAGAAACCTGAAATACTCATGACAGAGTTAGCAAAAATTTTAACAGGGCTTCTTTTTTCTTTTGCCTTTATTTTAAAATCAGTATCACCACCCTGCCGAATCAGAAAAATCAGGTATGCAATCAGGATACAGGTTAAAAGGAGACATTCGAAAAATGAAATGGAACCATTCAGGGCGAGAATATAGACAAGTATGGTAACGAATATCATGATCGGCACATCCCATCTGATCAGTTTAACATGAACTTTAAGTGGAATGATAAGTGCGGCCAAACCTAATATAAGGAGGGTATTGGTGATATTGCTACCAACGATATTGCCAAGCATCAGGTCGGTATTTCCGTCAATACCTGCACGGATGCTCACTGCAAGTTCAGGTGCACTTGTACCGAAAGCCACTACCGTGAGGCCGATGATTAATTTGGAGATGCCAAGGGTAACAGCCAGTTTGGATACTGAACGTACCAACAATTCAGCCCCTCCAATTAACGCAATAAGACCTACAGCAAACCAGATAAACGTATCAAACAAAATTTATTAATTTAATAATCGGGGGAATATGATGTTCAGCCATGAATTAAGAAAGTAAAAATGTGAGAATAATTCATGAATTATGGGTGAATTCGTTTGCCTTTTAAAACAATGGCCGTGATTTTGGAACCATTATAATGGTAAATCCAAAAATTGAAATCAGGAATATGGAGTACTAAAAAATCAGCTTTTTTCCCGGACTCCAAAGAACCGTGATCTTTATCTATGCCAATAGCTTTTGCAGCATTTATGGTAACGGCTTTAAGGCATTCATCCGGAGTAAGACGGCCATGCATACAGCTTAATAACATGGCAAGATGGATATCATAGCTTGGTGCAGATCCGGGATTAAAATCAGTAGCAATGGCCACAGGAATACCTGCATCAATGAGTGGCCGGCAGTTGAGGAAGGGCTGTTGTGTGTAAAGAGAAGCAAGGGGAAGATTTACGGCAACAACACCAGCCTCAGCCATTTTCCGGATACCGGCATCTGAAACGTGTTCAAGGTGATCAGCGCTTATGGCTCCAACTTCTGCAGCCAGCTCCGCACCCCCGCCGGTTGAAAGCTGGTCTGCATGTAACTTGGGTATCAACCCAAATGTTTTACCGGCCTCCAGAATTTCGCGCGCTTCGCTGAGGTTGAACGCAGACTCTTCAACAAATACATCGCAAAAATCGGCAAGGTTTTCTTTCGCTACTTTCGGAAGCATTTCATTGATAATGAGGTCAATATAGGCTCTGTGTTTGCCCCTGTACTCGGGTGGGAATGAATGTGCTCCCAAAAAAGTGGTTTTAATGTTGTATTCAGAAACTTCTTTAAGACGCTTATATACACGCAGCGTTTTTAGCTCATCATTAACGGTGAGGCCATATCCGCTCTTGCACTCTATAGAAGTGACACCAGATTGTTTTATTTTTTCAAGAAAACGAAGGCATTTAGCAAATAGCTCCTCCTCTGTTGCTTGTCTGGTTGCTTTCACGGTTGACAAAATCCCACCTCCCTCTTTGGCAATTTCGAGGTAGCTTTTTCCTTTCAGCCTCATTTCAAATTCATCAGCTCTCCACCCCCCAAAAGCGAGGTGGGTATGGCAATCAATAAACCCCGGAACCACAACTCCCCCCTCCGCATCCATGCTCGATTCATTCAAATATTCTGCCGGCAAATCACGCTCTTTTCCGCTCCATACGATGGTGTCGCCAATCCAGGCCAGGGTTGCATTTTCAACGGGAAAAACTTCTTTCTGCAAACCTTCATCCCTGCATGTATACAATCTGGATATGTTTTTAAGTACAGGCAACTGTCAGTTGATCCATTTAAATTGGAGGGATTAACAGAAGGTTAACAATTTATTTACCCAAATTACGAAACTAAGTTTAAAACGATTCGTAACATATGGTATAAGATGTTTTGGTTAAAAGAAATATAAAAATGGCCCCGTATCCTGAACCGGTACGGGGTTCTTATTTTTAGGGAAAAATTCCCATCTGTTCGTAAATGACACCAAGTTTATTGATGGCACTAATAAATGCAGCTGTTCTTAAATCAACATCGTGTTTTTTCCGCAATTCGTTGATCTGATTATAACTATTTATCATTGTATCCTTAAGTCCTGAATCCACCAGTTCGGCTTCTCCGGCCCCTTTAGCTAAAATGCCGATTTCTTTTTCAGTAAATTTCCGGTCAGAAATAGTTTCGATAACACGGAGGATCTTTTTATAACTTTCTTCTTCAAAACGCTTGCCCATACGCCCGAACCTTACATGCTGTATATTTTTCAGCCATTCAAAGTATGATACCGTAACACCACCTGCATTCAGATAATTGTCGGGAATAATAAGCGCACCTCTATTTTTAATGATATCATGAGCTTCAGTTGATGTAGGCCCGTTAGCAGCTTCCGCAATAATTTTAGCTTTAATTTTTGTGGCATTTTTTGTGGTGAGCTGGTTTTCGAGTGCGGCAGGAACAAGAATATCACATTCTGCTTCCAGAACGGCACTGTTGTTCTTTAAAGTTTTTGTGCCGGGAAATCCAATGATTCCTTTACTTTCCATTTTGTATTCCAGCAGTTTAGCCAGGTCAATGCCCTTTTTGTTGTAAATGGAACCATCTATTTCGGCCACTCCAACCATTATCGCGCCAGCATCAATAAAGTATTTTGCGGCATGATATCCCACATTACCCAGGCCCTGAACCACAAACGTTTTTCCTTCAATACCTTCTTCAAGGCCAAGTATTTTCATATCGTCCTTATTAGAAACAGCTTCCTCAATACCAAAGAAAACACCCCGTCCGGTCGCTTCGGTCCGTCCGCGAATACCACCCTGGTTTAGCGGCTTGCCGGTAACACACCCTTCGGCATTCAGCTCTGAGCTGAACTGGCGGTAAGTATCAAGAATCCAACCCATTTCACGGGCACTTGTGCCATAATCCGGGGCGGGAACATCTATTCCAGGGCCTATAAAACTTTTCTTGTATAGTTCGAATGTGAATCGGCGGGTTATCCTCTCCAGTTCGGCATCCGAATAGTCAGATTTATTTATCCTTATCCCTCCTTTAGCCCCTCCGAACGGAACATCAACAACTGCACATTTATAGGTCATGAGAGCTGCAAGAGCCATAGTTTCATCTTCATTAACCGTAAGGCTGTAACGAATACCGCCTTTTGTCGGGAGTTTATGGTGGCTATGCTGAACCCGCCATCCATGAATGACCTCTATGGATCCGTCATCTTTTTCCAGCGGAAATGCAATTCTCAAGACTGCATTACAGGCTTTAATTTGTGCGAGCAGCCCCTGGTCGAAACGGGTATATTTTGCTGCCTTGTCAAATGCCTTGTTAACCTGATCATAAAATTTGTAGTTACTCATCCTGACCTCATCTATTGATTTCCATTTATAATGGAATTGTCGGGAATATGTTGCAGAATAAAAAATAATTAAAGCATATAAGGGAAATACGATTTAAAGTGTGATGATTATTTCAGCATAATTCAAATCTGAATTCCATTTTCCACTCACTTGGAGGCCCTTCAAGTTTGAAGAGTGCCAGATAGTTGATAGTTACAGGTGGAAATGTCTTTTTTTTGAGTGCTTGTAATTCATTCCGGAGCATTACTTTTGTATGATTTCCATAAAACAGAGAAAGGTGCGGGAAAGATCTCTTGCTAATATCACTGCCAAAAATGGAATCAATCAGATTGCACGTATTAATGAATTCTGTTGAGGGTATCACAGGCAGTGTAATTTTTTGATAGGCGTGATCGCCATAAACAGGTTCAGAAAATTCGATCTTAAATTTACTGATATTTTTAGTTAACGCCTGCAGGTTCTTGATCAATTCCTGAGGGTCAGCTTCCGGCACCCGTGAAATGGTGATATGCGGTTCGAATGGGACAGAATTGTTCATCGATGCAATTCGTTCGATTTCGCATCGGTAAAATCGGGATGATAAATCATCCGGCAACAACCATAAAATGTATCCGCTAACCTCCGGCAGGTTCAAATAAAGGATCGTTTTTGAAGGGGTTTATTTAAGTTGCTTTGGCGTCTGCTTCATCGGAAACATGGAAGCTGAACACGTTAATGAGAAACAGGAAAGCAACAGATCCGATTGCAGCATAAATCAACGGAGCGAATAAACCGAGCATAATGGCGAAAACACCAATGATTACAGAACCTGCAGCTCCGCCTATCAGGTTTGGTATCATTCCTATTCCCCGTTTTATCATCACCAAATCGATGATAAATCCTACAAACAGGCCGATTGAAACAAGCCAGTAAACAGTAACAATATTTAATTCTTCCATGAATAACCTTTAAAATTGATTTTCTTCTGTTTGGTTCCAAATATACAAATTTTACCTTTTTTTCATCGTGTAAAAGGCGATTATTTAGTATGAAACCGAAAGATATTCAGCGGAAAATTATCCATGTGGATATGGATGCGTTTTATGCATCGGTTGAGCAGCGCGATTTTCCGGAGTATAAAGGCAAGCCTGTTGTTGTTGGCGGATCGCCTCAGGGCCGCGGAGTTGTAGCTGCCGCAAGCTATGAAGCGCGTAAATATGGAATCCATTCGGCGATGCCAGCCTCAAGGGCTATAAAATTGTGTCCGCATGCCATAATTTTAAAACCCCGTTTTGATGTTTATCGCGAAGTATCCCGACAAATACGCGATATTTTTTTTGAATACACCGACCTTGTAGAGCCACTGTCACTTGATGAGGCCTATCTCGATGTCACGGAAAACCACATCAATCTCCCTTCGGCCACTCTTATAGCGATAAAAATTAAAAAACGGATCAAAGAAGAAACTGCACTTACAGCCTCTGCCGGGGTTTCATCGAATAAATTTCTCGCTAAAATTGCCTCCGACCTTGATAAACCTGACGGACTCAGTGTTATTACGCCGGAGGAAGCGGAGGCATTTATTGAAAAGCTTCCAATTGGCAGATTCTTTGGGGTTGGTAAAGCAACGCAGGTAAAAATGGAATTACTTGGAATAAAAAACGGTGAGGATCTTAAAAGTTGGGATGAAGTTGATTTGGTAAAGCAGTTTGGAAAATCAGGCCATCATTATTACAGAATTGTGAGGGGCAATGATACTCGCCGGGTGAAGCCAAACCGTATTAGAAAGTCGATCGGAAAAGAACGCACATTTGCTGATGATGTGGATGATCTTGACTGGATCAGAGTTTTTTTGGAGCAGCTTTCTGAAAAGATTGCCGTTACGATGAAGGGTATGAATGCGGCCGGTAAAACCATTACTCTCAAGGTTAGATATAAAAATTTTGAAACGGTTACACGGAGCCATACAATTGGCTATTACACCAATAAGGCTGAGGATCTGGCAGATGTATCGAAGAGGTTGTTGCTTGAAACGGAAGCCGGAGCCAGAGAGGTGAGATTGCTGGGCATTTCCGTTTCAACTCTCAATCTGGCCGAGGGAGGGATTATAGGTGAACAGCTCGAGCTTCCATTCCGTCATCAATGAAATGGCAGGTAGTTCTTTGCAATCAATTGTTATAGGTATCCGGAAGGTCATTTTCATAAAGCACTACATCACCCTGCCCGGCGTATTCCGCAAGCAGTTCATTTGCCTCAAACAGTGAACGGACCACTCTTACGTCGATACCTTTTTTGTTCTCCGCAGAGCGTATTCCTTTAAAAATGGGGCGTGTTCTTTCTTCCCCGACAAGAACAACCAAATCGATTTCCGAATGCCCGATATGCCGGCCAAAACGAAAATTTTCCTCTTCTTCAACTTCACCAAGTTCAATCATGCCAGGGGTAATGATAATCTTTTTTCCACCGGAGAAAGATGAAAGCACATCAACCGCATTTTTAGCTCCAACAGGATTTGAATTAAAGGCATCATCAATGATTAAGAGGCCATTGCGTTGTTTCAGTTCAAGACGGTGCTCCACCGGTTTCAAAGTTGATGCTGCCAGGGCAACAGTTTGCAGCCGGATGTTGAAATGCCTTGCAACGGCCGCACCCAAAAGAAGATTCTGGATATTATGTGAACCAAGCAGGCTTGTGCGGATCTGTTCCTGTTCCCGGACGATACCGTCTTCACTGAGCCACTGCATTAAAAAAGTGGTTCCCTCAGCCCCGGTTTCAAGATTCATGGCCCTAATGGTGCCATCCATTCCGGTCATGATAATGGATGCATCATTTCGGAGATTTGCCATGGCTTTTACCTGTGGGTCATCCCCATTTAAAACAAGTGTGCCACGGTATCTCAGTTCACGCGCAAGTGTGGATTTCTCCCGGGCTATGGCCTCTCTTGAACCGAATGTTTCGAGATGAGACAGTCCCACATTCGTGATAACCGCCACATCGGGGCGTGCAATTTCACAAAGTTCTTTGATATTGCCTTCATAACGGGCACCCATTTCAAGTATAAGCACATTGTGAGATGCCTCGAGGTTATTATTGATCACCTTGCAAATGCCCATGGGGGTATTGAAACTGCCGGGGGTAACACACACATTCATACGTTCTTTAAGAAAAGCATCTATCGCAAACTTGGTGCTGGTTTTACCATAACTTCCGGTTATAGCCACAATGACAAGATCAGGCATGGAAGCCAGTTTATTTCGCGCCTGTTTTTTAAAACGATTCTGGATTGCATTTTCAACCGGCTGCACAATCCACGCTGCAATGAGCACCGATACCGGTACAATCATGTCTATCACAACAAGTCCGAAACTAAGCAGATAGGGATCGGTATTGAGAAAGGGCGCCGCAAAATCACGCATGGTGATGGTAATGGTTCCAAGATCGAGAAGGATATACCAGGCTGCAATCAAAAAGAAAAGAATAAATCCTCCAAGGCGTTTCATTCGGGGGGTGTACACCAGTGGTTTTTTCTCTTTTTCCTGTGTGTACCGGGATGTGCCGGTAAACCAAAAAATGGTAAATATGCTAATGACAATCGCACCGGATGTAAGGGTTATCCGCTCTGCAAGGAAATAGAGCATCATTAGAATCAAAAGGTTATATAGCAGATGTTCTGATGTTAAAACCTTTGAGAAAAGATTCGCCGAGAGCCAGTGGCGCATTTCATTTTTTTTGTAACCCACCTGCTGAAACATCTGAAGGAAAAACCTGAGACGATAAAGCGAATGCCTGATGAAGACAGCAATCATCAGAAATACAAGGCCGTTAACAATGAATGTATAGATTTCCAAATCGGGGATAGGATTTATCGGGGTTTAACAGGTCGACTATGTGGATTCAAAGTGGTATCTTTTGATATTTAGTGATTTATAGCTTCTGTAAATGAGACCGAAAGTGATTTTTTTAGTGTTGTTTAGTGAACAGAAAACTTTCATTTACAGTCATGACTCATGCTATTCTGAAGATATGAAAGAATAGGTGAAAAAAGTGCTTTAAGTCATTCATGTTTTTTGAATAAAAAAATACCATGGTTTTGGGAAATCCTTTTAATTAATCATTTAAAATAAAACATATTTATGAAGCTAATTATTCCAATGGCCGGACGTGGAACACGGGTTCGTCCGCATTCACATACAATTCCCAAACCTTTATTACCTGTTGCCGGCACCATGATTGTTGAGCGCATTGTGGAAACATTTGCGCGAACACTTGATCGGAGCATAACCGAAATCATTTACATTCTCGGCCCGGATTTTGGGAAAGAGATCAGGCAGACACTTGAAGAAATGAGTGCCCGCCACAATGCAAAGGCTACATTTGGGGTACAGGAAAATGCGCTTGGCACGGCACATGCCGTAGCTTGTGCGGGCGATAAACTTAAGGGTGAAGTGATCATTGTTTTTGCTGATACGGTTTTCGATTCTAAAGATAAGGTATCCGTAGAGAATGCTGATAGTGTGATCTGGCTCAAGGAAGTTGAGGATCCGTCCCGGTTTGGAGTTGCTGTATTTGAAGGGGATAAAATTACAGAATTTGTGGAGAAGCCCAGTGAACCTATTTCGAATTTTGCAATTATTGGTGTTTATTATTTCAAAAATGGCGAAGCCCTGATGAAAGAAATACAATACCTGATTAAGCATGATATAACAGGCCATGGTGGTGAATATCAGCTTACAGATGCTCTTGACCGGCTTCTGAAAGACGGTAAAGTATTCAAAAAAGCTACCGTAGATGAATGGCTTGATTGCGGAACCATTCCCGCCTGGCTGAACACAACCGGTGAAATATTAGCCAAAGAAAATCATGAATACGGGCAATATGAAGCCTCTACTATTTTTCCACCTGTATTTATAGGTGAGGGAGTGGAAATCAGTAACAGTGAAATTGGACCGAACGTTAGTATTGAAGCCGGCAGCCAAATCAACAAATCTAAAATCAGGGATACCATCATCCAAGAGAATACCATTCTGAATGATTGTGATTTATCCCGTTCAACCATTGGAAATCATGCAGAGGTTATTGGTGCAAAAGGAGAGATACATATCGGAGACCATTCGGTGCTGAAGTTATAGTTATTGTTAACGACCGGAAATCAAAAGTTTCTGTGGTTTGGGTTCGATTATAAATCATCATTTACGTGCTTCAAAAGTCCCCTCCTTATCCCAAAGGATTTTTAATCATGAAGGGACCCGTTGGAAGTGTCATTTTCCACAAGGGGTGTGGTTCTAATGTGCTCAGATTCAAAAATTAATAATATTTCAGAAACAAAAGTCTGTTCATTTGACTAAAACAGGTAGCAGGGTGATTTATGAAGCATTTGAATCAGCCAATTATTTAGTAATGAATCTTATAAGATGATGAAAACTGAAAGATTGCCAATTTATTTGTCGCTATTTTTTGTTGTTACGTTGATTTTTTCCTCCTGTTCGAACTGGAACAGGACAGCTACTGGGGCAGCTGTCGGTACCGGTGCAGGCGCAGCTGCGGGTGCCGTAATTGGAAAAACCCTTGGAAATACAGCTGCAGGTGCGATTGCCGGGGCTGCTGTGGGTGGTACGGTAGGAGCAATAATTGGCAGAAATATGGACAGAAAAGCCCGTGAACTCGAAGAGGAACTTGAAGGTGTAACCGTACAGCGTGTAGAAGAAGGTATTGCCGTGAGTTTTGACAGCGGTATTCTCTTTACGTTTGATTCATCTGAACTTCGCCCAGAAGCCCGGGAAAATCTTAATAAACTTACCGAAATTTTAAACAGGGATACTAATACGAATCTGTTAATTGTAGGGCATACCGACTGGATTGGAAGTGAAACGTATAACCAGGGGTTAAGTATGAGAAGAGCACTGTCAGCGGCGAACTATATTATTTCCCAGGGTATATCCCGGGACAGAATTGATGTTGAAGGGCGTGGTGAATATGAACCCATTGCGGATAATGAAACGGAGGAGGGCCGTCAGCTGAACAGAAGGGTTGAGGTAGCTATATTTGCAAGCCCTGAATATGTAGAGCGCCTGAAAGCTTCTGAATAGGAGCAGATATTGTATTTCGATTAGTACAAAAACCCCGGTAAAACTTAATAACCGGGTTTATTTTACTCTACCTGTTGATTTACGAATAATGAGAGTCGGTTCCATGATGATCTGTACAGGCTCTCGTTTTGGGTCTTCAAAACGCTGAAAAAGTAGTTCTGTTGCACGGCGCCCCATTTCGTAACCGGGTTGTTTAATAACCGTAAGCGGCGGTGAAATGGCGCGGGCCCATGGCATATCATCAAAACCCACAATTGAGATATCATCAGGTACATTCAATTGTTCTTCATGAACGGCTTCAAGGACTCCAAGCGTCATAAGGTTATTCGTGGCAAAAATGGCAGTTGGCGGGTTACTGAGCCTTAAAAGTTCTTTTGTAAACAGATAGGCAGATTCTGTGCTGCGCGGGTCACCCTCTTTGATAAGTTCATCGTCAAGAGCAATGTTATGATCCTTCAATGCATTTTTATATCCGGTTAGCCTTTCGTCGAATGAAGAGAACTGTGATGAACTTGTTAATATTGCAATTCGCTTGTGTCCGAAATCAAGAATATGCTTTACAGCAAGATAACCGCCTTTTTCATTGTTGACGACAACCGTATCCACAGCTTCCCTAACCAGTTTTCGGTCAACACAAACCACCGGTACACCCGATTCAATTAAGCCTTCGACAACTTTACTGTATTGGTGAATGGGTGGCAGGATTACACCGTCAACAGATTCAGATTGCAAAACATCAAGATAAAATCGTTCCTTGGTTGGATTTTCATCGGAATTGCAGAGAATAACGGCATAATCTTTACCGTAAGCTACATCCTCAACACCGCGCACAATGCTTGAGTAAAACTGGTTTTGAATATCCGGAATAATCAAACCAAGAAGTTTGGATTGCCCTTTTGAGGTTCTGAGGCGCTGTGCAACCCGGTTTGGCTGGTAATCGAGTTCACGCATTACTCGCTGTACCCGCTCCCGTGTTTCAGGATTTACTTTATCAGCTTCGTTCATTACTCTTGAAACCGTAGTAATGGAAACTTTTGCATACTTAGCCACTTCTTTTAATGTAGGCATAGGCTTTTGATAATGGTAAAATTTTGACTGATGCAGAAGCTTAAGATTTCTGCAATCAAAAACTTAGGTTAGTTGTATGAGTCCAAGATATATGTTCCCTAAATGCGATAAATACAAATATATGGGAGAATGTACTAAATTAATTCATACAATAGAATTAATGAGAGTAAAACGTTTTCATCTTTTCACTAAATTATAATGAGAGTGTTGATGAATACCTGCAAAAGGGAGGTATTCATCAACTTAATGAGCAACTGAAACAACACTTTAATATGATAAAAATAGCAAATGCACCCTGTTCATGGGGCGTCCTTGAATTTGGACTTGAAGGTAATACAGATACCTATGAAAAAGTTTTGAATGAAATGTATGAAACGGGATATCTGGGTACCGAACTTGGTGACTGGGGATTTATGCCATCAGAACCATCCCAATTAAAGAAAGAACTGGATCAACGAAATCTTAATTTGGTTGGTGCTTTTGTGCCGGTAAATTTTGTTGACCCGGCAGCCCATGAGAGCGGACTGAATCTTGCACTGAAAACCGCCAGATTATTAAAAGATACAGATCCGGAACACGCAAGGATTGTACTTTCGGATGATAACGGGAAAAATGAAACAAGAACAAGGCTAACGGGAAGAATAAAGCCGGAGCATTCTCTATCTTCGGAAAACTGGGATATTTTCACAAAGGGTGTTGAAAGTATTGCAAAAACCGTAAAAAACGAAACCGGTCTTCATTGTGTGTTCCATCATCATTGCGCCGGATACATTGAAACTCCGTGGGAAATAGAAAGACTACTTGACAGCACAAGCCCGGAATATGTCAATCTTTGCTTTGATACAGGCCATTTTGCTTTTGGAGGAGGGGATCCGGTGCAAGGGTTAATCCAATACCGGGAAAGAATGGGCCACGTTCATTTTAAAGACTGGAGCCATACCATTTTCAAAGAAGTTGTTGAAAATGATCTCGACTATTTTGACGCAGTCGGGAAAGGGATTTTCTGCGAGCTTGGGAAAGGATCAATTAATTTCAGATCAGTTTTGGATGAATTGAACAAACAGAAATATTCAGGCTGGATTGTAGTGGAACAGGATGTGCTGCCCGGGATGGGTTCACCCAAAGAAAGTGCGAAGAGAAATCGTGAATATTTAAATTCAATTGGATTATGACCGGTATCAATGCCAGTTTGAAATAATTCAGTTGGATTCCTGAAATACGGATATTACTTTACTGATAAAATGAAAAAGCGGGCAACAAAAAATGTTTGCTGCCCGCTTCGTTTTATCCAGCTACGGAAGAAGAGAAACCAGAAGTGGCATATGCCCTTCTGGTTTTATTTTTTTTGACTTAGAAAAAATTTCGCTGTTTCTTTTTAGCCTCTTCGTACTGTTTACGTGCCTGTTTAACCCCATCATTAGCTGAAACTTCAGCTACGGGAACATCCCACCAGGAACTGTAACCCGGTACTCTTTGAACTTTATCTACCGGAACAACAATCACCTGGGTCGTATCGGCTTTCATTGCCTTGGCCAGTGCTTCATCAAGTTGTTCGTAACTTTCAACAGAATGCACATTCACGCCATAACTTTTGGCATTCATCACGAAATCAGTCGGTAACGTTTCTCCGCTTAGCTGACCGTTTTGATTTTCTCTGAATCGATAATTCGTACCGAATCCTTCCGATCCTACAGACTGCGAAAGCGAGCCAATGCTTCCGTAACCATGATTATTGAGCAATATCACTGTGATTTTAATTCCTTCCTGTACTGCAGTTGCAAGTTCTGATGAAAGCATCAGGTAAGAACCATCTCCTACCATAACCACAACTTCCTTGTCGGGACGCGCCATTTTAACCCCAAGCCCTCCTGCGATTTCATAGCCCATACATGAATATCCATATTCCAGGTGGTACCCGCCCGGCTCATACGATTTCCACAGTTTATGTAGGTCTCCGGGCAGGCTGCCGGCTGCGCCAACTACTACGGAGGATTTTCCGGCCGCATCGTTCACTGCTTTCAGTACATTAGGCTGTTGCAACTGGTCATAATCTGTAAGGTTCGTAACCCGGTCGAGCTCAGCGATCCACTGAGATCTTAATTCACGAATTGCGGAACTGTATTCTTCACTGATATGATAATCTGCAAGTGCTGCCTGTAATGCCAGGATGGTAACTTTTGCGTCACCCTCCAAAGGAAGTGCCGATAGTTTGTGGGCATCCATTGAGCATACATTGATATGAATAAAGCGAACATCCGGGTTCTGGAACTGGCTTTTTGATGATGTGGTAAAATCACTCAGCCTCGTACCGATGAGAATAATCAGGTCGGCATCTGTTGCTGCCTCATTTGCAGCAAGTGTACCGGTAGCGCCAATCGAACCAAGATTCTGAGGATGATCAAAAGGCAGGGAGCTTTTTCCTGCCTGTGTTTCAGCTGCAGGAATGCCTGTAGCAGATGCAAAATTGCCCAGTTGTTCGGTTGCTTCACTGTAAAGAACACCACCGCCAGCAATGATAAAAGGTTTTTTTGCCTGCTTGATCAATGTTACAGCTTCACTGAACAGGCTCTCATCGGGCTTTTGGCGTGGTATTGTCCAAACTCGTTTTTCAAACAGCGATAAAGGATAGTCATAAGCTTCTGTCTGAACATCCTGGGGTAAACAAATGGTAGCCGTGCCTGTTTCTGCCGGGGAGGTAAGTACCCGCATAGCCTCGAGCAACGACCAGGACAACTGATCGGGACGATTAATTCGATCCCAGTATTTTGATACCGGTTTAAAAGCGTCATTTACCGAAACATCCTGGCTGAGGGGATATTCGAGCTGCTGAAGGACCGGGCCTGGATTTCGGCGGGCAAAAATATCACTTGGTAACAGCAGCAGAGGTATTCGGTTGATGGTAGCCGTTGCCGCACCCGTTATCATATTGGTTGAACCCGGGCCTACAGAAGATGTGCAGGCAAAAGCTTCCATTCTGAATTTTGCTTTTGCGTAAGCAATGGCAGTGTGTGTCATTGCCTGTTCGTTTCTGGTGAGGTAATAGGGCATTTCAGGGTACTGGTGCAAGGCTTGAGACAACCCGGCTACATTACCATGTCCGAAAATTCCCCAGATGCCTTTAATAAATGTATTTTCTTTTCCATCACGTTTTACATATTGATTTTGAAGGAAACGAATGGTTGCCTGTGCTACGGTAAGTCTTTCATGTTTCATGGTATCAACGATTAATTTTATTCATTCAGTTTTTCAGCAGTGATATTTGGATTCAGCCATTTCTTTTATTCTTCATGAACCAATTTGCCGATTGCCTCGGCAACATCTCTTGGATGCGCATGTTCAGGATATAAAACATTACGTCCATACATGGCCCCCCGCACCTGGTGGGATGTCCCAAGTGCCTTTTTCAGATCTGTTAGAAGTTCATTCAGGCCTGTATTTCTGTCGCCTCCGAGGATTACAATCGGAAGTGTTGTGGATGCTGCCACCCTCTCAAAATCTTCGGTAAAAGGTATTTTGAGCCAGATATTTCTGCTGCTGTCACCCAGGGCTGCTGTAACGGCCACAAGCCGGATTAGCTGGTCGGGCTCTTTTACAACTTTATAACTGCTTCCATCTTTTATGACAGGCAATGGTTCAAGTATGATGGGAAGGTTTTGAGAATTCATATCCCGTACACCAGCAGCACAATATTCAATGGTTTTTATTGTGTCTCGCGACGAGAAATCAACCCGGAGCAGCATTTTGGCAGCGTCAAGGCCGAGATCAGCACAAGTTTTGGCATTCGTTCCAGTAATAGGATCATCCAGTTCCCATGCCCCGCCGGGCAGCCCTCCCCGATTCAGGCTTGTAATCAGCAGTTTTTCATCCAAAAAACCGTTTTCCGATTTATTCATCAGCCCGTGGAGAATCAGCAGGTCTTCAAGTATATCCATACTGCCCAGTACCCCGTCAACCCATCGGGACTGCAGAGTATTGACAAGGCGTGCCAGGAGGCTGTGGCGATCGGCCATAGCAAGCAGGTCATGACCAACCGAGAGGCTGCCCCTTGCCGGATGATCAGCCGCAACGATATTCATTTTACCAGTCGGGACAAATTTTGCGCGGCGTTTTCTCAGATTTGCAATTTCTGAAATATAACCGGGGTTTTGAACACGGATATCCGTGATTTGCCGGAAAAGATCGCTTGAAATTATTTTTTCTTTTTCAAACAGGTTCATAATCCACCCCTTGTTGCTACAAACTCTTCAACTTCTTTTACTGTTGGCATGAAATTCGCGCATCCGTGACGGGTTACCACAATGGCGCCGCAGGCATTCCCAAAGCGTGCACATTTATGCCAGTCCCATCCGTTCATGAAACCGTAAATCAGGCCGCTGGCGAATGCATCACCGGCTCCGAGCGTATTTACAACCTCAATCGGATAGCCTTTTGCGTGAACCGGTTCAGGGCTGTTTGCGACATATACAAAACAGCCATCCGTGCCGGATTTTAGCATCAATACTTCAGGGCCGCGTTTAAGCAAACGCCAGATACTTTCATCAAGATCGGCCTCCACCCTGGATTCGTTCACTTGCGAATGGCTTACATCGGCTTCACCGCTGCCCATATATGCCCCGGCCTTTACTTCTTCAGATGTTCCGATAATTACATCCACATAAGGTAATACTGAGCGTGTAATGGCACCGAATGACTGCAGGTTTGGCCATTGATCTGCCCTAAAGTCAATATCCAGAAATACTTTCACTCCTTTTTCAGAAGCCAGTTCGGCTGCAAGTATGGTAGCCGAGCGTGATGGTTCGCGGCTCAGGCCGGTTCCGCTTATGATTATTGCCCTGAAAGATTCAAGGTGTATATTTTTCACATCATCAATATCGATAGCTATATCTGCACAATTGTCGCGATAGTAGACAAGGGGAAATTTATCGGGAGGTTCAATTCCCAGTATTACCGCACTGCTGCGCCGTCCTTTTTTTCGGTAAACGTAAGTAGTTTCAACACCTTCCTTATTAAGAAAATTGAGGATGAAATCACCCACCGGATCATAACCGATGCCTGTTAAAAGGGCTGACTTCAGGCCAAGCCGTCTTGTGCCAACACTTATGTTAGTAGGGCAGCCGCCAACAAATGCGGAAAAAGTAGTGATTTCTTCAAATGGTGAACCAATGTCATTCGAATAGAGATCGATAGAACTCCGGCCGATGCATAAAATATCTCGATTGGGATCAGGCATAATTCCTTGTATTGCTCTTAGTTCTTTATAAATTCAGGTTGTGTGTTTACGCCCGCCCATGTTCGTTCCATTTCTTCATCGAGTGTGGCCATCATCCATACAAAATTAATCGGGTAACCGGGGATAGCAACATTTGGGTGATAGCCTCTTTTTATAACCACGGCATCATCCTGGTAAACCGGACCGAGATATTCCGGGTTTTCGATGTCATCGTAAACGAGTTGAAGCCCAAAGGCTGGCGGAGGCATTTCAAAGTAGAGATAGATTTCTTCTTTGGTGGCTGCATGTTCGTGGGGAGCCCAGCTTGTCCAGTTCCCGTCATTGCTGAATATGAGGCCGCAAAGAAGTCGTTTTGCCGGAACATTATCATCAATCGTCCGGTGAATTTTCCTGTAGCACCCCTCAAAACCCAGCATTTCTGTTAAACCGGGATCTTCGTTCAGTTCCTTATAGGGAACAAAAACCGGGTCTCCCGAAGCACTGGAAGGAGCTGTACTTTCTACCAGATCGAGAGTGGTTTCCGTCGTTATTGTTCCCGATTTATCTGGCGGGAGAAACAGTGCATCATAAGGTTTTAGGGTATATGATTTTCCGCCAATTTCGATTACGCCTTCTCCGCTCATACAAAATATGGCAGCTTCACTGCCGGGATTTTCATAGGTTATGGAAGGAATTTCGCTGTCGAGAATGGTTCTTGCATAACTCAGGGCAACCAATTCTGAATTTTCGGGTGTAATAATCCAATTACGTCCTTTTTTGCTTGCGGTATTTTTGAATAAAACATTTTTTTTCATGATACAATCAGCTGGTGATTTTTTCAGATTCTGATTTTAATTGATAGCTCATGGCTTCATTATCGATTGCCACAGGAGCTTTTTCGTGAAGTGAATAGGTTGCGGCGTGAGCTACAAGTAAAGCCCGTTCACCATCTTCTACAGTGATGGAGGGTTCTTGATCCCGGATGGCTTTATCAATAAAGTCCTTGAGCTGTATGATATAAGATTCCTGAAACCTTTCCATGAAAAAAGGAACCGTATCGTGGGTAACTCCTTCTTTCTTCAGGATGGTGATCGGGGTTTCCCGGAGATAACCAATCTGGATGGTGCCATTTGTTCCCAAAATTTCTGTACGGATGTCATAACCGTAGATTCCGCTCCGGCTCAAATCGGCAGAACCGATATTTCCTGATTCAAAATTCATCACAACCATGGCATTATCAACGTCGTTGATGGTTTTCATTTCAGGGAAAGCAAGTACGTCGCCAATGGCGTATACATCAGCCACATCACCCATAAACCAGCGTGCGAGATCAAAATCATGAATACCCATATCCAGCATCAGGCCGCCGCTTTTTTTTGGGTCGGCATATTCGAGGCTTGGCCGGTATGGATCGCGAGACGTAGCCTTGAATACAATTGGGGTACCGATTTCACCATCTAAAATTCGTTTTTTTGCTGCCGAGTAACCACGGTCAAAGCGGCGCATAAAACCCATGTGGAAAAAAACACCGGATTTTTCCACAGCCTTTTTCATCATTACAGCTTCATCGAGCGAAAGGGAAAGCGGCTTTTCACAAAATATCATTTTGCCCTTTGAAGCCGCATCTATCACTACGTCTTTGTGAGTGCTTGTCGGGCTTACAATTACAACCGCATCCAGGCCTTTTACATCGAGCAGATGCTGATGATCCTGGAAAACATGTTTAATGGAATATTTTTCAGCTATTTCGGTTGCAAGTTTTGTATCAGCGTCAGCTACAGCAATTACATTGGCTCCTGGTATCTGATAGCTGAGATATTCAACATACAAGCCCCCGAGCCGGCCAAGTCCTACTACTCCTACGTTAATATTTGATTTCATAGTTAGTCTCCTATTTTTTTTGGATATTAAATTATTACAGGTTATCGCGGGTAATGAGCCGTATTTCAATAGTTATATCATCCGGAATCTCTTCACCATTTAAAACTTTGTATGCGTATTCGACACCTGCCCGTCCTATTTCAAATGGATTCTGTGCAACTGTTGCATGCATTGATCCGCGCCGGATAGCGTCTACCGCTTCATTGTGTGCATCAAATCCAACAACAATAACATCATCAGTAGAGCGGCCGCTTGATGCAATAGCTTCAACAGCCCCAAGTGCCATAAGGTCATTCGCAGCAAATACGGCATTCACATCCGAAAATGATTGCAGCATATTTTCGAAAACGTTGTATCCAAGGTTTCTTTCCCAGTTTGCGGTTTGAGATGTAACCACTTGTACATCAGGAAATTCAGCCAGGCCAGCAAGGAATCCTGACTGTCGCGAATCAGCCGTTTCGTGTCCGGGAATTCCTTCAAGAATAGCCACTTTACCCCGGCCGTTAAGGGCTTCGCCTACATATTTGCCAGCGATGTAGCCTCCTTCGTAGTTATCGGAGCCGATAAAAGTTGCGATTTCAGCGTTATCACGGCCGAGCAGATCCATATCTACCCGTGTATCGAGATTTAAAACAGGAATACCTGCACGGTTTGCCCTTGAAATAACCGGCACAACTTCTCTGGAACCGCTCGGGGTTAGCAGAATAGCGTCAACCCGCCGCTGGATAAGGTTTTCAACAATTTGTACCTGTTGCTCCACATCAACTTCGCGTTCAGCGGCCTGAACTATTAAGTTCAGCTGCAGTTCCCTGGCCATCTCTTCCGCACCTGCCTGCATGTCATTAAAGAACGGGTTATTTAGTGTTTTAACGACAAGTGCAATGGTTGGCCGCCCCGGAAACTCTTCCTTATAGCAGCCCCAAAGAGGCAGGGTTAGTACGGTTATGAGTAAAAAAGCGGTAATCCGGATGAATAACGATTGTTTCATGATGAGGTCAGTTTTTTGAGTTCTTTAAATTAGTATCAAGAAGGATGGCACCGATAATTACTGATCCTATGACAATCTGCTGAATAAAGGATGAGACTCCAAGCAGGTTGAGCCCATTTCTTAAAACGCCGATTATCAGGGCGCCGATCAGTGTTCCGATAACGGTACCTTTTCCTCCAAAAAGGCTGGTTCCCCCAATTACAGTGGCTGCAATGGCATCCAGTTCATACATAATTCCGGCAATGGGCTGTGCAGAATTTAATCTTGCGGTGAGCATAACCGCTGCGAGGGCACTCAGCAGTCCCGCGACTCCATATATGATATTGAGGTAGAGGTTGATATTGATACCAGATAGCCGTGCGGCATTTATATTACCTCCGATTGCATATGTATAACGGCCCATTTTGGTACGTGTAAGGACAAAATGAGCTGCAACGTAAACCAGGATCATGATAATTACAGGCACAGGTATATGGAATATTTCTCCGTTTGCAAGAAAACGGAAACTGTCATCAAAGCCGGAAATAGGCCTGCCATCCGTGAACCACAGCCCCGCGCCCCGTGCTATACTCATCATGCCGAGTGTGGCGATAAAAGGCGGAATTTTTCCGTATGTAACAAGCATTCCATTTACAAGGCCGCATGAAAATCCCACTGCCATGCCAACTGCGATACCGATGGGGATAGGCAGGCCGGAGTGAAGAACGCTGGCCATCACAACACCGGAAAAAGCCAGTACTGAACCAACAGACAGGTCAATTCCGGCCGTGATAATTACAAATGTCATTCCCACTGAAATAACAGCAATAATAGCCGACTGTTGCGCCACATTGAGCAGGTTGGATGTGGTAAAAAAGTGTGGGGATAGTATTGTAAAGAGGATACATAGTGCAAGCAATCCGAAAAATGTCCCGAATTGCCTCATTTGGTCAAAATTCAAGTTGCTAAACAGCTGCTTCATACGGTTCGCCCAATGCAAGATTCATAATTTTTTCCTGTGTTGCTTCCTTATCCGAAAGTTCTCCGGCAATACGACCATCACGCATTACCAGGATCCGGTCGCTCATACCCAAAATTTCCGGCATCTCGGATGAGATCATAATGATTGCGGCACCATTTGCGGTAAGTCTGTTCATCAATTGATAAATTTCTGTTTTTGCGCCCACATCTATGCCGCGGGTAGGTTCATCAAATATAAATATTTTAGTATCTGTACAAAGCCATTTACTGAGTACAACCTTTTGCTGATTTCCTCCACTAAGAAAAAGGGTTTGTTGATTTCTCGATGGAGTTTTGATTTTCAATTTTCCGATGTATTCATCAACAACTTCATTTTCTTTTTTGAAGTTGATTACACCGCCTTTAATAAACCTTTTAATATTTGGGAGGGAGATGTTTTGTTTCACTGAAAGATCAAGAATCAATCCTTCAGTTTTCCGGTCTTCTGTAACCAAGCCAATTCCGGCATTAATGGCATCACGTGGCGATTTGAGGAACACTTCCCGGCCTTCCAGGTAAATGCTGCCTGATTTAATTTTTTCAGCACCAAAGAGCGTTTTTGCCAGCCGGGTGCGACCGGCCCCCATTAGTCCTGAAATACCGAGAATTTCGCCTTTATGAAGTTCAAAATTGATCTCTTTCAGCCTCTCATTCACATTCAGATTTTCGACTTTGAGTACAGTTTCACCAATTATAGCTTTTACTTTGGGTATCTGATCGTCAAGGTCCCGGTTCACCATCATCCTGATCATATCGTCCCTTGTAAGCTGTTCGATCGGAGTTGTGGCGATGTATTTGCCGTCACGCAGAACGGTTACCCTGTCGCCAATTTCAAAAATCTCCACGAGGCGGTGTGATATATAAACAATGGAAACCCCCTGTTGTTTTAGGTGTAAAATTGTTTTGAAGAGAGATTCAATTTCATTATTTGAGAGGGATGCCGTTGGTTCATCCATTATTAAGATTCGTGCCTTAAGGGACAATGCTTTGGCAACCTCAACCATTTGCTGCATGGCAACACCCAGCGATTCAACTTTATGGCGGGCATTGATTTTTACGTTCAGGCTGTCAAGAATTGTTTGTGCTTCACGATAAAGCCTCTCCCAGTGTATAATACCGGGTAATTTTACAGGTTCACGACCCATAAAAATATTCTCGGCAACACTGAGATAAGGGTTCAGGTTAAATTCCTGATAGATAATACCGATGCCGAGTTCCTGAGCGTGTGCCGGACTCATTATTTCTGTAAGATTTCCATCAATGAAAATCTCACCGCTGTCTTTTGTATAAGCACCACTCAGAATCTTCATGAGAGTGGACTTTCCCGCCCCATTCTCACCAAGGAGTACATGAACTTCTCCTTTTTTAAGAGATAGCTGAACCCTGTCAAGTGCCAATACCCCCGGGAATTCCTTGCGGATATCATACATCTCCAATATACATCCGGAATTTGTCATGAATTACGTCTTAATCCCTGTTTGCTCCAATCAATGAAGTTTTAATATTAAAATGAATGAGTGTAAAAACCTGAATATAAAAGTGAACAGCATGAATGGGTCAAGTTTTCCTCTTCATAAGAAAACGCAGGCGCCTCATACCACTACTAAAGCAAATTTAAAATTATTTAAAATTTATCCTGAGAGAAAAAATTATCTCCAATACGATTATTTATACCGCTTAATAAATATTTATGGTAACGATTTCACCATTCAAGCTTAATCATTGCAGGGGATATTATCAAACATCTGGCTGAAAATAATTAAAATAATTTGGGTTTTCGAATGGATGCTTCTAAATGGGTTAAAAAAAGAGGAGGTCATTGGCAGTCAGTTTTAAAGGGATGGGATACGCGATACGGGAAATCGGTATTGGGGTTTGGTGTAAGAACAACAGTGCTTTAAATATATGATAAGGTCTGTTCGATGTTCTGAATAGTATGAAAAGATCTGAAATCCATACGATTATCAATTTAGCTACAATATTTCCTGTGGGCGTGGTGTTTTCAATTATTTAAGTTTGGCAGATTAAAGATTGAGACTTGTAAAGTAATTTTAATTACTGAAATGAAATCGTTTTCAATAGAATTCTTACGTGGCTGCTGATATTTGGCAGGTTCTGGAAAAAATATTAATCTGATAGCATAATAGTTGTTATTTTACTAAGCTAAATTAAATTTTGGTTGTGTTTTGACAGGTATACCCGACAAGCATTTAACACTATTCAGGTCAATCGGTGAAGTTGCTGAATCCTTAAACCAGCAGGTTTTTGTGGTGGGGGGGTACGTGCGCGATTATTACCTTGACGAACTGAGTGGTGACATCACAGATATTGACTTTGTAACGGTAGGGTCGGGGATTTCACTGGCTAAAAAGGTGGCAGATGTATTACAAAGCAACCGCATTTCAATTTTTAAACAGTTCGGGACTGCCCAGGTTAAATACAATGATCTTGATCTGGAATTTGTGGGTGCGCGTAAAGAAAGTTATCGCAGGAATTCACGAAAACCCCTTGTTGAAAACGGAACACTCAAAGATGACCAATTTCGGAGAGATCTCACCATTAATGCATTATCATGGTGCCTGAATCCCGGTTCTTTTGGGGTTTTACATGATCCTTTTGGAGGAATCGGCGATTTAAAATCCCGCATTATACGTACTCCAATAGACCCAGAACAAACGTTTGATGATGATCCGCTTAGAATGATGCGTGCAATTCGCTTTGCAACGCAGCTCGATTTTTCTATTGAGGATAAAACAATGGCAGCCATCAAAAAAATGTCGCATCGTTTATCTATCATTTCAAAAGAGAGGGTTATTGATGAGCTGAATAAAATTGTATTGGCGAAGCAGCCATCATCCGGGTTTTCATTGCTTCTTGAATCCGGATTACTTGGAGAATTTTTTCCTGAGATGGTGAATTTGCTTGGTGTGGATGAAAAAAATGGTCAAAGGCACAAGGATAATTTCTGGCATACACTTGAAGTACTCAACAATGTAGCTCAGGTAAGTGATGATTTGTGGCTGCGCTGGGCGGCCATCATGCATGATATTGCAAAACCCCCCACCAAAAGATTTTCGCCCGGAACAGGCTGGACATTTCACGGGCACGACGCCCTCGGAGCAAAATGGGTACCCCGCATTTTCCGGCGATTGGGATTGCCGATGGATGAACGCATGAGGTATATTCAAAAGCTGGTAAGGCTTCATCTCAGGCCCATTGCATTGGCATCTGAAGAAGTAACCGACAGCGCCATCCGAAGGTTAATCTATGAAGCAGGTGATGAGCTTGAAGATTTGATGGTTTTGTGCAGGGCCGATATCACCACGAAAAATGAATGGAAGCAGAAAAAGTTTCAAAACAATTTTGACAGGGTAGAAAAAAAAGTAAAAGAGGTTGAAAAAAAAGACCGGATAAGAAACTGGAAAAATCCGATCTCGGGCGAGCAAATTATGGAAGTAATGAATGTGAAACCAGGCCCTGTGGTAGGCCGGATTAAAGACAGAATTAAAGATGCGATACTGGATGGGATTATTCCCAATGATGATGACGAAGCCTACCGGTATCTTTTAAAAATAAAAGAGGAATACACCTGATGTGGATCGCGAATTCATACGGCAAAATAAATCTTGGCCTTCATGTGCTGGAACGCCTGCCAACCGGTTACCATACTATCGAAACGGGTTTCTGTTTTATCGAATGGAACGACAGGTTTGAGGTTTGTCCGGCAGATCATTTCTCACTCAGTTTGTCGACAGATAACATACCGGCCGGGGAAGAGAATCTAATAACAAAAGCTTACCGTGCTTTTGAAATGTACGTTGGCCTGAAGCAGCATTACTCATTCTCAGTTCAGAAGAACATGCCGCCAGGGGCAGGACTCGGAGGCGGAAGCAGTAATGCCGCACTTACATTCAGAATACTGAATAAACTGGAAGGTGCCGGCCTTACAGACGATGAACTTATAGACCTTAGCCGTAATCTTGGTGCAGACATTCCCTTTTTCATTAAAGGCAAAACAGGTATCGGTACCGGCCTCGGTCATTCTGTGGAACCTATGCCGATTCAGCCCGATGCCTGGATTTTATGTGTTTATCCCGGTTTTGAATCATCAACAGCGGAGGCATACCATAACTGCATACCTAATCCCACTCCCGAATTTTCTCTAAAAAAAGTGCTTCTTGAAGAAGAGGCCTCAGAGTGGCAATACCTGTTGCAAAATGATCTTGAACCTACCGTAATTGCGAGATATGATATAGTTGGCAACATCAAAGACCAATTGATCGATTTTGGTGCTGTTTATGCGTCTATGACCGGAAGTGGTTCTACGGTTTTTGGTATATTTAATCAAGATTTTGTTGCAATTCAGGCATATGAATCGTTTTATAAGCTTGGTTTTTCACCTAACTTGACCAGACCGGGGTTTATACCCGATTATGGTATTTACAGAAAAGATTAATTAAAGATGGATGTAAACCTTCATTATCATACATAAACTACCACAGCCGTAAGACGGCTCACTTAAGAATATTCATATAAAAAAACCGAACATTTACTTATGACAAAAAATAATTCAGTTCATCCCCGTAATGGCATGGATGTAGATTCATTCAGAGAAGATATTGTTCAGCATTTACGATACACCCTTGCAAAAGATAAATATTCAACAACGGCTTGGGATAGCTACAAAAGCGTGGTTTTATCAGTTATGGACAGGCTTCATGATAAGTGGATTGATACCCAGCAAGGCTATTATCTCAATGATGCGAAACGGGTTTATTATATTTCAATGGAGTACCTTATAGGACGGTTGCTCGATAACATGCTCGTTAACCTCGGCCTTCAGGACGTGGCGGCCGAAGCCATGCAAGAACTTGGATTGGATTATGAGGAGATCAGAAGTGTAGAATGGGATGCCGGTTTGGGTAATGGTGGCCTCGGGCGTCTTGCAGCCTGTTTTCTCGATTCAATGGCTACACTCGGAATACCGGCCATCGGTTATGGAATACGGTACGATTTCGGGATTTTTTATCAGTCGATTGAAAATGGATTCCAGATAGAAAAGCCGGATTTGTGGTTGCGCTATGGAAACCCCTGGGATGTGATAAGGCCAAAAACCCAATATAACGTTCCTTTTTATGGCCATTCCCATGCCTACCATGATGAAGATGGAACATTACGATTTAAGTGGGAAAACACTCATGATGTTCTGGCAGTTGCATACGATATTCCAATTCCCGGGTATAAAAATAATATCGTTAATAATCTTCGCCTGTGGAAAGCATCCTCATCATCGTCAATCGACCTTAAGAGCTTTAATCAAGGGCAATATATTGATGCGGTTCGTGACACTCAGTTAAACGAAAATATTTCGAGGGTACTTTATCCAAACGATAAAATATTTGTAGGACAAGAGCTTCGCTTGAAGCAGGAGTTTTTCCTTGTAGCCGCTTCCATGCAGGATATCCTTCGCCGTTTCCGAAAAACAAACAACGATTGGCGTAAACTTCCTGAAAAAATTTCTATCCAGTGTAATGATACCCATCCCAATCTTGCCATTCCGGAACTGATGCGTGTATTGGTAGATGAGGAAGGGCTTGAGTGGGACCTTGCCTGGGGAATTACGGAAAAAACGATGGCTTATACCAACCACACTATTTTGCCTGAAGCACTTGAAAAATGGCCGGTGTCGTTATTGCGCAACCTGCTGCCACGGCATTTGCAAATCATATACGAAATCAATCGCAGATTTTTGCATGATATTAAAATCAAAATTGGAGATGACCGTGGTAAAATCAGCCGGATGTCAATCGTTGGCGAGGGTGAAAATCCTGTTGTCCATATGGCACATCTTGGAATTGTAGGTTCCCATAAAATCAATGGAGTTGCTGCAATGCACAGTGAACTGATCAAAAAAACTCTTTTCAGAGATTTTTATGAAATGTATCCTGAACGTTTCACCAATAAAACGAACGGTATAACCCCCAGGAGATGGCTCCGACAATGCAACCGGGAACTGGCTGATCTGATTACGGAAAAAATTGGCGAAGGCTGGGTAACCGATCTCGATCAGATCCGGAATATTGAACAATTCGCTGATGATGCGGAGTTCATGGACCGGTTTGTGAAGATCAAACAGAGCAACAAACAACTCCTTGCCGACTATATCGAGGAAAAACAGGAAATCAGACTGGACCTGAATTCAATGTTCGATATTCAGATTAAACGGATTCATGAGTATAAACGCCAGCTGATGCTGACGCTGTATGCGATTGCGAAGTACAACCAGATTAAGGCAAATCCTGATTTAGAAGTGGTTCCGCGAACTATTATTCTCGCTGGTAAAGCTGCACCCGGATATACCATGGCCAAACTTTTCATCAAGCTGATGAATGATGTAGCCCTGAAAATCAATAATGATACGGATGTAAACGGTAAACTTAAGTTCCTCTTCCTGGAAAACTACAGCGTAACGCTGGCTGAAAAAATGATTCCGGCGGCCGATCTGTCAGAGCAGATCTCAACTGCGGGCTTTGAAGCTTCCGGTACCGGAAATATGAAATTTGCCCTGAACGGTGCGCTCACCATCGGTACACTCGATGGTGCCAATGTGGAAATAAATGAAGAAGTAGGCGATGAAAATATATTTATTTTTGGCAACACTGTGGAAGATGTGGAACAGATGAGACACGAAGGGTATAACCCATTGGAGTATTATGAGGCGAATGAAGACCTCAAAAATGCCCTCGACCAGATCAGGGACGGGTTCTTCAATGAGGATAAAAACCTGTATCAGCCCATCATCGAATCACTGCTCCATAAAGGAGATTATTTCCTTGTATTAGCCGATTTTGAGGCTTATGTTAACAAGCAGGGTGAAGTTGACAAACTCTTTAAAAATAAAAATGAGTGGTTCAGAAAAGCCCTGCTGAATACTGCAAGAGTCGGGAAGTTTTCTTCAGACCGGACCATCCGCGATTACGCCGAGGAAATCTGGGGGGTTGAAGTTAATCAATAGAGTTCTGTTTTATCTTGTACGGGGGGGTACAACAGTACAGTTCGATGCAGGTTGCTAGATACGGATTTACGGGATATGGCCCGGCCGCATTAAAACGTCACTGGGCTGCCCCCCATATCCGCTGTTGCCGCAACTTATCAGCAATGCGTAAGATGGGCTGAATGTATGTTTTTTAATGTATTAATAATATTCTATACGAAACTCTAAAATTTGAGTAACGTAAAACCTGC
>SKKO01000214.1 GCA_007123715.1 Balneolaceae bacterium | reverse complement strand
GGATCGTATGATTCACAATCTGAAATATTACCTTTACCTTTTGAGCATTAATGGGTTAGGAGTCCGCGGATCATAACGCTATCCGCTACTCCGGATCTCCGGTGTTCAGCTCAAGCTGTTGCTCATCACTCTTGTTCTTTGTACCCTTTTTTGCTTTTTTTGCAGGGGATCCGTTTGTTACGGTTTTTTTATCGGATTCCTCAAACATGCCCTCGGGATAGTTTCCACTGGGCCGGTCGCCGAGCATCTGACGAAGATCAATGTGATTCAGCACTTCTTTTTCGAGAAGAGTTTCTGCCATTTCTTCAAGTTTACCTCTGTATTGATTTAACAGTTCTACCGTTCTCTTGTAATTTCGAAGAATAATATTTCGAACAGCCTGATCGATCTTCTGGGCCGTGTTTTCCGAATATTTCTTGTTAAAGCCAAAACTGCCGTCGGGATTGCCGGAATCACGCAGTGACAAGTATCCCAGTTCTTCACTCATTCCAAATTCAGCTACCATGGCAAATGCCATATTGGTAATCCTTTCAAGATCGTTTTGTGCACCGGTCGAAATTTTGCCAAATACAATTTCTTCTGCTACACGGCCGGCCAGCAATGCACAAATTTTATCATCCAGCTCTTCAGTAGTCATCAAAAAGCGGTCTTCGAGAGGCGTTTGAAGAGTATAACCCAACGCTGCAAACCCGCGCGGAACAATACTTACTTTTAAAACCGGGTCTGTGTGCTCCAGCATCCAACCCACGATGGCGTGGCCTGCCTCATGGAAAGCTACAATTTTTCTTTCATTAGGACTGATAAGTTTATTTTTCTTTTCAAGGCCTGCCACTACCCGTTCAATCGCGTCCTGGAAATCCTCCATTTCCACTTTATCTTTATCACGGCGGGCGGCATAAAGCGCTGCCTCGTTGCAAAGATTGGCCAGTTCCGCGCCAGCAAAACCGGGCGTTTGTGAGGCCAATACCTTCAGGTCGATCTTGTCAGACAGTATCAATTTTCTCGAATGTACTTCGAGCACCTGAATCCTTCCATTCAGATCCGGTTTATCGATCATGATCTGACGGTCGAACCGTCCGGGCCTCAACAAGGCAGAATCGAGAATATCAGGACGGTTTGTCGCGGCCATGATAATCACTCCCTTGTCGGAATTAAATCCATCCATTTCACTCAGGAGCTGGTTCAATGTATTTTCACGTTCATCATTTGAGCTCATTTGCATACCGCGGCCGCGTGTACGCCCAATAGAGTCAATCTCATCAATAAAAATAATACACGGGGCCTTCTCTTTTGCCTGTTTGAACAGATCGCGAACCCTTGCTGCACCTACACCCACAAACATTTCAACAAAATCAGAACCGCTCAAAGAAAAGAACGGTACATCTGCTTCTCCGGCTGTAGCTTTCGCAAGCAGCGTTTTACCTGTACCCGGAGGGCCTACAAGAAGCACACCCTTTGGTAAAGTTCCTCCAAGTTTGGTGAACTTCTGTGGATTACTTAAAAATTCTACAACTTCCTCCACTTCGGCTTTGGCTTCCTGCAAGCCGGCAACGTCCTTAAACGATACCTTGCTTTCAGATTGTTTATCATAGAGTGAAGCTTTATTCTTGCCGATATTAAGAACCTGCTGACCGGGATTCATCCGCCTGAAAATAAAAATCCAGAATGCAATAATCAGTGCAATAGGAATCAGCCAAATAAAAATCCCGCTGAACCAGTCTTCCTCAATCCTTACATCATATACCACTCCGAATTCATCAAACATACCTCTGATTTCATCTCCCTCGAGCATAGTCGTGGAGAAAGTGCCCGATGAACCTTCAGAACGTTCCATCCAGCTTTGATCCGGCACTGGCCTTTCTGCAATTCCTTCTTCAAAGGCCTTTTCAGAGTATTTTCCAGTAATTTCTACATTATTGGTAATTGTGATTTCCTCGACAAACCCGTTCTGTACGAAATTGAGAAATTCACTGTATTTAATCCTTTCCGATGACTCACCCGGCATAAAAAAGAGATTGAATCCAATTAATATCAGAAACAGAACCACATAGATCCAAATTGGAAAGCGCGGTGCTTTTTTACTCTCTTTTGATTTATTCTCAGTGGTTTTTTTCTTTGGCAGAAGTTTGTTGGACATTAGTATGATTTAAATATCAAATAGCCTTAAATATAAAGAAATTTGAACACATCTATTCTGATCTGCATTCAATTTATTTAGCTAAATTTTTTCTTCTTGTTAACGTTCTGTTCCTCATTTTTATTCGAATCCATATCATTAATTTTACCACCCGGTCATTACCGAAGTAATAATTACATGTAAATTCATTAAAAATAGTTTCTCCGCACACTGTACGGACGCGTTTCGGTTTTTCTGTGATGTGTTTTAAACTGAGTTAAATTGTTCATTCATCATTGAAAAAGCCCCCCTGGCAAAAGCCCTTCGAATGCTACAGGGTTACTTCACAACCTTCTTTTTCGTTTTTTTATGGTTTATTCTGAATTGAAATCAGATTTAAAGGCGCACTAAAGATCAATATGGATAATGTCTTCTCCGCCAGTATTGATTATGAGCAGGTTTTTTTGGTCTGTCAATTTCCCGATTACTGCAAAATCATCAAAGTGAGCTTCCAACTCATTTATCTTATTTTCAGGGAGTGTAAACATCAGTTCGAAATCTTCTCCCCCATAAAACGCATATTTGTCAACATCTTCCTCCATTTCATCAGCAACCCTTCTGGTCTCAAGAGAAATGGGAATGGCAGGTAAGAATATTTCTGCGCCCAAAGAAGAAGCAGTCGCGATATTCCTTAAAGCATTCACAAGCCCCTGTGTTACAACCGTCATTGCGCCAGGGGTGATCCCGTTATCGCCAAACATGTTGATGACATCTTTTCTGGCTGCAGGAAATAACTGTCTTTTTATTACATATTCATAATTCGCAAGATCAGGCATGAAATGATGATCACCTTTTTCCCTCCATTCATTTTTTTCTCTCATCAGAATTCTAAGCCCTGCCATTGCAGCGCCAAAGTCACCGGTAACACAAATTAAGTCACCTTTCACAGAACCACTTCTGTAGATAACCTGTTCGCTGTTACCCTTTCCGATAGCAGTTACCGAAATGGCCAGTAACTGGTGTGATGCTGTTGTGCCTCCGCCTGTAATTTGCATATCGTAATCTTTGCAAGCCAGTTCAATACCTTCATATAGTTTTTCTACCATTTGAACAGAATGCATATTTGGAACAGCTAAGTTAACGAGCAGCTGAAAAGGCCTTGTATTCATGGCATAGATATCACTTACTGCAGCGGTCACCGTTTTATACCCAAGGTGATTGAGCGGATGATAGGTGAGATCAAAATGAACCCCTTCCATAAATATTTGGGTTGCAACAGATAAGGAGTCGTTCCCATGAGTAGAAAAAATGGCTGCATCATCACCACTGCCTTTCATGATTTCAGTTCTTGGTATTCCCTGATATTTTTCAAGTCTTTTGACTAATTCGGGTAACCCGATTTCATGGATAGGCTGAAATGTTGAGTCATTCATAAAAGAGAGTTATAGATAGTTTCTGCTATTTTATACGTAAATGTGAAAATGAATTTCTTTGAGAGTTATTTTCCGAAGAAGATGAAACGAGTATTACTGAGCATGTATCCCATCGCCTGAATCGCCCCGTCCATCAGGACCGGAACACCAAAGTCACCCAAAGCAACGTTCCGATACTTTGCAGGCATCAATCCGTATGAAAAAATAAAAGGCGAAATACATCACTGCGATGCAGGGATAGTTTTCTTTCGTCACTTTCATAAATTTATATAAACAAAAAAGGCATTTGTTTCACTTGAAACAAATGCCTCTGGTATTAACTTGTAATACGATCTAAGTATTATACTTGTCTTCTGGTTGAGTAATTAATTCTCAGCGTTCCTGCGTGACGGAGTTCTTGCTGAACATCCGTTACAATTCCGAACTCGGAGTCTCTGTCAACCCTGAGCGAAACAATAAGTCTCGGCTGTTCGATTAATTTATCGTACATAATGTTTCGTATTGCATTGATGTCATCCACCATTGCATCGTCAATCTGCACCCTGGTTTCACCATACCTGCCGCCGCCGAGCCGTTCCGGCCCGACATAGACATAGCTTACGAGTCGTTTCTGCTCAATCTTTTCAATATTTTCTGCGGTGGCGTAATCAATTTGCACCTGCAGTTCCACTTCGCGGAGTACAGTAGTTACCATGAAAAAGATAAGAAGCATAAATACGACATCAGGCATTGCTGATGTTGGCACACTTTGCTTTGTATTCGCTTGTTTTTTCTTAAATTTTGACATATGAATTACCCTTCGTCAGGCTCTGCGATTGAAATTTTCTTTGGAAACATTTCCTGTATTTCCGCCCTTCTTTCACTCCCCTGTTCAAGTGAGGTATAAGGTACACCAAATCTGTCCATTGACGCCTGATGGCGAAGTTCCTCATAAGCACCCATCACTTCATCGAGCATATCGATGTAAACATTATAGGGAGTTCTGCGGTCGGTTTTAATGGAAACGATGGCATCATCCGGAGACTCGGAAAGGTCAGGATCAACGCCATTGTTATTAATGAAAGATTTCACTCTTTCGCGCACACTTGGTATTGCCGCGGGCTGTTCATTGATCAAAACCATACCCTGAGCATTCACAAGAATGTTCATAAGGTTTCTTTCGCGAACCGGAGGCGGTGGTGTTGTATCATCAGGAATTGGAGGCAATACAAGTCCAATTCCTGTATCAACATCAATCGTTGTTACAACGAGAAAGAAAATCAGAAGTAAAAAGGCGATGTCAGCAAGGGACGACATTGGAATTTCGGCATCGCCCCGGCCTCGTTTTTTTAACATAGTTTTAGAATTTAAATGTTCCGCGGGTACCTGTTATCAAGATGGAGATCATCATCAGAATAATCATAATTGACATCGTTGCTACCCCTGCCTGTTCAAAAGTTCCCAATAAAAAATATGAGATCACAAATACAAGAACAGGGACCAGCATAACGGTAATCCGCTTAAATTCTGATTTGCCATTAATGATATTTCGAATACCGGAAACTACGATTCCTATGATTCCGATACCGATAAGTCCTAATGCCAAACCAACTGCTAAACTGTTAATCATGTTAGTATTACGTTTTAAGTTAACGTTTTATTACAGTTAATCAGGCTTCGTCTGTTAATTCGTCACCAGGCACAATTTGTCTGCCTTCATTCAAAAGAACAATTGAATCAATCAGGGTAATGGAACTTTCTTCCATGTCTGCGATCAATCTGTCAATTTTGGAGACGCAATAGTTATAGCCTATTTGCAGAATAATACCGGCCAATAGACCACCGGCAGTTGTAAGAAGCGCGATTTTGATACCGCGGGCTACAAGGCTTGGAGAAATATCTGCGGCAGCTTCAATCGCGTCAAAAGCTTCGATCATACCTACCACAGTTCCAAGGAAGCCAAGGAGCGGTGCAATAGCGATAAAGAGTGATAGCCAAACAAGCCCTCTTTCCAGAAAGCTCATCTCAATAGATCCATAAGTTGTGATGGCTTTTTCAGCAGCATCGATTCCCTCATCGGCACGCATAAGGCCTGCCTGGAATACAGAAGCTACCGGGCCTCTTGTTTTGGCACATAATTCCTGTGCTGCAGGAATTCCGCCTTCCTGAAGTGCCTGTTGTACTTCGAGTACGAATTTTCGGGTGTTAATGTCAGCCAGGTTAAGAGTGATGATTCGTTCCAGGAAGATAGCTAAACCCAATACTAGTGCTATCAAAACCGGCCACATAAATTCACCACCTTCATTGAACTTTTCTACTAATACATTGAAGAAGCCAGCATCAGCCCCAGCTTGAAGAAAAAAGAGAGCTAAAGATGAAGTCATACGTTTACTCCGCGTTATTTTTGGTTATGAGCTAAATTTGAAGCGAAATGATAGATCATTTAAAACATAAAGTCAAAGCTTGTAATTAATTTTGACAATATGATCATGATAACAATCTTTCAAAGCCGCTAAAAAAATTGGTTATGTTGTAATATATCAGATGATTGTACTAAGTGCCAAACCGAATAATGAAATATTTTAAATATTATTTATTTCGGTATTAAACAGCCAGGCAGTATGAAAATAAGTACAATCACAATTATACAATGTAGTAAATGTGAACTACATATTCACTTATAATTTGAGCTTAATCTTACCGGCCATAGAAAAAAGAATGTCCGGAAGATTATGGCAGCGATTGTGAAAACATCAGGCAAAAAAAAACGCATCAAAAAATGATTTGATGCGTTTTTAAGTTTGTGATACTGGTTATCGTGCAGGTGGCAACGGGAAAGACTCTGCCCTTCGCATGGTCTCACACCCCGGAGTATCTCTGTCCATTTGTGCTTCTGTGCACTGAATAGGATAAACACCAAGGCCGCGGGATTCAATTCTGTTTTCCTGAATACCGTTCTGCTTGTAGAAATCTACGACTGCAGCAGCTCTTCTGAGGCTGAGACGCAGGTTGTACTGGTCGCCGCCAACATGATCTGTATAAGCATCTACACGAACCCTTGTGTTGGGGTTGTCTCTCAGCTTCTGAATGTTTTCAGCGAGTTGCCTTGCAGCACGGTCATTGATTGTGTAACGGTCGAAACCGAAATGAATAGTGGCCAGTTCAGAAACCGTTTCAGCTGGCGCAGCTTCTTCTTCAACAACCCATTCTTCTTCTTCAACAGGTTCCTGTGTTACCGTTGGCTGTGGCTCTGGTTCAACAATTTCTTCCGAAGTACGGCATGAGCTGAACAAGACTCCCAAAGATAACAGGAGTATGAAAATTGATAATTTATTTAGTGTAATAGTCATAGAGCGATTAAAATTATGATTTGAACATGAAAAGACAAAAATCCAAAAAGTGGAACTCATTTGCAATATTATTCGTCAAAACGAATATAATTTTTTACTTATATAAAAAATTGCACTAAATAGATGAATAATAATTACAAATTATTAGAAATTGCGCTCGTTTTGTACTCTTTGAAAACGATCCAGTCCTCTGTCAAGAAATTTTTCGAACTCTGTTGCGCGAGTAAAGCCAATTAGCTGATCTAAAACGTTGCCGGTATGCGGATCCACAATCGCATAAGTGGGCAGTGCAAGGGTGCCGGTTAACTCGAACTGGAATCTTTGATTCTCGTTCGCTTTCTGTCCGCCGTCGGTGTAAAGTTTTACTTTTTCCATTTTTTCGAATCTCGCTGCAATATTTTGCTGGGGAAATACAGTACTTTCCATGGCGCGGCAATTTGTACAGGTATATCCGGTAAAATCAACAAACATTGGCCTGTTTTCTGCAATGGCGCGCTCTGCCGACCTCTCGAAATCATCAGACCATGCTTCATCAGCAACAGTACCTCCCCCCGCCCTGCTAATGGCATTCACCACACTTACATCCGTTACCTGCCTTGCCGGTAGCCAGGCATCCCATATGCCGAGTGAAGCACCCATCAGGCCGGGAAGAAGGTAAAAGCTGAATAGAAAAAACGGAATTGCAAGAAACAGCCTGCCTGTACTGATGTGCTCCGGTTTTTTATCGCCATGCAGAGCATAGGTTCCGATGATATAGAGCCCTGAGAGGAAAAAGAGCGTTATCCAGACGGCAATGCCGAGCGGACGGCTAATGATACCCCACTGCCAGATGATATCGGCATTTGCCAGGAATTTGACTGCAGCAGCAAGTATGATAAAACCGAGGATTACTTTTACAAGGTTCATCCATGCTCCGCTTTTAGGCAGCGATTCAAGATAACCCGGAAACATCGCAAAAAGCACGAACGGGCTGGCAAATGCTGTAGAGAAACCAAGCATGCCTACGATTGGATAGAACCATTCCCCTCCTGTAGTGGCAGCAAGGATGGCACCCACAAACGGCGCCGTGCACGAAAATGATACGGCACTTATGGTAAACCCCATAAAAAGAGTCCCGACTATCCCGCTTCCTTCATTGCTTTTTTTGTTTAGCCAGTTTGTTAACTGGTATGGCAGCCTCAGTTCAAACGCACCAAGCAGGCTGATACCAAATATCACAAACATCACCCCGATCAAAAGGTTTACCCATGGATTGGAAGCAAACTGACTGACCCCCGCTACTCCTAAAATAAGCGCAAGCAGCGCTCCGATAGCCGTAAAAATAAGTACAATTGAGAGGCCAAAAATCAATGCCTGTCCCCAGCTTGTGCGTTTATTTTCTCCGGATTGATTGGAAAAATAGGAAACAACAAGCGGAATTAACGGAAATACACAGGGTGTAAGCAGGGCGGCCAAACCGGCTGTTATAGCAAGCCAGAGAAACCCCCAGATACCATCAGAAGCAACCCGGCTATCGCTCGTTAACTCGAAACTTTCGGTTTCTCTGAGTTCAGCTGCTGTTTCATCCGGAAAATCCTCAAAAGGCTGATCTGCAATACCTGCCAGCACAATCTGGCCTTCAATCTGTTTCGTCTTTGGCGGCAGGCACGAGCGGTCATCACAAACCTGGTACAGCACTTCGAGCGTGATGGTTTGATTCCCCTCCAGTTCCGGGCGGAATGCTACCGGAATCCGGAATACGGCTCGATTGGAATGCCAGCCGAGTTCGATATCAAAATTGGGGTCATAAGCGATAATCGCGTCAGTTTCCTCCACATCTCCGGCAATAGCCATCAAGTGGGAACCCGATGAAAATGTGGTTGGATATGGCCCTGCATCAGGTGGATTAAGCACAGAATAAAGATGCCACTCACCTTCAATTTCCGCTTCTACAACTACGGTAAAAATCTCCCCTGCCATCACTGTTTCGGGCGATTCAACGAGGGAATAATCGACCGGATCGAGTAATTGCCCGAAAACAAAAAACGGGGTTAACGCAATAAGCGCAACCCCTGCTAATACCGACATTTTTTTAATCATACCCGGCTGTAATTTATATCTGTACGGATAAACAAGTTATCAATACGACTCAAACCTTGTGTAACGATTCTTTAAAAACGAAGTACCGAGCCGTTTTGTTTGATACAGGAATTAATCCTGTTTCACAACCCAAACCTTTACTTTCGGTTTTAGATCGCCGAGCACATCGACAGTAGCCGTATATTCACCAAGTGATTTAATATCTTCATCGATCGTAATTTTTCTTCTGTCGATGATGATATCTCTTTCCTCGAGCGCCTGGGCTACCTGGATATTTGTAACCGTTCCGTGAATTTTATCGTCTTCGCCCACAGTAACGGGTATGGTAACCGAAGTAGCCTCCAGTTTCTGTGCAAGCTCTTTTGCGGCATCCACGGTGAGTTCTGCGCGAAGCTCAGCCTGCCTCTTCATTTTTTCATAGTGCCTGATGGCCCCGTCAGTCGCCAGCACGGCTTTTGCCTGCGGAATGAGGTAATTTCTTCCGTAACCCGGTTTCACATCAACAAGTTCTCCGGCTGTACCCAGCTTTTCTACATCTTCTTTTAGAATAACTTTCATAATGGATCCCTTCTTATCTCATGTTTTCATTTACATATGGAATAAGAGCAAGAAATCTCGCCCTCTTGATGGCTGTAGCAAGCTGCCTCTGATGCTTGGCACTTGTACCGGTAACGCGCCTTGGGAGAATTTTTCCCTGATCATTGACGAATCTTTCAAGAAGTTCAGTCTGTTTGTAGTCAATGTACTCAATTCCTGCCTTTGTAAATTTACAGTCCTTCGTTTTTAAATGTCCCTTTTTGGGATGTGATGGATTATTAATCATAACTGTTCTCCTTATTAATCTTCGTCTGCAGTTTCTTCAATATCAATATCAAAGATGGAAGGCAGTTCGCCTTTCTTCTTCAACTCGTAATGCCTCAGCATTTTTGCATCATACTTGAGAGTGAGATATCTCATCACATTGTCGTGAATTCTCAGGTTCCGTTCTACCACTACGATGGCTTCTGCCGGTGCATTAAAGTAAAGGTTCACGAAATAGCCACTTCCTTTACCTTTCATTTCATAGACAAGTTTCTTCGCCCCCCATTCTTCAATTTCAACGATCTCTCCGCCGTTGTTTTCGATAAGCTTATTTACATAACTTACAAGTTCTGAATACTGTTCTTCTTCGAGAACCGGATTCAGAATGTAGGTCATTTCATAGAAAAATTTCTTCATTCTGTGTTGTCTTTGGTTGATTTCCGTTATTGGAAACAGTCATCGTGCGGTATGCCGATAACAGAGCCTGAAAATATACGGATTGATCTTTTTATTAACAATTTCTCTTTTGTGATTGATCTGTTTATTTGGAAATGTTTTTTGGAAAGGCACGGAGGGTTTAGCCACGAAGGCACCAGGGCTCGAAGGGTTTATAGTTCAATGCGCCGCAGGGTCCTCAACAGTTCAACAAAATCTATGAAAAAGCAAGGACTGCAATTCCAACCACAAACCCTGAACGTGCCCCCTACAGTTCAACGTGAGCGCAGACACCAGGAGAGTCCGCCTGTTTGCAGAAACATAGGATGTTCATACCACAAGGCTCCGGAGGAGCCCCCTGTTTATAGAAACAAACG
>SKKO01000389.1 GCA_007123715.1 Balneolaceae bacterium | reverse complement strand
TGCCACTTTAGCCTCTAAAGAATTGTACAACTTCATATTATCCCTTATTCTGCACATTTCATCGGTACAAACTCCGGAAAAAGCCAGGGGGAAAAATAATAACAAACATTTTCCTTCGTGTGTCAAATTAGTTAGTGAAACTGAGTTCCCTTCGGTATCCTGAAGGGAAAAATCAGGTGCTATATCCCCTATTTTCATACATTAATGTCCTCTGAATAATTTTGTTGTCTGGTTATATCAGAAAATGTGTAAACGCTGAATATCATTCCCAACGAGAGAAATAATTGCCAGATGAATTGAAATATATTGTGAAGATCTTCAAGAGCCCAATGAATAATAAAAGCCAGAGAAAGCAGGCTAATTGCAGCAAGAGGTAATTTTGGTCTTAATTTCATACGTTTCCAGTAGCCAGTACTTAAGATGATAAAAACCAGTAATGTTACAGCCTGCATGGAAAAAAATATTAAGGATTGCATGATTGATGACCCGAGAACAGTTAAATACGCAACCGGTAGCATGAAAGGCACAAATACAGTAGGATAAGGATATCTGAAAAATTCCGGTTTCAGATTTCTGATAAGCATTAAAAAACTTGTTAGAAGAGTTGAATTTGCAAAAACAACTAAAATATCAGGAATTGAATGTAGCACTTCTATATTTACAGCATGAACTACCTGGCTAAGCAGCCATATTATTCCTGACCAGAATAGAGCAAGTTTGTAATCATGATAACTATCTCCATACTCTTTATAAACTATGTAAAGTGACGCTACCGTGGAAAGGAAAATGAATAGATGTCCCCACACGGCTTAATCGTCTGAAAGTTTACGTTGGGATATTTTTCTGTTTATCTCTCTTTTATTATGCAACTCGTTTTGATATATCATTACAAGATCAGCTATATTTTTTAATAAACCTCTCTCCTCTTTAACCATTTCAACTGCAAAATCGTATAAAGTAATCTGTGTTCCAAATTGATCTTTAAGAATTCTCTCCCAATCTATTACGGTGATCCTATTGAAAAATATTAATAGTGCGGCCCGGTTTTTAATAATTTTGCTAAGTACCTTCTGAATATCCCTTTCTTTTTCCTCGTCATGATCCTGATATGCTTTTTTAAAATGCGTGATCTCGTTTAACTTAACAAGCCGATTTTCTGAAAATACTCTTTCTGAAACAGGCCTGTAATACTCTTTTTGCGCAAAATTTATAAGCCGCAGCATGTCAATAATCGATTCACCATCAGGAGGTGTTTCGTCATAAGGAACGGCATCTATCACATATTTTAATGCTTCGGCTTCATCAATGAGGTAATTGGCATCATCTAATAGTTTTTCAATCTCGCTGTTTGAGATCTCTCGATTTCGGCCCATGTTATAATTTATAATGACCAGTTTGAGGATGCCTTGATGGCATCATTTTTCTTTTGTTGCTCCAGCATATCAACCAGGGAAAGGCCTGTATTCCAATCCCGATCTCTGTCTCTAACAGAATGAATGTTATTGTCTTCATTGAAATTCCAAAATTGGCCAAACTGGTTGTTGCGATAATCATGCAGATAATCGAGGCGCTCTTTGAGGTCTTCTTTTGGCACCAATAATCTCTGTTTGTCATATATCGCATCTTCACGTGATTCAAATACAATATCATAATCTTTACTCATAACAATGGCCTCCTCCGGGCAAACTTCCTCACAAAAGCCACAGTAAATACACCTGAGCATATTGATTTCAAATTTTTCAGGGTATCGCTCTTTTGGATCTTCACTTTCACTGGCCTGCATACTGATCGCCAGCGGAGGACATGCACGTGCGCACAAACCGCAGGCAACACACCTCTCCTGGCCCTCATCTTCAACCAGTACAGGCCTGCCGCGAAAGATTGACGGCGGATCCCATTTTTCTTCAGGATAGTTCATGGTAAAGGTGGGTGCAAACATCTGTTTAAAGGTGTACCATAAACCTTTGAATATTTCGGGTAAATAAATTCTTTCCAGAAATGAGAGTTTTCTTTCCCGCTGAAAGTCTTCTGTGAGTGGATTTGCTACAGGTGTTTCGAGATTATTTTGCATAGTCAAAACTTCTGATATATGATCTTCAAAATTTTAGGTTTTAAAATAAATCTTTGTGAGCTTCAGTTCAAAAAGATAATGAAAAATCTTCGGTTCATTACATGAAACCTGATCTCAATTTTAAATAAATAAATAAAACATTAAAGCTACAGTCTATTTTTGACGGAATACCATGGTTATTGGGACGCCGTAAAAACCGAAACGCTCGCGTATCTTATTTTCTATGAACCGCCTGTAGTTGGGTGGAAGTTCCTGTGGATTATTCATAAAAAATTTAAAAACGGGAGGATTTGACTTTACCTGTACCGCATATTGAATTTTTAAATGATGGCCTCTTTTTACGGGAAGTGCCCGCTCCTTCAATATCTGCGCGATAAAATCATTTAATTCGCTCGTTGCTATTTTCTTTTTGCGCTCTGCTATAACTTCTTTCGATATGTCCAGTACTTTATCAATTCTTTGGCCCGTAAGGGCTGAAATGGATACAATGGGTATGTAATGAAGTGTCTGAACTTTACCGTAGATATACTCTTCAAATTCTTTCAGTAAATTTGTGTTCTTTTCCGGTACCAGATCCCACTTATTCAGCGCAATGATAATGCCTTTATTAAACTTTTCAGCTTCACGTAAAATGCGCTTATCCTGTTCATCAAATCCCTGCATTGCATCGAGCAGCAGTACAACTACATCGGCTTCTTTAATAGACCGGTCTGTTCTTACAGTACTGTAAAACTCAATATTTTCTTTTACTTTTGCTTTTTTTCTTAAGCCTGCTGTATCTACCAAAATAAAATACTCGTCCTTATATTCAAGCAGGCTGTTGATTGCATCTCTCGTAGTACCCGGTATATCGGTAACTATGCATCGTTCACTCTTCAATAAAGCATTCATCAGGCTGCTTTTACCAACATTTGGCCTGCCAACAAATGCTATTTTGGGATATCCCGGCTCTTCATTTTCTATTTCTTCTTCTGGCAACAACTGAACAACTTTGTCGAGAAGTTCCCCGGTTCCGGTCCCGCTTATGGCAGAAACCGGAAATACATGCTCAAAACCAAGTCCGTAAAATTCATAGGACTGAAGTAATTTTTCTTCGTTGTCACATTTATTTACCACGAGTAAAACGGGTTTTTTCTGTTGTCGTAGTAAAACGGTAACATCTTTGTCATCAGAAGTTATGCCGGTTTCTGTATCTACGACAAAAAGTATCACATCAGATTCGTCAATCGCTATGTGTACCTGCTCGCGTATACCGGTTGTAATTACATCATCCTCTTTTGAGAGATAACCACCCGTATCGATCACGTTGAAATTTTTCCCATTCCAAAAACTTTCACCATAGTGGCGATCCCGCGTAACTCCGTATACATCGTGAACTATTGCCTTTCGCCTGCCGATAAGTCTGTTAAAAAGTGTGGACTTGCCCACGTTTGGCCTTCCTACGATGGATATTGTCAGTGACATGTTCTTCTATTTTTTCTGATCAAATATGAAACTGAATAACTGTTTTCGTCTTTTTCGAAAAAAGCTGCTTCATTATTTACATGATTGTCACAGATATTGTTTAATTTCTTCTATATAAAAGCCGTTATTGCGGCAGGTTATCTGTAACAAGTTAACAATATTTAAGGAAAGCTAATGCTTGAAACCCTCTATAACTATTTCGGATTTACGGGCTCATTACTTGTTGCCTTTTTTTTGTTTTTATGTTTTGTTTTCTGGGTTGCAGGTATAGCGGGCATCTCTTCCAAACATCGTCCTGCACATCTGCAGATTATATTTTTTACGCTCGCAATTTTGATACCCATTTACCCTGTACTTTGGCTTATTGCAGATATGGTTAAGCAGAAAAGACAGCTCAGGAGGCTTTAAAACAGTGAGTAACCGTTATTCATCGTATAGTGTAAACAGTATACAGATCTTCAGGAAATGTATTTAACTCCTGAGTTTCTTTTGATCAATACCCTCTTCAATATGGTTTACCTTCTCTTCAACAAGCAGCCATGGTTCCAGATATGAATCCGGAATATCTTCGATAAATCTTGATGGATTTGTGAAATAATCTCCGTAACGGCTTTGGAATAGTGCGGGATATGTTAAAAATAATTGATCCTTGGCGCGTGTTACAGCTACATAGAGCAAACGGACTTCCTCGTCAAGCTGCTCTTCATCATCAATTGCATAACCCGATGGAAGGATGCCGTCCAGGCACTGGATCAGGAAAACCGTGCTCCATTCCAGCCCTTTAGCCGAGTGGATGGTACTCAGAATCAGCGGTGACTCATCATTCTGAGTGGCTTCCGTATCATAGGCCGTTGATTCGATAGGATCGAGTGCAATTTCTTCAATCATGCTTTCAAGTGAGCGATAGGTACCAGAGATGTCAATAAAGGTTTCGAGGTCTTTCATCCTTTTGGGGTGGTCATCGAATCTTTTTTTACAAAATATGGCATAATAATCAACTACGGCCTGAAGCTGTTCAGATACGGAGCCATCCAGAAGCTTCAGCTTTGCAAATAATTTTCCGAGTTCCTTCAGTTGTGTCAGGTATTTTTCACTGGTATTCGGTGCTTCAGAAGGCATAAATGGATTCCCTCCCACCTGCCCCCACATAAAAAGATCTTCAGCCGTTTTGGGCCCAATACCGTCAATCAATATGAGCACCCTATTCCATGAAATAAGGTCTTTAGGATTAATGAGAACCCGCAGATGTGCAAGTACATCTTTTATGTGGGCAGCCTCGGTAAATTTTTGCCCTCCATATTTCACATACGGAATGTTTTTCCGGTTCAGCATCACTTCCAGGTCAAACGAATCGCGGCCGTTACGAAAGAGCACAGCGATGTCTTTAAGCTCGTAACTCTGCTCACGCAAGTTCAGAATCATCTGCGTAATGAACCGGCTTTGGTCATTCATATTAGCCGATTTCACCAGGCCGGGCAGGTCGCCCTCTTCATTGTTGGTGTAGAGAGTTTTTTCGAACTTATCGCGGGCCTGTTTCAGCACCCGGTTGGCCAGATAGAGGATACGTTTCGTGGATCGGTAGTTTTCCTCCAGTTTGATGATCTTTGTCTCCTTAAACAGATCAGGGAAACGCATCATGTTTTTGTGATCGGCCCCGCGAAACGAATAGATGCTTTGGGCATCATCACCCACAGCCATCACATTTCCGTGTACACTACTGAAAAGTGCCGTGAGATCGGCCTGTAATGCGTTGGTATCCTGGTATTCATCGACAAGTACATACCTGTGCATTACAGAAATTTTTATCCGGACATCGTTGTTTTGTTTTAGAAGATTGCGTGTATGAACAAGCAAGTCGTCAAAATCCATCACGAAGTTGGCATGCTTATGTTCCCTGTACTGGCCGTCAAGCTGCTCTATCAGGCCGGTGTGAGCAATAAATTGCGGGTACTCCTCCTCTACCACATTACGAACTGTTATTTGCTTGTTAACAGCACTACTAATAATGGAATAAAGTGTTGATTTTTTTGGGAATCGTTTTCCGGATTTGCTGGTGACAAGCCGGTTTCGCAAAAGGTTGATGGTATCCTGAGCGTCAGCAGCATCTATGATGGTAAAATTTTCGGGATAACCAATGTGCATGGCATGCCGGTGAAGCAGTTTACTGCAGTAGTGATGGAACGTCCCTCCTTCCACTCTTTGACACCGTTCATCCAGGATCTGGCTGGCGCGGCGAAGCATCTCCTGTGCTGCTCTGCGGGTGAAAGTGAGAAGCAGGATTTCGGACGGATCAACACCACTCTCCACCAGTCGCGCTACCCGGTATATCAGCGTACGGGTTTTCCCGGTCCCTGCTCCTGCCACCAACAATACCGGTCCAGTGTCTGCCATTACAGCCCGGAGCTGGGCTTCATTCAACAACTCTTCATAAGGTATGGAATATTGAGCCGGCTGACTGTTTTCTCTGGAAAGCACAAACTTTTTCATGCTTCAAAACTACTGAATTTCAGGATATGTAAAAAATATGTTTGGTGAAGAATGCTATAAATGAGACAGGGGAAAAAAATTATAAATGGATGGCTATGTAAGGTTTTGCTTAGGAATCGGGTGTATTAAGCATTATTAAAAAATGATACTGAGATTGGCCAGTGAATCCATTTGAGACAATTAGATTGTTGAAAATTTTGTACTCCGTACACCCCTTAGCCAGATACATTTTTTTCAGATGTTTTAGCCGGTTTTCCATTTTCCCCGCACAGGAATGATGTGGAAATATTTGGATGAAGGTAAAGTCATCTGCTACAATTTGAAAGTATCTTGCCATTATTTAATTATTTATGCAGGTATGTATTTAACATGTCATGCACGTTGTGAGACCTCCGAAAAACCTGATTTAAGGGAATTCTATCTTTATATTTAATATATAAGCTATAATTGAACTTCAGGAGGTTAAAACAATGACACAGATAGACAGACGGGATTTTTTAAAAAAACTAACTGCTACCACACTCGGTGCATCACTACTTAAAGCAGGCACATCCTTTCCGGCATTCGCCAATGATATTAACAGCCTGCCCATCCCAAAAAGGCGATTGGGTAAAACCGGATTTGATGTTACCATTGCAAGCCTTGGCGGACAAAGTACAATTGAGCAACCTGATAAGCTTATTGAATCTGTAGAAATCATTAACCATGCCCTTGATCTTGGAATTAATTACATCGACACATCTGAAGCGTATGGCAATGGTATCAGTGAGACCTATATTGGCGAGGTTATGAAGCACCGCCGTGATGAAGTATTTCTTACTACGAAAACATTCAACAGAAACAGGGAAGGCCTGATTGACGTAAACTTTACAAACAGTTGCAAGCGATTGCAAACAGACTTTATCGATCTCTATTTGATGCACTATATCAACAACCTTGAAACACTCGACACCATTCTTGACAGAAATTCTGGTGCGATATTAGCCCTTGAAGAGCTTCGCGATACAGGGAAAATAGGTTATATTGGTATCAGCAGCCATTCCACAGAAGTACTGACCGAGGCTTTGGACCGGTATGATCTCGACTGCGTTTTCCTCACCATTAATGCCGCCGGTATGGCTATGAATCAATCTCCGGCAGAAACCCGTGCTTTTATTCAAAAAGCTGCTGAAAAGGATGTCGGTATTATTGCAATGAAACTAACCGGGCGTAATTCCATTTTCAACAAAGGCGTGACCATGGATCAGGCTATTGGTTATTCACTAAGTGCCGGTAGAAACGGAAACCATTTACCGGTGGCAACCGGAGTAATTGGGATCACCAGGCCGGAACAGCTTGATGAAAACATACGCCTTGTAAAACAATACAAGGCATACTCGACGCGGCAAATGGAAGACCTTGAACATTTTTGTGCAGCGTAGGCATAAACGAGAATGCTCGCGGTATTAAAAAAGTATTGGGCTGGCGCACAGACGAGGACGTTTGCGCCATAATGATACGTGTTGCGTTTTCGTGCTACGCGTGTCTTATAATTTGTTGATCATGCTTGCAAGGTATCCGGCACCGAATCCGTTGTCGATATTAACCACGCTGATACCGCTGGCACAACTGGTCAGCATTCCAAGGAGTGCTGAAATTCCACCGAAATTTGCACCATAACCGATACTGGTTGGTACTGCGATAACCGGTTTATCAACCAGGCCGCCTACAACACTTGGGAGTGCCCCTTCCATCCCTGCAATCACAATCACGACCCTTGCCTTTCTGATATCGTCTATCTTATCAAACAGGCGATGAATACCTGCTACACCAACGTCAACAATTTTGTTGACTTTATTATCCAGTATTTCTGCTGTCACAACGGCTTCGTCTGCTACAGAAAGGTCTGAGGTTCCTGCAGTCACTACAGCAATCGATGTATCAGGATAAACCGGATCCCGCATGCGAATGGTAATACATCTTGCGGATTCATGATATATCGCATCCGCAGTGACCTTTTTAACTTCATCATACATCTGTGAAGTTACTCTTGTTGCAAGTATATTATTTCCTGTTTTAAGCTGAAATTGTATAATTTCCTTTACCTGTAAAGGTGTTTTACCCTGCCCAAAAATAATTTCAGGGTATCCGGTTCTGATTTCCCGGTGATTGTCAATTTTTGCAAATCCGAGATCTTTAAAAGGAAGTTCCGTTAAATACTGAAATGCTTCATCGATTTCTATGCTGCCGTCACGAACTCCGGCAAGTAGTTTTTCAATTTGTTTTCGGTTCATATTCAGGATTTTTTATTCAATATATCCACATCAAGACTGCCTGTTTTGTATCCCGTCATATCAATGGTTACAAACTTAAATCCAAGCTCATTAAAATAGGGAACTACTTTTTTCAGAAACTCAGGCTTTGCGAGGGTACTGATTTTGTCTGGTTCAACTTCAATTCGTGCAATGTCATCGTGTTTCCTGACGCGTACTGTCATGAATCCTGAATTCATAAGAAACCGTTCTGCATTTTCAATTTGCCTGAAGTCTTCATTACTAACCGGAGTATTGTATGGAATTCGGGTAATCAGGCAGGTATTTGAGGGTTTATCCCATACCGACAAACCTTTTTCCCGGCATAATTCTCTGATTTCATCTTTTGTAAATCCTGCTTCCCTGAGCGGACTTCTCACATTTTGTTCTCTTACAGCTCTTAAACCCGGCCTGTACTCTCCCATATCATCACTAATGGTACCATCAAGCAGCATATCATATCCCAGATCATCCATTACTTCACGAAATGCCGTAAAGGTAAACGATTTGCATTGGTAGCAGCGGTCGTGCGGGTTCATGCGCATTTCTTCGGTTACAGGAATATCTATCACCTTGTGTTGAACACCCAGGTCTTCGGCAAATTGTATCGCTTCTTCCAGTTCCCAGTCAGCAAAATAGGGCTGCTTCATGGTGAGGGCAATCAGCCCGTCTACCGGGGCTTCACTGGCTGCAACAAGTAAAAAGGTACTGTCTACACCACCGGAATACGCAACCGCTGTTTTACCGAGTGAACGTAAAAGGCTAAGCAGGTTCTCATATTTCTGCCAGATATCAGGTTTAGATTGTATCAGAATGTCTGCTTTCATAAGTTTTATTGTTTAATGTGGTGATTTCGGCTTCTACAATTTTATATACTTCATGCAATAATAACCCCTGTTCATCCGCGATCCTTTTACAATCTTCAAACTCAGGCTTCCACTTAATCGAAATTCCGTTCATAAGGGCTTTTTTAACGGTTACCGACCCGAGTGATGTTTTAATTGTTTCAAATTCCCGGTCAAGCATCCTTCGGGAAACTGTCTGAGCCCTGACCCCAAGCGTAGTGGTCTCCTCAAGCATTATTTTTGAAAAGTTCTGCATATTTTTGTGATCAGTTATCACACTCAAAATAGCAGCCGGTCGACTTTTTTTCATGATAATCGGTGTTATATAAACATCCAATGCACCTTCTGAAAATAGCCGGTCCATTATATGACTGTAATATTCCGGATTCATATCATCAATATTACATTCAATCAAAACAACATTTTCTGATGATAACGATATCTCATCCATTTCACCAAGATACACCCTCAGTATATTAGGCAGTTCCATGTCTCTGTGTCCTATTCCATAGGCGGTTTTCGTCGGACGAAATGTGACTGTATCCGTAAATTCATGTACGTTGGCTGCAAGAATAGCGGCTCCTGATGGTGTAGTTGCTTCATGGGGAGTTCCTCCGGTTTTTACGGGAATTCCTTTCAGAATTTCTGATGTTGCGGGAGCAGGTACTGGCATCAGACCGTGTGCACATCGCACCATACCGCTGCCCAGTTCTATTGTGGAGCAGAGAATTCTGTCCGGTTTTAAATATTCCAGGCAAATCGCTGCTCCTGTAATATCTACAATCGAATCAACGGCACCAACTTCATGAAAATGAATTTCATCAACCGATACCCCGTGAATTTTGGCTTCGGCCTCTGCAATGAGCCTGAACATTTTCAGGGCACGATCTTTCGTTTTAACAGGTAGTTCACTATTTGCAAGAATCTGCTTGATGTCACTGAAGTTACGGTGTTCGTGATGATGATGACCAGAATGAGGTGTGTGAGAATGACCATCATCATGCTCATGATGGTGGTGGTCATCATGAGCGTGGTGATGGTGGTGGTCATCATGAGAGTGGTGATCATTGTTGTGGTGATGTGAATGAGTTTCTTTTTCAAGATTTACATCTACCTTTGTTCCCTCTATACTTTTTCTCTTTTCCCGGTAAATGTTAAGCTTGTATCCAGTGAGCTTTAACTTTTTTAATTCACTGATGAGATGTTCGGGGTCAACTCCCGCATCTATCATGGCACCAAGATGCATATCTCCGGAAATGCCAGCAAAACAATCGTAATAAAGTATTTTCATAGAGGTGTGTATGAAGTAATGACAGGTATATTTTAAACTTTTTAACTGAAATTTATGCTAACAGGAGACACTTTTTTTAGTTAAATATGATTATATCAATTTTGTAATATAGCAGGGTAATATTTTTCTTTAAAAAAAATTGGACAAAAATTTGACTTATTCATCAAATCATAATAATGTATAAATATACCCATAT
>SKKO01000355.1 GCA_007123715.1 Balneolaceae bacterium | reverse complement strand
ATAAAGAAACGATATGCATAGAGAAACCCCTGCCTGTAATTTATAATGAACATGAACAATAGAAGAAAACTGTCAGCCGGCCTGCAAGAAACACTTTTCAATACCCTGCAAGTCCGTTTTGAAAAATATATGAACCGGCATCAGCGCCTTGAGTGGAAGCATGTGCAGTCGAAGCTGGCCGGTGCACCGATTGAAAAACTGCATTCGCTCCTGGAAATGGAGCAAACTGGCGGTGAACCGGACGTTGTTGGTTACGACACATTGACGAATGAATACATATTTTTCGACTGCTCAGCCGAAAGCCCCAAAGGCCGCAGAAGTGTTTGTTATGACCGGGATGCCCTGGAATCGAGAAAAGAACACAAACCAAAAGAGAATGCACTGGATCTTGTTGCTAAAATGGGTATCGAACTGCTTAATGAATTTCAATACCGGGAACTTCAGAAACTTGGTGAATTCGATTTGAAAACCTCAAGCTGGATTAAGACTCCTGCTGATATCAGAGAACGGGGTGGTGCCTTGTTCTGTGACCGCCGCTACGGACATATTTTTGTATATCATAATGGGGCAGAATCCTATTATGCTGCACGTGGTTTCCGCGGTTTATTGAGAATTTAAAGTTCCAATCGTTCCGCTCTTTGTACTTTGGGATGGGGTGGTTTCTTCTCTGCGACCATATTTACCATAGGAAAATATCAGGTGTAGATCTGAATCTGAATACTTCTGAATTTTTTCACATCAGGCTGTTCAAGATCTTATTAATTGATTATAATACACTATAGGATAAATCACTTATTGAAAACCTTAAGGACTATTCAGCAAATGAAAAACCAAATCAATGTCACCCATACAACAGGAAATAAACTAACCTGTACTGCGGTTTTTTTATTACTATCAATCACACTATACGGATTACCGACTACTGCCCAGCATACCATGCCCGACCGGCATGAAATACTGGAATCGGACCTCATCATCAACACATTTGAAAGAAACACCTTTTCCCTGGACGGACGGTGGGAGATCATTATTGATCCGTACCAGCACGGCTTGTACGATTATCAAAGCCGGAGAAGAAGCGATGGTTTTTTCCTGAATCAGCGAAACACCGCCCCCGGTGATGCTTTCGAATATGATTTTGACTTAAGCGATCAACTCCATGTTCCGGGTGACTGGAACACCCAAATGACGGAATTACACTGGTACGAAGGTTCCATCTGGTATAAAAAAGACTTCCGCTGGGAGCCGGACAGCAGCAAAAGGGTATTCCTCTATTTTGGTGCTGTAAATTATGACGCACAGGTTTGGGTGAATGGAAAAGAAGCCGGCAGGCATACCGGCGGATTCACACCCTTTAATTTTGAGGTGACCGATTTGCTGGCAGACGGAGATAACTTTGTGGTTGTGCTGGCTGATAACCAGCGCCGGCCGGAAGGAGTGCCTTCGCTTATGAAAGACTGGTTCAATTATGGTGGAATTACCCGTTCGGTAAAACTGATCGAAACTGAGCAATCGTTTATCCAGGATTATTATGTACAGCTTGCCCGCGGCCGGACGAATCAGATCGAAGGCTGGGTCCGAATCAACGGTCAGCCGCATGAACAGCAGGTAACTCTCCGCATACCTGAAGCCGGGGTTGAAATACAGGCACAAACCGATTCTGACGGGCTGGCCTATATTTCTGTGGAAGCCGAACCGGAACTCTGGCATCCTGATAATCCCCGTCGCTATGAAGTTGAACTGATTACAGAAACTGACCGAATTAGTGAAATGATCGGGTTCCGTACCATTGAAACAAGCGGTAAGGAAATCCTTTTAAATGGTAAGCCAATTTTCCTGCGCGGGGTGAACATTCACGAAGAGGCCCCCTACCGGCTGGGACGTGCCAACACGGTTGATGATGCACGAATTTTACTGGATTGGTCCGAAGAGATGGGATGCAATTTTGTGCGGTTATCACATTACCCCCACAACGAACACATCATCAGGGAAGCTGACAGGCGCGGTATTCTGGTCTGGGCTGAGCTTCCAGTTTACTGGCAGCTTCAGTGGACCAATGAAGAGACACTCGCAAACGCCCGAAACCAGCTTTCCGAGATCATTCACCGCGATAAAAACCGGGCTGCTGTCATGATCTGGTCCATGTCGAATGAAAATCAGGCAACGGAAGGAAGGGTTCAATTTATCGAAAGCCTGGTGGAACTTACCCGTTCATTAGATCCTGTTCGGTTAGTAACATCCGCACTTATGGCCCGGAGCCATCCCGAACTACCGGATGCCTGGCTGATTGATGATCCCATGGGCGAAATGATGGATGTAATAAGCATCAATCAGTATCTCGGCTGGTATGGAGGCGGGCCGCGTCCACTGGATCATATCACGTGGGTTAACAGCTATGATAAACCGCTGATCATCAGTGAATTCGGGGGAGGCAGCTTACAGGGATGGTATGCCGGCAAAGAACAGCGATGGTCGGAAGAGTATATCGCTTACCACTACCGCAATACCCTGGAAATGTTCGACCAAATGGAACACCTGAGCGGAACCATTCCATGGATTCTCATGGACTTCCGTTCACCCCGCAGAACACTGCCGCGGATCAAAGATGGATTTAACCGAAAAGGGCTGGTATCAGACCAGGGTGTTAAAAAAGAGGTGTTCTACATTATGCAGGAATATTACCGGCGAAAAGCTGTCAAAGAATAGTTCATGTATTTTCTTCAAGAAGAATTATAAAAAATAGACCATCATGCCCCTTTAAGTATTCGAATCTTTCCCAACAGGATACGGGATGCGATT
>SKKO01000134.1 GCA_007123715.1 Balneolaceae bacterium | reverse complement strand
CGTACCTCCGGTACTGGGGTTATAATATATGGTATACCTCCGGCACGGGGTGCTATTGCTGGATTCAGACCAATGCAAGCTCAAAAATCCAACAATTCAACAAGTACCACAGCCCCCAACTGATTACTCATTCTCCCAGATCATCACAACGCGTTCGCCGCGAGAGTTAATGGAGCCCCGATACATTCCCAACGTGTTCATTTGCATGGAGATATTACCGGACCGGTCAACAGCCACAAAACCGGCATCACCCGGGTTCAGCCGTTCGGTCAACACAAAGTTCATGGCCTCATCAAGTGAGGCATTCCGGAACTCCATGTAATTGGCAATGGTACTGGCCGATACGTTGCGCATGATCTGTTCACCCCAGCCTGTTGCTGAAATCGCTGCAATATGATTGGCAAAAGTTCCGGATCCAATTATTGGTACATCACCCACACGGCCAAATTGCTTATTGGTCATGCCACCGGTTGATGTAGCCGCCGCAAGGTTGCCGTTTGTATCCAGTGCAACGGCCCCGACAGTTCCGTACTTATCACCTTCAAGCCAATCTTCCGGCAGGAGAGTGGCATCATCCGTCTGCGTACGCTGCCATTGCCTGTGCCGTATATCAGTATGGAAATAGTGATTCGGAACCCGTTCAACACCGGTCTGGCCGGCAAACTCTTCGGCACCCTGCCCCGAGAAAAAGATATGCGGAGATTCTTCCATCACAATTCGTGCCAGCGAGACAGGGTTTTTTACGGTAGTGAGCCCTGTAAGCGCACCGGCTGCAAGAGTGCTGCCATCCATGATGGCAGCATCGAGCTCATGTTTGCCATCTATTGTAAAAACAGCTCCCCTGCCAGCATTAAAAAGCGGGTTATCTTCTAAATTTTTAACAACAAGTTCAACGGCATCGAGTGCTGACCCTCCTTCCCTGAGAACAATTTCGCCCACACGAAGAGCAAGACGCAAACCTTCATAGTATTGTTCTCTCAGTGAATCCGGCATATTGGGAGAAATGGTGCCGGCTCCACCGTGAAGCGCAAGAGCCCACTCTGCGGATGTATTGCCGGGATTGTTTTGATTATCACTGCAACCGTACAGAAACGCGAAAAAGAGCAGGATGGGGATCAAAGAGAGACGGGTATATATTTTCATACTATTAGACTTGAGTGAAGTGAGTAGTTAAGTGACTACATCCATTAAAATGGCACAAACCGGTCGTTTGCGCCATCTATATCCAACAATTGTATATTCACAAACGAGGGCGTTTGTGTTGAGAAGTTTAAATAACTGTAAAATGTATATTTAATGTACCCTTTCACAGAGCACAAAAGGTACATTTGCACGAATATTGAAAACCAGTCTCAGCGCTATCAGTGTGTACCATCGTTAGCCCTTAGCCACTAAACCTAAAAACTCAAAACTCAACCCCCCCCGCTATTTATTTTTATCTACAGGCCTGAAGGATTCGAGAAACTCCATTGGAAATGGTATATACGTAAATGTGGCCTTTTCACTGCTGATCTCTACCATTGTTTGCAGGTACCGCAGCTGCAGGGCAGTAGGTGTTTTTTCAATCATCGCGCCGGCTTCAACCAGTTTGGTAGCAGCTTCGAATTCGCCCTGGGCATTAATGATCTTCGCACGCCTGTCGCGCTCGCTTTCGGCCTGACGTGCCATGGCTCGTTTCATAGTTTCCGGCAGAATCACATCTTTTACTTCAACAGAAACCACTTTGATTCCCCAGGGATCCGTTTGCCGGTCGATGATATCCTGAATCTGCTTGTTTATTTTATCGCGATCGGCGAGAAGCTCATCCAGCTCAAACTGGCCAAGAACGCTTCTGAGGGTAGTCTGTGCCAGCATGGACGTGGCCGCGATATACCGCTCAACCTGGATAATGGCCCTTTCAGCATCCACAACCCGGAAAAAAGTGATGGCATCAACGTGTACCGTTACGTTGTCTTTTGTGATTACCTCCTGCCTTTCGACATTGATGGTGAGTACCCGAAGGTCAACCCGCTCAACTTTATCGATGAAGGGGATCAGGATGATAAGGCCGGGGCCTTTGGTTGCCTGGAATTTACCGAGACGAAATACTACTCCCCGCTCGTATTCCCTCATGATTTTAAACATCTGTGGTAGAAACACAGATAGAAATATGACAAGGGTAATGACCCATACTAACATGTTGGTAATGGCACCGGGATCGTTCATGAATTTGCTCCGTTTGTTATGATTTATTAAATATAAAGTTATTCAAAGACCTGTAAGTGTGTGCAGGTCTTTACAATGTCTAAAGAGTTTGGTTTCGTGTCAACAGTAAAATAGCATGGCAGTCATCCCCGTAGGGACAGGCAGACGAGTCAATCCGGAATGATCTCCATCATCTTAAATTTCTAATTTTTTCTAAAAACTCGTCAGATGACTTACTAGTCATTCCATCGTTGACAAATGATTACGTTTTAAGTAAATATAGCACTCTTTTATTGAAAAATTTGGTCAGTTTGTTTAGAGTTCTTTCTTACATGCCACTGAGGCCGGGAAAATCGCAGAATTCAAATTATTTGTCACTATGTATATCCTTTGCTGCTGCTGATGCCGGTTTTACAACCACTCTCAATCCTTTAAACTGTACAATTTCGGCAACATCTCCTTCATTCAGGGGTGTATCGCTCTCGGCAGTCCAGTATTCGCCGTCAAAGAATACGCGGCCTGTTTGTCCGGGCAAAATGGCATCAATTACCTGTGCTGTTTTACCGAGGGTCGCTTCGAGGCCTGTACGCGCAGGATTAAATAATGATTTTATTCCGTACGTCACAATCCATGCAAAGAACGCCACAGTGAGCAGTGTAGCCGGGATCAGCCAGAAGAGTGAAAGCTGCATACCATCCGGAAGATCCTGGAATAACATCAGCGCTCCCAGGAAAAAAGCCACTGCACCGCTGGCAATGAGCAGGCCAAAAGCCGGTGTAAACGCCTCTGCAACAAACAGGATAATGGCAAGGCCAATGAGGAGGAAACCAGCCAGGTTGATCGGCATTGCAGCCACGCCATAAAGTAGTAAAATCAATGCAATCACACCGGAAACACCGGGTATGATTCCTCCCGGATTCGTCACTTCACCAATGATGCCATATATGGCAATCAGCGTAAGTATCAGCATTACCTCGGGCCTGATCAGAAAACCGAAGAAAATTTCAGCAAGCGTTTGCGGAATCCTGTCGGTATCGGCATCGCGGGTATTTAGGATTTTCCCCTCAATTTCCATGCCGTCAATTTTTTCAAGTAAATCCTGAATATCGTCGGCAATAAGATCAATCACATTAATTTCGAATGCCTCATTCGCAGTAATAGTCGCGCCGTCGCGTACAGCTGATTTTGCCCATTCAATATTTCGGCCGCGCTGTTCGGCAATCGACTCAATAAAACTTTCAGAGAAGTTGAAGATCTTTTTTTGCATAACGGTATCCATTTCCCCGCCACCCATGCTAACCGGAGATGCCGCGCCGATATTGGTAGCCGGTGCCATGGCGGCAATATGGGCTGCAAGGGTAATAAAGGTCCCTGCACTGCCGGCATTCGCGCCACTCGGAGATACATACACCACCGTTGGATGGGTGGTGCCCAGCAGCGTCTGCACAATATCCTGTGTTGAATCCAAAAGTCCGCCAGGAGTATCGAGTTCAATGATTAGTACTTCATCGCCCCGTTCAACAGACTTTGCAAGGCCCCGTTCGATATATTGAGAGCTGGTTGGCCCGATGATACCTTCCACACGGATAATACTTACCGTAGAAGGGGCTCTGTCAGATTCAGCAATAGAAAGTGTATCTCCCGGCAGGCCGTTCCCTTCCTGATCCTGCAAAACAAAAACTGAACCGGTAAGCATCAGTACCAGTGATATTAAAAATGTTTTATTCATCATAAAAATAGAATTCAATCAAAGCTGAAATGGTTCCTTTTGAACATAAAGAAACGAGTTCTTCTATACATTTAATATACCATCTTTTTTTTGACGATGGGGAATTTCAATGTGAGACCAAAAAAAAGACCTGCCCGGCGGTTGAGAATCTGATGGGATCAGCAACCCCGGTGTTTGTCCGGGGGGGTTCTGACCCCTTCGAAAGTGATTGGGAGAGATGTAATGTGTGATCTGGTTTCTCCGGCCCACGGGTAATGGTCAAAAATTTTAAAAAAAGGCTTGCATTTAATTTTTTTTTGGGCTTAACTTACAGTCATGATGTTTAACTCACACATAGCTTTATCCAATCTTCGCCGTCGCCGCCCTATGGGCGTGTGATATTTGTGTAGTTAAATCTGCAAAGGACTTATCACTGCCCCGTCAATTCTTGATCGGGGCTTTTTTTTGCTTTTTCGTTTTTTAACTGAAATTGCATGCTTGCCCGGTCCTTCTCACCCCAACATTTTTAAAAGAATCAAACATACCAAACATAACAGAGCACCATGAACCACTTTTTAACTATCGGAGAACAGGAACCAGAAATCATTGAGGCAATTTTGGATATCAGTGTTTATCTCGAGGAAACCAATGAACCTGTACTGAAAGGTAAAAACATCGGTTTTGTATTTGAAAAACCGTCACTCCGAACAAAAATCGGAACCGAAGTCGCCATTAATCAATTGGGCGGCGATGTGGTAAAAATAGAAGCTGACCTCCTGATGGCCAACGGAAAAGCCGTGCCGTTTACAAGCCGGGAATCCCTTTATGATGCCATGATGAATGTATCGCAATGGTGTGATGCTGTTTTCGCCCGGGTTTATGCCCATAATACCCTGGAAAAAATGAAGCAATACGGCACTATTCCCGTTGTAAATGCACTCTGCAATCTGCATCATCCCATGCAGGCATTGGCCGATCTGCTCACCATCAGACAAAATTTCGGCACGGACAAGCCATGTAACATCGCATTTGTGGGAGATGCCAACAATGTGGCATTTTCACTGACTGAAATTGCACTGATGACGGGCAATAACGTAACCTACGCCGGCCCTGCCGATTATAGCTGGAACGAGGATAAGCTGAGTTATTTTTCACTTCTTTCCGTGCAATACGGCGGCAGTTTTTCCAATACAACAAACCCGCAGGAAGCTGTTCAACATGCGGATGTTGTTTACACAGATACATTTGTGTCTATGGGAGAGGAGCACCTTTTTGAGGAAAAAATCAGGCATTTTCAGCCTTATCAGGTAAACCTGGAATTATTTGCCCAGGCAAAGAAAAGTGCCGGCTTTATGCATTGTCTACCCGCCCACAGGGGCTATGAAGTTACCGATGATGTAATGGATCATCCCAATTCCTGGGTGTTTCAGCAGGCAAAAAACAGGAAAGTGGTATCAAAGGGTGTTTTTGCGCTGCTGCTGGACGAAAACATCAGAAAAAATTACCTCAAAGATACATCCGGAACCCCCGGGTTGCCATTAAAATCGTAATAACTCAAGCATCTAATACAAAGAACATAAATTTTTAACCTGAAACATCGAATATCAAATTACCATGGAACAAATCACGAATTATAAAAAAGTTGCTTCTCACGAAGCTGAAAAAGGATCTTTTAGCACATGTCTGCTGCTCTATTCGGGCGGACTCGATACCAGCGTAATGCTAAAATGGATTCGGGAAGAGTATGACTGTGAGATGATAGCGTTAACCATTAACATCGGGCAAACATCTGACAATCTGGACGCTATTAAACAAAAAGCCTTAGCACTGGGTGCCAAAGATGCGATTGTTTACGATGCAAAAGATGAATTTGCAGAGCTTTGTGCAGAAGCCGTTAAAGCCAATGCCGATTACCAGGGCGGTTATGCACTGGGGTGTCCGCTGGGAAGGGTGATGATCTCAAAACTGGCCGTTCAGTTTGCAGCAGAATTCGGATGTGAAGTGATTGCTCACGGCTGCACGGGAAAAGGCAATGACCAGGTAAGGTTCGAAAGCTACATCACCACATTGAATCCAGCCCTGAAAATAATTGCACCCGTGAGGGAGTGGGGCATGGGGCGTGAAGAAGAGATTGCGTATGCCATCAAAAACGGCATTCCTGTGGAACAGACCAAGAAAAGCCCTTATTCCTATGATGAAAATATGTGGGCAAATACCGGAGAGGGCGGAGAAATTGAAGATCCTCAGCTGATACCGCCGCTGGAAAATATCCTGAAATGGTGCAATACCCCGAAAAATGCTCCAGACCAGGAAGAAATCGTTAAAATCGGATTTGAACAAGGCGTACCCGTTTCAATGAACGGAATCGAATACGACAAGAAAGACCTGATCATGCTCCTGAACAAGATTGGCGGCAAACACGGTGTGGGTTATTTCCACCTTATTGAAGACCGGGTTGTTGGGCTAAAGGTTCGGGGAGTCTATGAAAATCCGGCCGCTCATATTTTAATACAGGCACACAAAAACCTCGAGCAGCTTGTATCTACCCGGGAAGAAAATGAAATGAAGACATTGATTGACCAGAAATGGGCATACCTTGTGTATGGTGCGAAATATTTTGAGCCGGTACTGGATAATATCAGGGCATACATAGATGAACAAAATAAAAAAGTAACAGGCGAGGTAACCGTAAGACTTTACAAAGGCAACTGCGAAGTCGTTGCACTCGAATCGCCCTGGTCGTTATTTGATGAAAACCTGGCAACCTTCAACAAATCGGCAGCATTCAACCAAAACGCCTCAGCCGGCTTCATTGAACTGTGGAATTTACCCCAAAAAACCGCCTACCAACTCAAACAACAACTAATAAAAGAAACAACGTAAAACGGGCAGCTTGCCCGTTACCTCGGATGTCGCAAAATGGAAAGACTAAATTGAAGTGACGAAACTTGGAGGAGATATCGTGGAAAGATTTAGAGAGGTATCGAAGTCTTTCCCGCGCCGGACAAGCTGTCCGGCCTACGTTATATTACAAAATGGAAAGATTAAATTGAAGTGACGAAACGTAGAAAAGAAATCGTGGAAAGATTTAGAGAGGTATCAAAGCCTTTCCCGCGCCGGACAAGCCTCAACGGGATGCCTTCGGCGCTGTCCGGCTTACGTTACCTCGGCCACTGGCTGGCGTACGGCATGTGATTAATCTATAGCAATCAAGATGGAATTTTACAGAAGAAAATTACCTCACTGGCAAATATCAGGAGCGGAATACTTTGTTACAATCCGATTGGCTGGCACATTACCGGGTCAGGTGATACAGGAGTTGAAAGAACTTAGAAAAAAGGTTGTGAAAATAGATGCAGAAAAAATACCGGTGTCAAATCAAGATAAATTAAAGAGAAATATTGAATCTAAATTTTTTAAGAAATATGAAGAGCTGCTGGATCAGGCAACAACAGGCCCAACTTGGTTGCGGGAGAACGGAGTAGCTGAAATTGTAAAAGAAGCGTTACATTTTAGGGATAATGAAGTATATGAATTATATGCTTACTGCATAATGAGTAACCATGTCCATATAGTCTTTCGACACCTTGACAATGAATCAATATCAGGCAAGAATAATAATCACAAAGAATTGTTGCCGGTCACCCAGCTTCTCAAAAATCTTAAATCATTTACAGGGCTGGAGGCTAACCGAAGGTTAAACAGAACCGGTTCTTTTTGGCAGGAAGAGAGCTATGACAGGTTAATAAGAAATGAAAAAGAACTGGAAAATGTGATACTTTACACCATCAATAACCCGGTGAAAGCCAATCTTGTAAGCAATTGGAAAGAATGGCCCCATACTTTTTGCAAAACGTAAAACGGGTAGCGCCGAAGTGTCAGGGTCATTGTCCGGCCTACGTTATCCCGGTTGTAAAACGTAGAACGGGCAGCTTGCCCGTTACCTCGGATCTTGCAAAATGGAAAGATTATATAGAAGTGACGAAACTTGGTAAAGAAATCGTGGAAAGATTTAGGGAGGTATCAAAGTCTTTCCCACGCCGGACAAGCCCCAAAGGGATGCCTTCGGCGCTGTCCGGCCTGCGTTAGGCTGGCTGGTGTGCGGTAAATCGTTAACTAATTGCCGGATAGGATTCCGGGATACAGATATGTCTAAACTTTGGGAAAAATCAACGGATAAAAGGTCTTCGGGCCTTGCAAAAAAAGTAGAAGCATTTACGGTTGGAAATGATTATTTCCTTGACAGGGTCCTTGTGCCTTATGACCTGGCCGCTTCTGCGGTTCATGCCGGGGCACTGAAATTTGCAGGGATTCTTACGGAAGAGGAGTATCTGCTTCTTACGAATGGCCTGGAAGATATCTTAAAAGCCTGGAATGAGGGGGCATTTGAAATACGCCCAGAAGACGAAGATATGCACACGGCTATTGAAAATGTTCTCACAGAAAAATACGGTGAGCTCGGGAAAAAAATTCATGCCGGACGTTCTCGCAATGACCAGGTTTTGACTGCTGTAAGGCTCTATGAGAAAGAGAAGCTGAACGAAGTATTGGGATCAGCCATTGAAACTGCTGAACTGCTGATCGATTTTGCCGAAAAACATAAAACGCTGCCCATGCCGGGATTTACACACACACGCAAAGCAATGCTGAGCAGTGTTGCATTGTGGGCCGGAGGGTATGCAGAATTGCTGATTATGCAGATCAAAGCGGCGGAGGGTGTCCGCTCCCTTGTTGACCGTTCCCCGCTTGGCACCGCCGCCGGGTTTGGCACCACCTTTTCGATTAACCGCGAGCTGGAGACCGAAAAACTCGGATTTGAACAACCTATCATCTGTGCAACAACGGCTCAGTTATCAAGGGGATGGGTGGAATTGCAGCTGGTTCAGTACCTGTCGGCACTGAGCGCAGTTATCAACAGGCTGGCATCGGACGTGATACTCTACAGCAGCGAGGCCTATGGTTTTTTTGACCTCGATGAAGCTGTTTGCACCGGTTCTTCCATTATGCCGCAGAAAAAGAATCCGGATCTTGCCGAACTGATGCGGGCCCGCCATTCACAGATAGCCGGGCATGCATCTGCACTGCAGATATTGATCACTAACCTGGGAAGCGGATATCACCGGGATCTACAGTTAACGAAAGAACCTATTATTCAATCTTTCGAAAGCATACTTGATCTGCTTGAAGCGGCACGATGGCTGATTTCTTCCATAACACCGCAATCGGAGAACCTGATGAAGGCATGTACACGGGAACTCTTTGCGGCCGAAGCTGCCAACCGGCTTGTTAAAGATGAGGGAATGTCATTCAGGGAAGCGTACCGTGTCATCAAAGAAAATCCCGATTCCATTCCGGCCCAATCGCCGGAGGAGATGTTCAAAGAATATTCACATCTCGGCTCACCCGGCAATCCCGGTCTTTCATTACTAAGGCAGGAATTGGCAAAACTGGCTTAACAATATGATGATCGTATGAATATGATTCAAACTTTATTCCCTCGCAAATATATCTTGTTCAAGATAATTGTGACGCTTTACTTTGCCATTTTATTCAGTTTGGTTTCTGCAGGGCCTTCAGAAGCTCAGCACGGCCACGGCCATGAACCTGTTTCGGAACTTAAAAATCAAGCTGAAAATTTTCTAAATTCGAGAGAGGGAACCTATGCCGTTTGGTTCCGGCATCTGGGTGATGAAAGCCTGTTTTTTTCGATCAATCCTGATACTCTTTTCCACGCGGCCAGCACGATGAAAACCCCGGTGATGATGGAACTGTTCAGGCGTGCCGAACTCGGTGAGTTTAACCTTTCCGATTCCGTCATCGTTGAAAACCGTTTTTACAGTATTGTGGATGGGTCAGAGTTTAAGCTTGACCTAAATCCTGATGGCGATGATCCTTTCGAACGAAAAGAGGGAGATTTGGCTACTTTGTTTGACCTGAATCATGCCATGATCACCTACAGCAGCAATATTGCCACCAACCTCATTTTGCAGTTTGTTGGGGCTGAGGAAACCACTCAAAGCATGCGGAAGATCGGGGCAGAAAGGATTGAAATCATCCGCGGCTTGTACGACATGAAAGCGTTTGAGCGTGGCATGAGTAACCGCACCACAGCCAGGGACCTTGGAATCATATTTGAAAAAATTGCCCGGAAAGAAGCTGTGAGCCCCGCTATGGATGAACTGATGATCGAAGTTCTGAAAGACCAGTTCTACCGGGATGTTTTTCCTGTACACTTGCCGGATGATGTTGTGGTGGCAAACAAAACAGGGTTCATTACCGGCGTGGTCCACGATTCCGGGATCATATATTTGCCCGATGGACAGTCCTATATATTAATCTTCCTATCAAAAGACCTCCCTCAAAATGAAATAGGCACCGAAACCGGCGCTACAATTTCCAAAATGATATACGAATATCTCACAAATTAATCTCTATGTAGAACGGGCAGCGCCGAAGGCATCCCTTTGGGGCTTGCCCGTTACTTCGGATCTTGCAAAACGGAAAGATTATCTAGAAGTGACGAAACTTAGAAGAGCTATCGTGGAAAGGTTTAGGGTGGTATCGAAGTCATTCCCACGCCGGACAAGCCCCGAGCGGTCGGGATGTCAGTGCCACTGACCGGCCTACGTTATCTCGGATGTAAAACGTAGAACGGGCAGCTTGCCCGTTACCTCGGATGTCGCAAAATGGAAAGACTAAATAGCTGTAACGAAACCTGGAAGAGAAATCGTGGAAAGATTTTGTGAGGTATCGAAGTCTTTCCCACGCCGGACAAGCTGACCGGCCTACATTATGTCGCAAAATGGAAAGATTAGATAGAAGTGACTAAACCCGGAAGAGAAATCGTGG
>SKKO01000284.1 GCA_007123715.1 Balneolaceae bacterium | reverse complement strand
GGGTTGCCGGGAAAGATTACGAGTGAACCTCGACAAACCTGATAAGGGGTTCATTTCAATCATACCTTCCTGATCTGTTCCGTAAAGCATTCAACATCAACCGAATCGAATGACCCAAATGTAAAGAACGATTTCACTATGGTATTGATATTTATATCAAACTAAAGGAGCCAATGATATTTTGCACAAAACAGGAGTTCCTGCTTTTTCATGGTTTTTTGGGGTAACGGAACCAGTGCCAAACATTTATGAATGGGAGTGCCGGATTTATTCTGCTCCGGCGGGAGTATTCTTTTCCTGTTTTGTGCATGTCATTGATGCTTTACTTTTTAAAATATAAATATCAAGCATTTATAAGAATCTATTTTCTATTTTGGGTCATGCGGCGTGCTTTCAGGGTATGTTCATTTAAAATGCCGGCTGCGTCGATGGCACTTTTGGTGTTGGGATGCGCTTGATCACCCACATTAAAATGTGGGGTTTTGATGTGTGGCATGGCTACGCCATATTGATACTCAGGGTTTCATGAAATGTAAACCGACATCTATGCTTTTTTTAAGGACTTGAATACGAACGATTTTGCGTAATGAATCTTAATCTGAAACTCAATCAAAAGCACAGCCATGAACCCCAGTACCGGAGGTACGTCCGATCTTATAGCCCCGCGAATTCCCCGAAGGGATCGCTTTGCGGCATTCCGGGGTAGACCAAAGTAAAACAATGGTTTAGTGCCGTAGGCACGAACGATTCACGGTTGTCGAATAAACCCCAAGCCCTGTTATCGGGCGTACCTACGGTACTAACTATGTCTTTGTCGCATCCATCACCCGGAATAAATTCCGGGCCTATAAAATCGGGCATCCGCGATGCGGATTGTTTTGAGCAGATGACCTGTATAGAAGCTTCATAACAGGGTCATGCGTTGCACAAAACAGGTGACACGCAAGCCGGTGCTATTCCAGCTGCAATGGATGGATCTCCCTGCACTTGGGAATATTGAACACCGGATATTGAATATCGAATTTCGAAGGGGGGGCTTGGGCGAAAAACTACCCTCACTTACTCTGTTAATCGGTTATTCGGTTCGTCTGTCCCTCCGTTTTTCAGGGGCTTTCCAGGCCAAAGAAGCTCTCCGGCGTACATAGCCCCCGCATTCTTATCAAATCCAGTCAATTTGTGCTGATGATGATGTGCTCATATCAACATATTGTTCAAAAATCTCACTTAGGGAGGTATCTTTTTGAAGTTCTCTGCGGGCTTTAGAATCGAGATAGGCAACGATTTCCCCTTTATGCAGTATCGCAATGTCGTCACAAAGGTTTTCTACCACTTCCAGAATATGGCTGGTTAGAAAAATGGTTGTACCGCGCTCCTTCAGCTTCCTGATAACATTTTTCATTCTGCCGATTGATATAACATCCACACTTTCAAAGGGTTCATCCAGGAATAAAATCTTTGGATTTACCAGTATAGCCGTGCAAAATGCCAGTTTTTTTCTGCTCCCCGAAGAAAGCTGCTTCGCTTGTACGTGACGAAACTCCTCAATTTCAAAATATGTGAAAAGAGAAGTAATTTTTTCGTCAAGGCCATCCGGAGTTGACTTGTACATTTTGCAAATGTAATTGATGAACTCGCTGCCCGTAAAATTCTCGAATAGTAAAGGGGGCTGTAATACAGAGGATATCTCTTTTTTGATTATTAATTCATTTGACCGGTTCAGTTCAAGACCGTTCATAAAAATCTGTCCCTCATTGTAGGTAAGAATTCCGGTTAATATACCAATCAGAGTACTCTTACCAGCGCCATTCGGCCCAATTAATCCAAATATAGTACCTGACGGCACGTCAAGCGCAAGGTTGGTCAAAACAGGCTCCCTGCTGTATGACTTTGTCAGATTACTAATCGTCAGAGCTCGTTCCATAGCTTTGGAATAAGTTTTTCTTTAAAGGGCTTATGCACCGTTTTCAGTTTTTTTCTCAGGGATAAATACAATAAAATATTCAATACAAAAAGAGCACTTATATGGTACCAGATATATGGTTCAAATACGATAAATGTAAAAATTCCAAGTATCATTACGATAAAAACCGATGAAAATGTGATAGAAGCGGGCAGAACAGGGTTCGATACAGACATTGCACTTACCTCTTCAATCTTTTTATAATTATCTATACTGCTTTTCATAATATAATGGAGAAAGACAAGAGAAATCGTAATGATACCCATATGTACCTGAATCATTGCAGGGATGTCGGTTATAAAAACAGGAACTAAAATCAAGACTATCGAGGAACCCGCAAGTGTCATGAGTAATGCAGCATTCAGACGCTGTTTTATCAAATACTCAATTTTCACAGGCAATTGCAGGGATAACAGCAGCTCACGGTTTTCAAATCCAAACATATTTGTAAGCATCACAAGCAAAAAAATGATCGGGATCAACGTGAGAAAAACTCCAATCACATATATACTGTCTCCCAAAATAAAAATGTATGGAATTACAAAAACGTACGTGATTAATAGCTGTACTTTGCTGTATTTATGGCTCCATACCGTAAAAAAATATTTCCCTCCTTCATACCCCAGACAGTAGATAAAATTCGAAAGATTACTTTTCTTCATTTGAATTGAAGACTGCTGAACCGGGGTAAGTAGAGCAGCTTTGGTGTTGAGAATCATGTCTTTAATAGATAAAAACAATACTATAATAAGTGCCGAGGAAATAATAATCAGATTCGGATTATTCGATTCAATTGTAAAAACATAGTAAAAAAGATACCCGGGAGAATACATTAGCCAGCTGGTAAATCTTTCAGCGGCAACAGCCGGAGAAATCAGATATAGTGAATGTTCGTGATATTGAATGATGAGGATAAAAAAAACCACAATGGTTATCACGACAGTACTTACAAATTTGAACCGCTCTGCTGAAAAAATCCTAAACCTCCATTTAATAGAGTTTATGATTCCATAATTTGCTAAAATCATCATTACAGATGCCATCAGCTGCAAAGGCGAATCAGTAAGCAAACCGCCGTAAATAAGCCAGATAGTAATAAAAAGCAGGTTTATCGGGTGAAGAAAACCGATGAAATTGAGGTAATTTGAGAGCCTGTTAACCGTAAATCCAAAAGCAAGCAGCTTTCTGTTCTCATTGAGATTAAGCCGGTTTATTTTGGTGAAAAATATCTGATTCAGCCAGAGCACATTCACAAACACAAGGTGAATAAAATACTGAATGTCTTCTGTTATCCACGGGTAGAATTGCTGGGCAAATTCAATGTGATCCGTAAACAAAACAACGATTAGCAATCCCATGAACTGACTGGCTACAATCAAAATAAACATGGAATAAAATACCATCGCTGCCAGTTCGATTCCCTGAATGGAGCGCCACCACGATTTTGCATTAATTTCTGCAAACAGTTTCAGCATGAATCCGTAATGTTCATTCAGCAATGGTTTTGATGCCGGTAATTATAACACTATAAAATGTGCCTGAAGAAGTGTAACTCAACGTTTTAAAATCGAATGCCTGCCACCAGGAAAAGAGAGCGATGTCTGAAGCGGACCATATCTCTGACCTCAGGCTCTTCCTTAAATACATTTGATGCTCCTAAAGAACTTTTAATTTGTGCCGAAAAAATGGTGTCAAATAATTTTACATCAACTCCAATTCCTGCAACAGCTGAAATATCTGCAGCTTTTGTAAAGTCATCAAGGTCACGGCGGGCATCATCAGACCGGACTCTTTCTGCATTTACCATAAACCCTATTGAAGGTCCGATAATAACATAGGGAGAAACAAAATCGAGTACGTCATAGCTGAATTTTGCAAGAACCGGAATCTCAATGTAATCAAACTCAAACACTGTCCCTGCCAGGAATTGCGGATCAGGATTTTCAAACCCTTTTTGAGTAAAGAAAAACCCTGTTTCAATGCTGGTATAAATATCATAAGGCAGAATAAATGGAGTGGAAATATCAGCAGATAACCCAAACGTAGTGCCATTTCTGGATCCGGAACTGAAATCTGAAGCAAAAACATTGGATGAGCTGACCCCTGCCAATACCCCTAATTTTAAACCCACACCGCTTATGGGTCTCCGAACTAGCGGCGTCTCTTCACGTATCACAGGAAACTCGGAAGGCCTCGTTTCTAATTCTTCCACTTCGGATTCAAACCAATCAAAATATTCACCCTCAGATATCTGCTGTAATACCTCATTGCGGGTTGCGGTTTCAAGTGAGAGCAAAACATCACGGCCATTGATATCGGGATAAACGTCTGTTTGAAAATAAACACCTTCATTCAGATAAATGATTACACCCACGCCATCTTCAAGTTCAACCAAATCTATATCACGTATTTGGCCTGATTGAGTAATCGGAACAATCCCGGAAACTGTAAAACCCGGTGACATAAGTTCCATTAATATCACATTTTGATCTGGCCTGACTATATTAAAGCTTTGAACCATTTCCGTGAGATGATACCGCAGTACATATCCCCGGGAATCTGCCCTTTCAACGATAGATATACGCTCGAGCATAGGTTGTGCTTCAATTACGGATAATCCCGAAATGAAGTATATAGACACGGTAAAAGCTGCAATGAAAACTCGCCTCATAATGGAGTAATTGTTGTAGGATCGTATATTTTCACAAGCCTTTAATATCTGCAATTTTTTTGAACTTTCTTATTCAGCAACCGTTTAGCTTACGTTTTCTTTATATCATTTCCGAAATAGACAATTGTCTTTGGAAAATCTTTTATCAAAAAGATATGCGAAAGTGTGCCGTTTAAACAAGAACCTGCTTCAGGAAATGCCCGGTATAACTTTTTTCAATTTTCGCAATGTCTTCAGGTGTTCCCGTACCAACAATTTGTCCACCCCCAAATCCACCTTCCGGCCCGATGTCGATAATCCAGTCAGCCGATTTCATTACCTCCAGGTTGTGTTCTATGATGATAACTGAGTGACCATTATCAACAAGTTCATTAAATGATCTGAGTAGTTTTGCAATATCCTCAAAATGCAGGCCGGTAGTTGGTTCATCAAAAAAGTAGAGTGTTTTTTCTGCCCCGGTTTTTGACAAAAATTTTGCAAGTTTCACACGCTGGGCTTCACCACCTGAAAGAGTAGTTGCACTTTGGCCCAGCCTCAGATAACCAAGCCCTACATCCTCCATCGGCTGAAGTTTCTTAATAATGGAGGGTTCATCAACAAAAAATTCAATCGCGTCACTGATATTCATTTCAAGAACATCATGAATATTCTCCCCGCGGTATTTTACCTGCAAAATATCTTTCCTGAAACGGGTACCTCCGCATTCTTCGCATACAAGCTCAATATCGGCCATAAATTGCATTTCAATTTTTTGAACGCCCTCACCCTGGCACGCTTCACATCGCCCGCCGGGAACATTGAAAGAAAAATGGCCCGGTGTATAACCCATGATTCTGGATTGCCGTGTACCGGCAAACAGGTCCCGGATTCCATCAAAAGCTTTTGTATAGGTTGCCGCGTTTGAGCGTGTGGAACGCCCTATCGGGCTCTGATCCACCATCTCTACTGATTCAATATTTCGGATGCCGGAAACTCCGCGATTTCGGCCTACTTTCTCTTTCCATGTGCCAAGCATTTTCTGAATGGAAGCGTATAGTGTATCATGTACAAGAGTGGATTTACCGGAACCGGATACTCCCGTAACACAAATCAGCATTCCAAGCGGAAATTCCACATCGATATTTTTCAGATTGTGTTCGGATGCACCCTCTACGAATAGTGATTTGCCATTACCTTTACGGCGTTTTTCCGGAACGGGTATTTTCATTTTCCCGCTAAGGTATTTCCCGGTAAGGGTATTCGATTTAAGCAAGTCTTTGTAAGAGCCGGAAAAAACAACCTCTCCGCCATAGGTTCCTGCAAAAGGCCCGATGTCGAGTATATTATCTGCCGCTTTCATCATTTCCGGATCATGCTCTACCACCAGTACGGTGTTTCCTATATCGCGAAGGGATTTCAGAATATTGATCAGCCGGTCATTATCGCGGGGATGAAGGCCAATAGTCGGCTCATCCAGAACATACAGACTCCCTATCAATGAGCTGCCGAGGGAATTTGCCAGGCTAATTCGTTGTGATTCCCCTCCGCTAAGGGTGTTGGTAAGACGATCAAGAGTGAGGTAGTCCAATCCCACCTCATCGAGATATTTCAGACGTTTACGGATTTCAAAAAGGATTTGTCCCGCAACGGATAGTTCAAATTCAGAAAGTTCCAGATCTTCAAAAAACTTGCGTGCATGCCCGATGGTCATTTCCGAAACTTCACCAATGTGCAGTCCGCTTACTATAACATAAAGTGCATCACGACGCACCCGGTAACCCTCGCATTCGGGGCACCGGCTATAACCTCTGTAGCGCGAATAAAGCACACGCATATGCACTTTATAAAACTGGCTTTTGACTTCCTCAAAAAACCCATTTATCCCGGCGTATTCATCTTTACCATTCCATAATATGCGCTTTGCCTCCTTATTGAGGTCTTTATAGGGCACATCGATGGGGAACTGCTCACGCGAAGCTACACGCACAAAATCGCGCAGGTATTTACCGAACTTTTGTGAGTCGAACGGGGCTACTGCTCCGCCCCGTATTGTTTTTTCGTGATCCGGGATAACAAGGTCTTCATCGATCCCGGCCACACGGCCAAAACCCTCACATGAATCACATGCTCCATATGGATTGTTAAAAGAGAACATCTGGGGAGTAGGTTCAAGAAATTCAACCCCATCGCGTTCAAACCGCTCACTGAAAGCCAGTTCTTTACCGTTTTTGATTTTTAGGGTACATCGCCCATGGCCTTCCCGAAGTGCCGTTTCAACAGATTCAGCGATCCGGCTTCTCGTTGCATCATCTTTTTTGATGACAAGGCGGTCAACCAGCACTCTGTGCGTTTCAGGAGTAATAGATTCATGATCAAACTGATCACGTGTAAGATCCGTAACCGATTCATCATTGATATTCAAAAGCCGTGTAAGCCCTTTTTCTTTCAGTACAGCAAACTGTTCTTCCGGCTTCCGTCCTTTTCTCAATTCCAATGGGAAAAGCACATAGAACCGTTCTTTTTCTTCGATAGCATCAAACAGTTCTTGAATAATGGAACCCGGTGTATCTTTCCTGACCTCTTTGCCAGAAACAGGTGAAATGGTTTTCCCGATACGTGCAAAGAGCAGCCGTACATAATCATAAATTTCTGTGGATGTACCTACTGTAGAACGCGGGTTGCTGCTTGTGGTTTTCTGCTGAATGGCCATAGCCGGTGATATTCCGTGCATATAATCCACATCAGGCTTATCCATCCGCTCCAGAAATTGACGCGCATAACTTGACAGGCTTTCCACATACCGCCGCTGCCCTTCGGCATAAATCGTATCAAATGCCAGGCTCGACTTGCCGGAACCCGATACACCCGTTATTACAGTAAGTTTATTCCGGGGTATTTCAACATCGATATTTTTTAAATTGTGAACCCGCGCACCCTTTACCACGATAGGCCGATCGGAGGCTGAAACACTATTTTCGGCGATATTTTCAGGTATACGTGTGTTGCTTTTTGACATGAATCGGGTTCTTTTCAAATCTAAAAAGGTACGAAAATTCGTTCTCAAAGTCGTTCCTTTTTCGTAGGGTTTAATTTGAAAGAACCTAAGATGTAAATGAAATCGTTCTGATAGGGAATCACGCTGCGACGCAAATACGCTGCGATGGGCTGGGTTCATTTATTATAGTTTACTACCCTTCATTCATAATTTTGTAGCAATGGGCCAATTTAACCCGCTATGCATCACACACATTTCTTCTCCGCGTCATTGCGCCTCCGCGTACCCCACCCCATCTTCCTCATCAATTCAGCTCCATCCAAAAACCCCCTCCGCGTCGTTGCGCCTCCGCGTGCCCTATTCCCTCACATGCGTGACAATCCCATTTACAATCACCACTTCGACCCGTGTAATGTATTCAAACGGATCTCCGTCGAAAAGCACAAGGTCGGCATCTTTACCAGCCTCTAATGAGCCTACACGATTATCGATCTCAAGAATCCTGGCAGCACCAATGGTGAGTACTTCTAACGCATTTTCCATTCCCATGCCATTTGCCGCTGCAATAGCTGCTTCAAACCTGGCAACCCGGGTTTTTGGGACATAGCTTTCAAATCCGCTTTGGAATGCAACCGGAATTCCTGCATCATAAAGCTTTCCCGCCGTTTCCATACTTGAATTTTTTGCCTCACCGAACGGGCGTATCATTGCAGGGTGTATGATTACCGGAATTCCCGCGGCCTTGATCTCATCCATCACCAGATAAGCCTCGGAAGCGCCATCCAGTACCATCGGGAAACCGAACTCACGCTGAACTCGAAGTGCTGTGATGATATCGCTTGCGGTATGTGCCGTTACCAGTGCTTTCAGTTCCCCATCAAGCAGATCTGAAAGAGCTTCCATTTTGAGATCACGGGCCTGTTCTTCTCCAGCCGACCTTTTATCGGCATATGCCCTGGCGCGAATCAGATCCTGGCGTAACACGGCTACTGCTTTTGAACGGGTACCCGGAGTACTGAAGTTATTTCTAACACTGGATCCAAGGGTAACGGCAAGCATGGTCGCTTCGTCCACAACCGCCTGATCTACCGTAGTACCCGTAGTTTTCACAATCATGGTTTGCCCGCTGATCACTGCACCCGGGCCGTGTCCGGTGTGTATTGTGGTTATCCCCTCGCTGTTCAGGTAACCAACCAGAGCTTCACGGGCATTATAAGAATCGAGTGCACGAAGTTCCGGCTGAACTGCATTTGTGGTTTCGAGCTGATCCTGGTCGTGTGCTTCGTTATAATAGCCGGCAAGACCTACTACCGAGCGTGCGTCGATTAAACCGGGAGTCACTATCTGCGCCTCGTACACTTCATACCCGGATGGTATTTGTACCCTGTTCGCCGGGCCAACACGTTCTATTTTTCCATCCCGTATCAGCACAACCCCGTTTTGAATCGGGCTGCCGTTCATTGTATATACCCTTTCGCCTTTTACTGCGATTTGGGCGCGTGCTTCAGACGCTATACTAAAAATCAAAAGGCTTGTTATGAAAGTACAAATCAACATATATACATGCTTATTCTTCATGATAATTTCCTCCTAATGAACGTGATAATTGCTGGCTGCCCGGAATATCTCATACCCACCAGTTGCGTACTGTCTGTCTTCCGGATTCTCGCGGTCCCAGATTTTCAGCCCTTCAATCCATGTCTGTTCCACGTGGGTATAAACACTGAACGGATCACCTGAAAGGATAATAAAATCAGCGTCTTTCCCCGGCTCAAGCGAACCTGCCCGGTCTTCGATATCCATCATTCGGGCGCCTGCAATGGTGAGGGCTTCTAGTGCTTTTTCACGGCTCATGCCCTCTCGGACGCCAAATGCTGCCATTCTCAGAAAAAACCGTGAATCCACTACAGGATCATCAGTATGAAAAGCCACAGGGGCACCGGCCTTCTCCAGAGCAGCACCATTAATATTCAGCAGGTTGATTGCCTCGAGTTTTCCGCCCGGAGAGTCAATACCAATGATGGACGATCCAAGAATATTTGCCGAAGCAATTTCATCCGCAACTTTCCATGCTTCGCTTACATGCTGCAATACCATCCGGTAACCGAACTCCTCAGCCAGGCGGATCGCTGTAAGGATATCATCATGGCGATGGGTGTGATTGTGTACAATCCGTTTGCCTTCGAGTACTTCCACCAGGGTCTCAAGCTGTAAATCACGGGCCGGCATTTTTTCGGGGTCACCGTTTGCAGCATCCACTTTAGCTTTGTATTCCTGAGCTTTTACAAACATTTCACGAACCATGGCGGCTGATTTTGCACGGGTGCCCGGTGATCCGTCTGCACGAAGCGGGTTGGTTCCATTTGCCATTTTGAGGCCTCCATATATTCCTGTATCCTCATTTACAATAATCAGCATCTCTTCGATGGTATTGGCCGGTTTGGGTTTTACATATACCGTTTGACCACTGATTAAATGGCCTGAACCAGGCATGATATTGATAGAGGTTAGTCCGCCCGAAGCAGCTTTTCTAAAGGTTTTACTTCTTGGATCGATCGTATCAAGAATCCGGACATCGGGATGCAGGGCAGCTGATCGATCACCCCCGTCACCTTCACCGATATGAGAGTGGGTATCCACGATTCCGGGCATAATCACTTTGCCCGATACATCAAAACGCTCGGCATTTCGCGGTATAGAAACAGAACCCGCAGGCCCCACAGCTGTTATTCTTCCGTTCTGAACTACCAGCACTCCATTTGGTATGGATTCGCCGGTAATGGGTATAATTTCACCTCCCTCAAATACATGAGGGCGATCCTGTGCCTGCAATGCAAACCCAAAACAGCACAGAAATAGAAATATTGCAGTTGATTTATTCATAAATCAGATTTTATTGATACGTTATTTTTTGAATGGCGCAAGTAACAAAGTTCAACCATTCCCATTTGTAAAAAAATTTAAAACCACTCCACCCAGTCATTCTAATCTAATTCAGGTCCTTCCAAAAAATCCCCTCCGCATCATTGCGCCTCCGCGTGCCCCACCCCACCTTTCTCATCAATTCAACTCCACCCAAAAAATCCCCTCCGCGCCGTTGCGCCTCCGCGTGCCCCACCCCACCTTTCTCATCAATTC
>SKKO01000224.1 GCA_007123715.1 Balneolaceae bacterium | reverse complement strand
CTGAATATGGCAGAACGATACATGTTACCAGCATGAAATTTGCACCGGATACATCGGTTCGGCAGGCCATGAGCAACCGCGATATTTACACATTCACCGATGTATCACAGAACAATCAGGACGCATTGGGTCCGGTGGGAAAAAAGCACTGGGAAAACCTGGTGTTCTGGAGAAAAATGATTGCAATGCAGGACGAAGGCCCGATGCCCATCAACAATGAGAAGGTGTACGGCAACGGAGTTGGTACCAATACGGCTGCAGGAACTGAAAAAGAGGCGGTTGAGCGGTTTTGGAGAAATGTGTTTGGCGGAGCGGCATCCACCCGTTTTCACCGGCCGGCTCACAGAGGAGGCGATTTTTATTGGGGTATCGGGCTGTCAACCCGTGCAGAACAAACCCTGCGAGGCGTGAATATGTTTCTCGATGAATTTGATCTTTTTAATGCTGAACCCTATGAAGCGTGCGAAAATGTCGGAAATTCAGTGGATACCTACTGTCTGGCAAACATGGGCAAACAGTATGCTATTTACTTTCCCGGAGGCCGGGCCACCGTTCACCTCGATCCCTGGGTTTATGCAGCCAAAGTTTCTGTAAAATGGCTGAATGTTGCTTCCCTGTCATGGAGTGAGGAAGAGATCATCGAACCAACATGGGATAATTTCGACGGGACCGACTGGTGGGGGCCACAGCGGGTGTTGACACTCGTGCCTTCAAATCACGGTTCCTATGTTGCGGTTATAAATGTGATTGAATAAAACCTTGAAAAAAAATGAGAAACCCGGTAGTGATGAAAAATTTAGTTGTATTATTATTCATATCCATAATCTTAGTAAGCCATGTGAATGGCCAGGGAGAAATCAAACTGAACCAGGTTGGCTTTTATCCTGATTCACCAAAAATAGCTATTGTTCCGGCTGGAGTGGATGGGTTATTTCGAGTTGTGGATGCCGAATCGGGAGAGATGGTATATGAAGCTCACTTAGCTGAGCCCTTATACTGGGAGTTTTCCGGAGAGGATGTGTCGATAGCCGATTTCTCAGAGCTGACCATGCCCGGAAGATACAGGTTAGAACATCCTGCTGCCGGAAGTTCCTATGATTTCGAGATCAGCGATGAGATTTTCCGGGAATTATCCAAAGCCTCAATCAAAGCGTTTTACTTTAACCGTGCATCCACGGAGCTGAAGGAAGAACATGCCGGAATCCGGGCCCGGCCGAAAGGGCATCCCGATGAGGTGGTATATATCCACGAATCGGCAGCATCCCCGGAAAGGCCGGAGGGTACCGTGATCTCATCACCAAAAGGTTGGTATGATGCGGGAGATTATAACAAATATGCGGTGAATTCAGGTATCAGCACCTATACACTGCTCGCTGCTTACGAACATTATCCGGAATATTATCAGAATTTATCGCTTAACATTCCGGAATCGGGAAGCGAAATGCCTGATCTGCTACATGAAATTCGCTGGAACCTCGACTGGCTGCTTACTGCACAGGATCCGTATGATGGCGGAGTCTATCATAAAGTGACCACGAAAAACTTTTCCGGTGTTGTGATGCCTCATGAAACCGATGAAGACCGTTTCGCAGTAATGAAATCCACCGGTGGAACCCTGAATTTTGCGGCCGTAATGGCCGCTGCCGCGAGGGTTTACGATAAATACGATCCTGTATTTGCAGTAAAAGCCATTGCTGCAGCAAAACGTGCATGGGAGTGGGCTTTACACAACCCGGAGCAGTATTATGTTCAGCCTTCCGATATACGTACCGGCGCATACGGAGACCGCAACCTGAGCGATGAATTCGATTGGGCTGCGGCCGAATTATACATAACAACCCGTAATGACACATACTGGCATGCGAGAAACTTTCATGAGATTAATGTTGGCGTTCCGAGCTGGAGTTATGTGAGGCCGCTGGCATGGATATCACTTGCTCATCATCGTGATAACCTGACAGACGCTGCTGATATTTCACTCATCGAACAGCGTATAACCGAACAGGGAGATGAATTTCTTGAAGAGTTTCAACGGTCGGCATATGGCATAACACTGGGCAGGTATGACCGTGATTTTGTATGGGGAAGCAATGGTGTTATCGGTAACCATTCGCTGATGTTGTTGCAGGCATACCGGGTTACGCATAATGAAATGTACCTGAATGCTGCTCGTGCAAACATGGATTATATCCTTGGCAGAAATGCCACGGGTTATTCTTTTGTAACCGGTTTCGGAAGTAAACCACCAATGTTTCCACATCACCGGCAGTCAGCTGCGGATAGGAATACAGACCCGGTACCCGGCTTCGTGATTGGCGGCCCGCAGCCCGGACAACAGGATGACTGCGAATATCCTTCAGATTTGCCAGCTACGACATTTCTCGATCACTGGTGCAGTTACTCTACCAACGAAGTGGCAATAAACTGGAACGCACCGTTGGTATATCTGGTGGGTGCCATCGAACATTTCAGTAACAAATAAGTTCAGTTTTCGGGTAATAAGACTTGAATACGAACGGTTTTGCTCTATGGATCATAATCTGAAATTTGATATGCGATTTTCGATATCCGGTTGCAGATATGCGAAGTATTTAAGATCGGATATCTTCCAAATGGGATTTCAAAAAAAAGCACAGCCATGAACCCCAGTGCCGGAGACACGTCCGATCTTATAGCACCGCGAATTCCCCGAAGGGATCGCTTTGCGGTATTCCGGGTTAGGCCAACGAAAACAATGGTTTAGTGCCGTAGGCACGAACGAGTCACAGTTGTCGAATAAACCCCAAACCCTTTTATCGATCGTACCTACGGTACTAACTATTTCTTTGTCGCTCCAGACCCCG
>SKKO01000374.1 GCA_007123715.1 Balneolaceae bacterium | reverse complement strand
GTGAACTGACCCCGCACCGTGGCCCAATCATTGAGCACAGGAGAATCTGGTGTTGTTTTCGCCTGTGCTATCATCGACACTGCGTGTGGCAGTGAAAACATTGATGCACCGAACAGGAGCCCGGAATGGCTCATAAAATCCCGGCGGTTCATGGTGGCGCCATTTGTTGCTCTCGGAAAAGTTCTGTTGAATTTATTTTTCATGACATTCCTTTTTACGATTTTTTGATTTGAGATGTACTCTTATTCCTGATTCAATTTAGCAGCTTAGCCACCCACAGTCTTGGACAATCCGCGCAAATGTTTGGACTATTCGGTCAAAGGGGAGAATTTTAGACAACTGCTTTACAGAACACTCGTCTGCCATAGGGTTCGTCATAACTCCTGCCGATAACGCGGAGACCCCTTGTTATGGCTGGACAATTTTAAAAAAGAAGATCTCTCGACTGCAACCTTCTCCGCTACCGCTTCGCAGGTTTCCGCTACCAATGACAGATGTTTGGAAAATGCTGTTTTCCTACCCAGCCCTGTAAGGGCGCAAGCACATAGCCCGGGGCAGAGTGAGCATGGCGAACGCCGCCCCGGGTAATGGACGGCACAAACCCGTCATCGGCCGGGAACCGGCAAGGGGGATGATGGCTATTCTGATGATGCGAAGCACTATCCCCGTCAACGCCCTCAAAAGCACCATGATCTGTCGCTGTCGGCTGCAATCAATAAAGATCAAAAATCGAATGGATTACGCCCACGTTGGGGCTTACTGCTGGTTCTGCTACTTCGATCATAGCGCGTTGCACTATGCTGTTGATGGCCGCTCTTTCAGAGCTCAGGGTATGTTTCATATCAACGATTATAGCATAAAGGAATGGTTTTTGAGAGGAGAATACGAATAGAACACTTAAATATGGGTCATGCATTGCATAAAACGGACGATAGGGGACTCTTGACTGTCACCTGTTCAATGGTGTTGCCCGCTCAACTACGTTAAAACTTCGTAGAGCAGGCTTTTGGGCAAAATTAGTGGCTCGGGATGACAAGGTGTTGTTTTTACAACGGGCGGCGCATGAAAACTTGCGGTACGCATAAGTCTAACCGCGCCGCCCGGCCCCACCCTCACACCACCTGAACAACTTTGCGGCTAAAATTGATATATTTATGGCAAATTAAATGAGCGCTGTATGAAAGTTGTTGTTATTTGTGATGGTGAAATCGCCCCCAAAAATATCATACTGGATGATATAAAGAATGCTGAAGTCCTGATAGCAGCCGACGGTGGGGCAACCAAAGCCATGGAAATGGGTTTTTCGCCCGATATCATCATCGGAGACCTGGACAGCTATACCCCGGCCGGCAATGAACTTGCAGAGATTGTGCGTGATCCTGACCAGGAAACTAACGACCTCGAAAAAGCCCTGAATTATGCAAAGAAAAAATCGGCAGGTCATGTGGTGGTTTTTGGTGCGACCGGCAAGCGGCTCGATCACACCCTGAAGAATCTATCAGTACTTCTTCAGTTTACCCCGCACTTTGAATCCATCTGTTTCAAAGACAACTACTCTGAAATCAGGATGATCCTTTCTCCATTTAGAGAAGAATTCCCGCTGTACACATCGCTATCGCTGTTCCCGCTCTCCGGATCAGTTGAGGGAATCACAACCAAAGGGCTCAAGTATCCGCTTGCAAACGGATCACTCAAAAACGGGGTGCAGGATGGAAGTTCCAATGAAACAATCAAAAAAACAGTCGAAATTGTTTTCAAAAAGGGAGACCTTCTACTTCTTGTAAATCACAAAACCTAAAGTGAGTGAATTCTGAATTTGCACTGATCGACTGGCTGCTTATTGCCGCATATTTCTTCTTTCTTATCTGGATAAGCTGGAAAAAAGGCTGGAAGGCTGAAACCGAAGAAGATTTTTTGCTGAGCGGACGCAAAGTAACCCTGCCCGCTTTTGTGGCTACACTTGTTTCAACATGGTATGGAGGCATTCTTGGAATCGGCGAATGGAGTTACCAGTTCGGCATTTCGCAATGGCTGATTCTTGGCGCCCCGTTTTACATCTTTTCAGCTCTGTTTGCCATTTTTCTTGCAGGCAAAATCCGCATGAACAAAGCCCTTACCATCCCGGAAGCAATTGCCAATCAATACAGTAAACGTGCAGGACGAATCAGTGCACTGCCCATTTTCATCCTCGTGAGTCCGGCTCCTTACATCCTGATGCTGGGTTTACTATTTCAATATCTGAGCGGCGGTGAAGCTCCTTTCCTGTTTTATGCTTCTCTGGTGGCACTCTTCTCGGTACTCTACATTACCATCGGAGGGTTTGGGGCCGTTATCAGGACGGATATCCTCCAGGTGATCCTGATGTTCAGCGGCTTCATCATCCTGCTTATTTATGCTGTAATTGAGTTCGGAGGTTTCGGAACCCTGATCGGGTCACTGACTGACGGTCATATGGACATCACCGGCGGACACAACTGGCAATATATTTTGGTCTGGTTTTTTATTGCGCTGTGGACATTTGTGGATCCAAGTTTCCATCAGCGCGCGGCTGCGGCAGAATCACCGGCCGTGGCGCGTAAGGGAATATTTTATTCCATCGGTTTCTGGATGGTGTTCGATTTTCTCACCTGCTTTGCCGGACTGTATGCATTCGCTATCCTGGGCAGCGGGCTTGAGCAGCCGATTCTTGCCTATCCAATTCTCGCCGACCAGATTCTGCCTGCCGGTATCAAAGGGCTGTTTTTCCTTTCGCTGCTGGCAACAATCATGTCCACATTAGACAGCTACCTGTTTATCTCAGGCCAAACTCTGGGACGTGATTATCTGTCAAAGTACTTTCCTGAGGTAAAGCCCAATCTGCTTACACGTATCAGTATCCTGATTTCAGCGATTATCGGCATTCTGCTCATCATCATCTATCCAAGTGTGATTGACCTCTGGTATATAATCGGGTCCATTTTCATCCCTGGTTTGCTGGTCCCTGTGCTTGGCATTTACCTCAATCTGTTCCGGCTTCCTGCCCGTTTTGTGCTATATTCCATTATTGGCTGCACATTCATATCTCTGACATGGCTTATTTTAGGAACCTGGTACCCGGACTACGATGGATCATATACTTTTTACGGCATTGAACCTTTTTATCCCGGCTTGTTTGCCGCGATTGCATTGTGGGGCGCAGGCAAGTTAAAATTGAGGAGTGAGGGTTCAGGCAACTCAGATTGATTTAAGTATATGCCCTAAATTCAGTTTATGGATGGGGATGAGATATTTATTTGAAAAAACATCTTTCTGGATGCCAAGAAGCCCGGTTCCGCGAAAATCGACTACACAATATTTATCCTCGGCGCCAACAATCTCACCAATGCCATAATATTCGGGTGAGGGTCCGTAATAAACAAGATCCCCGAGTTGCAGGTTATTAGATGCCCTTCTGTGATAAGGATAAATCACCGGTAATAAATCGAGCCTGTAAGATAATCGTCGGTTCCTGGTTGCCATTTTTAAACTTCTGTATGAATGGTAATTATCCTTTCGTTTTTGCCTGTTGTTTCAAATGAAATTGTTTTGATATCGGGGGGTAAAATATCCGAAATTTTTTCCGGCCATTCGACAATGCAAACGCCATCACCGGAAAAATATTCTTCCGCACCGATTTCGAGAGCTTCCTGAACATGTTCAAGCCGGTAGCAATCAAAATGGTAAATCGGGATAAACCCTTCGTACTCATTAATTATTGTGAATGTGGGTGAACTCACCTCATTCCCAGATAATCCGAAGTTCTTCACAAACCCGCGCACAAAACAGGTTTTTCCGGCTCCAAGATTACCGTAAAGGCATATAACATCCCCTTCTTTTACCTTTTTTGCAAATTCCCGTGCAATAGCCATGGTTTCTTTTTCGCTTTTGCTTGTGTACTTCACCATAGCTTTATCGGCGGGGTTTCATCGTGGCAACCGGTAAAATCATCTCCTCCATTGAAGCACCCCCGTGCTGGAAAGTGTCGCGATACCGGCTTTGAAATTTATTGTAATTGTTGGGGTACACAAAAAAGTAATCCTCCTTGGCAATAATGTAAGTATTGGCCGGCGGGTCAACGGGCAACTGGTAGGAATGTGGCTTGTCTATAAAAATTGCAGCACTCTCCTGGGCTTTGAGGTTCCGGCCGTACTTGTAGCGAAGGTTTGTGGCAGCATCCCTGTCGCCGAACACTTTGGTATCTCTCATAGAGCGTACGGAGCCATGATCGGTCGAAACAACAACCGTAACATCTTCTTTGGCCAGCTCCTTAAACATCCGGAGCAGCGATGAATGCTGAAACCAGGTTTCTGTCAGTGATCGGAATGCGGATACATCAGGAGTAAGCTGTTTAAGTACCTCAGAATCGGAGCGGCTGTGAACCAGTGTGTCCACAAAGTTATAAATGATAGTGGTAAACCGGGTTTGGGTGTAGTTTGAAATTTTGTCAGCAATTTTATTACCCTCTTCCGGCTGTATGATTTTTTCATACTTCACCTGGCTGGGTAATTGATGGCGGCGCAGATACTTCTTTAAGAGTTCTTCTTCGTGGCGGTTCAGGGATGATTCATCCTGCACCATCTCCCACAGGTTTGGATATCTTCGCTGTATTTCGAGCGGAAAAAGCCCTGAATAGATGGAATTTCGCGAAAATGGGGTGGCTGTAGGTAAAATAGAATAGTAAAATTCGGTATCTATGTTATAGTAGTCGTCCAGCATTCTTTGGAAAAGCAGCCACTGATCATAACGCATGCAGTCAATTAAAAAGAAAACAACGGTCTCACCATCCTTCAGCTTTGGAAAAACGTGCCTTTTGAGAAGATCAGGACTTAGTGTAGGATGTTCACCTTCTTTTCGCTGCAGCCAGCTCCGGTATTCCAGTTTAATAAATTTACCGAATGCCTGGTTTGCCTGTTGAAATTGGTCCTGCAATACCTGTTGCAGGGCTTCATCACCTGATTCAAGATTCAGCTCCCAATGAGTCAGGGTTTTATAAATTTCAATCCACTCCTTCCAGTCGGTCTGTTTGCTGAATTTTGACGAAAGTTCGTTAAAACTTTTCAGGTACGTTTGCGCAGCTTTTTCATTCTGGATCCGCTTTTTATCAAGAATACGCTTGATGGTAAGCAGGATTTGGTTTGGGTTGACCGGTTTGATCAGATAATCGGCAATTTTATTGCCGATGGCATCTTCCATTATGGATTCTTCCTCGCTTTTGGTGATCATCACCACAGGCAGCGACGGCCTTACACTCTGTATCTGTTCCAGTGTTGCAAGGCCGTCCATTCCCGGCATCTGCTCATCAAGGAATACAATATCATACGGGTTCAACCTGATCAGTGAAACGGCATCTTCACCGTTCGTTACCGGGGTAACCTCAAAACCCCGGCTTTCCAGGAAGATGATATGGGATTTCAGCTGATCAATTTCATCATCAGCCCAGATAATTTTACTCGACATGATATAAATCTGTTACATTTTCTACCGTGAAAATACGACACCTCTGATCAAATTGTGTCATTGATTCCGTGAATTTACAGGAATGAAGCCGGAATAGTTTGAAGTGTCTCAAAACAGATCTGCACCGTCCAGGAATACCAGTTCGAAAATCGACCTGATAGCGTGCGCCAGCTCCTGTCAGCGTCGGGATATGAGACAAACCAACCATCTGATGCGCTTTCGCTATTTATAGCATAATTAGAGGAATGATTACCTCAAGCCTGCGCTGTCCAATTCCCCTTATTTCGAGAAGCTGTTCCTTTGAGGTGAATTTGCCGTTTTCTTCCCGCCATTCCACGATACGCTGCGCGTATGCCGGCCCGATTCCCGGAAGCTCTGTCAGTTGCTCAGCACTTGCCGTATTGATGTTTATAGGGCTCCCCGCGGGTTCTTGTGTTGCCCTGCTCGTGTCAGATGGAATGGAGTCATGTATTGTTGGCAATATTTGTGCAACTGCCTTTTCAGGTAGCTGCAAAACCGGACGGTATCGTTCCATTATCAGCTCTCTCTCTTGTTCTATTGACCGGCTTCGCTCAAAGAACAGTTGTTCCAGTTCTGCATAATGATCTGGATTATAATTGGCTTTCGGCTGTTGAAAAGCAAAAAAACTGCTTGTAAATACCAATATTACCAATAAAATTGTCACTGAAATGCGCTCACCGCGTTTGATTTCAAGTTTTTCTATTAAAAAAAATAGCTTACGCTTCATAACTGTCAATATTTCCGGAACACCGTAAAATGGTTTTTGTTTAAAGCAGTGACGATAAACATGAAAAATGTTCCTACACTGTATATTGCTTCCGTATATTTATGAACCGTAAAAAGGCAATTCCTTACAATTTATTTTCATGAGTGTACTTTTTTCCGAGATCGGCGGACTAAAAATTGCCTGGCAGAAAACCGGGAGTGGCAAACCGCTGGTTATTCTTCACGGCTGGGGAAGCAGCTCTAAGGTGATGATGCCCATAGCAAAACAGCTTGATGATATCAGAACCAGTTACCTTCCCGATTTTCCCGGGTTTGGTGAATCGCCGGAACCTTCGTCCGCCTGGGGCGTTGGCAATTATGCCGATTTAACCGCAGAATTCATCGGCCGTGAAATTCCGGACGGCCCCGTTGATCTGCTTGTGCATTCATACGGGGCCAGGGTTGCACTCAAACTTCTCAGCGGTCACACGGTCGCCAGCCGCATTGACAAAGTGATTTTCACGGGAGCGGCCGGATTAAAACCTGTGCGGCCCGTTTCATTTTATCTCAAAAAATACACAGCCAAACTGTTGAAGCTTCCTTTTTTACTGCTACCCGGTCCATTGAGAGAAAAAGGCTTGAACCGGCTTCGGAATACAACCCTATGGAAGAAACTCGGATCCTCCGATTATCGACAGCTATCCGGAGTAATGAGAGAAACCTTCGTTAAATCCGTAACCGAGCACCTTGACGGACTGCTTCCTGCAATTCAGCATGAAATTTTGCTGATTTGGGGTGAAAATGATCAGTCAACACCGCTGGATCAGGCAAAAAGAATGGAAAAAAATCTTCCGAAAAGTACCCTTATTGTTATGGAGAACTGCGGCCATTATGCCTTTTTAGATAAGCCGAAGCAGTTCGCAGCCATCGCACGGGCCTACCTTAACCCGGTTTCGTGATGCGTGATGCGTGATTTGGGTGCACCCAGTGATCGATATGTGCAACTAACAGCCCGAGAATCGACCTGACAGCGTGCGCCAGCTCCTGTCAGCGTCGGGATATGAGACAAACCAACCATCTGATGCGCCTTTGCATGGACAACGCTGACCCCATTGGGATTCCTGCGGAGCAGATCCGGCAGATGTTGTAAGGTTGGAAATTGATCTGACAACGTGACGATTAAAAAATCAAAAAAATGTTTTCCGTCAGAGTACCAGTTTATAACTTGTGCACGGGCCATCGTCCTTCCCGTTCTTCTCGCAATCTTCCCTGTTTTCAAAACCTTGTTTGGAATAGTCAACAATATCGCCATTTTTATCGGTCCGGCGCCATCGCCATTCACCTTTCACATCCTGGTAAATTTCACATTTTGGCATAAATCACTAATTAATTGAATATTTTAATACCTATATATATCCGCATTTTATATGCCATTATCAACTTTTTAAGGTTGATATTACAAGATAGATATCGCAAGCACTAACTTGAACCACGATAGTGCAAACATCCACGTTTGTGTATTTTATTTCTAATCCGCAACAATTGACAGGCCGGAAATCGACCTGAAAGCGTCCGCAAGGTTTTTTCAGCGTCTGGAAATGAGACAAACCACACAATTTGGATGACCCTTTGCAGGTTAACGCTTTTCATTTTGCAGTGGAAGCAACGGCAAATGGTGATCATTTTAATACAGCATTTGTTACCTTTCTGAAAATTTTGACAAACCCCGCAATATGGAACCATCTTCAACACAGAGACTTGCCATTCTGATCGATGCCGACAATGCTCAGCCTTCCATCACAGAGAACCTGCTGGCAGAAATTGCCAAATATGGTACCGCGAATGTGAAACGCATTTACGGCGACTGGACTCAGCCCCAGTTGCGAGGCTGGAAGGAGATTTTACTGGAGTATTCCATCCAGCCCATGCAGCAATTCGGATACACCAAAGGGAAAAACTCTACTGACAGCGCACTCATTATTGACGCGATGGATCTTCTTTATACCGGTCGTTTTGACGGGTTTTGCCTGGTATCGAGTGACAGTGATTTCACAAAACTCGCCGCCCGTATCCGGGAATCGGGTTTGGTTGTTTACGGATTCGGCGAGAAAAAAACCCCCGAACCCTTTGTGGCTGCCTGTGATAAATTCATCTACACCGAAGTGCTCGCAAAAGAAGATGAAGACAAAGAAGATCGAACACGCAAATCCCCCAACCTGCTGAAACAGGATACCAAGCTTGTTAACCTTGCCCGGAATGCCATTGATGCATCATCCGACGAAAGCGGCTGGGCTCACCTCGCTCCGGTAGGCAGCTACATTGCCAAACAATCACCGGGATTTGATCCCCGTAATTACGGATACCGCAAGCTTGGCGAATTGCTGAACGCCATGCAGCTGTTCGAAATGGAAGAACGCCGCACCGGAGATGGCCAGTCAAAAGCGATCTATATCAAAGACAAGCGGAAATAGTTTTTACAGAGTGTCAATATCTGATCACAACCTGGCAGCCCTTTTCGCTGTCAGAAATCCCGGAAAAGCACCGGGGTATGCTGATGACTTTTAAAGATTTTAAACAATAAAAACGGTTTTTTTGTATTTTTTAAGTACAAACAAAAAGGCAAACACTAAAATGTGAGGCTGTTATGTTTGAACACGATATGCACACCCATTCCACCATCCATGAGCGGGTAAACATCCTCAGGAACCAGGGATACCGCGGGTTCAGTCTATTTGGAGGAAAACAGGGTTTGGAAGGCTCATTCCGGGTTTCGGCAAAAAACAGTAAAGGAATATTGCTTAACGCCGATGGCGATTCTCTGGATGAGGCCTGTGAAAACATGATCGAAAAAATCGATTATACCCTCGACGACCATTACTGACACTGTGCTTCCCAGGTAGTTAAATAAAATCTGTTTTAAAAGCACTTTCTACGCAGAGCAGTATTTCGATTGATGAACTGTTGAGTGTTCCGCTTTGCCTAACGTGGAACTGTGGAGATTTGATAAGATTACATGAATTGGAAAAGCGATCCATCGAAACAATAACTTCACAATTCAACAGTTCATCAGTTCAACAGTTCGTCAACTCCACCCCGTAACCATCTATTCTACCCGGATATTTCCCGGTTTCCTAACAATTACCTGGGGATTTCCTTCATGGGAAGTGATACGGCCGGTAACACAGACCGATTGCTGATCATAAAGCCTTTCAGGCGGACTACTCCATGCTGACCGGTTATCTCCCCAAATTACTACTGTAAAAACCTGATCGGGATACGGCTGTTCGAAATTGAGGAAGGTTGGCCGGCCCCTCACCTGCTGCAGATATGCCGCGGATGCAACCATTCCGCAAATCTCAGCCGTTTTGCCAATATGATCTGACGCCTCGGTTGCCGTTATGTTTAAAGCCGGTGCCACCTGGGGGGCGGGTGTCCATACCCTGGATAATACGAGCCCGGCAAGCAATACAATTGCCAGTATCGGAAGCAGTTTTAATATGTTCTTTCGAAATGATTGCAAATAACCAGCCTCGATTTTATTTGATTGAATCACTATGATACACTATTCCAATATCCTAAAATTTGTTCACTTTGGCACGTTAGTTAAGAGAATGATCATTTTTCAAGTCAGCTTTTGGTTGTATCCGAATGGGAAAACGCTTATTTTTGGAGTCTTGAAATTTTCTGAACGCGCCCGTAGCTCAATCGGATAGAGCGTCTGACTTCGGATCAGAAGGCTGAGGGTTCAAATCCTTCCGGGCGTACAAGTACAAGCGGGTGATTTCTAATCAAAAGATGGTATCTTTAACGGACCGTTATTGAGCAGTAAATCACAGGCTTTGATATTGCGAAGCAGTGCTTCGCGGTACTGAGTCATTAGCACCAACGTTCTTTTGATACTGTTTTTTTGTGAATAATGAGATGAATCATCGACGGCAATCCCTTCGATATTCATTATTCGATGTTCGATATTCGATGTTCATTAATCACTCCCTGCACCCGTAGCTCAACTGGATAGAGTACCTGACTACGAATCAGGCGGTTACAAGTTCGAATCTTGTCGGGTGTACTTTTTAAAGCTGATGTTTTTCTGAAAATATTGAGATGAATATTAACGGCAATCCGTTCGATATTTTCCATGGTTATCCCTTCGGTGCATTATTCACTTATCGAACCCGTAGCTCAACTGGATAGAATACCTGACTACGAATCCAGGCGGTTACATGTTCCCGCATAGCGATCCCTTCGGGAGAATCTTGTCGGGTGTACGCCTCAAAAAACCCGTTTAATTAGCTTTAAACGGGTTTTTTTATGCCTTTTACACAAGCTGCTGTTTTATCATTTGGGAGCAAATTATTCCCATTTTTGTAACATTTTGTAACTCACCGAGGCAGAATTACGCAACACACCCGGTATTCCTATTCCCGAAATTCATTGAAAAGTCGCCTTGACGAGGCTAATTCAAAGCTTAGCAAACGGCCAACCATCACCTTCAAAAGTTTTAATGACAGCATTGAAGGCGCTGCGCCAGATATGTGGTTTGGGAACTGCTCAGGATATAATCAATATACTGGAGAATCAATTAAT
>SKKO01000273.1 GCA_007123715.1 Balneolaceae bacterium | reverse complement strand
CCCGGTTTGCTATCTCCGCTCAGCGGTGCGGAAGACCTGAATTTAAGCCCTGAATTCCTTTGGAATCCCGTTTCAGGGGCTGAAGGTTATCAATTCCAGATTGCGACCGATTTCGATTTTAACAACCAGATTGCCAATGAGTTTGTAACGGATTCCGGTCTGACACTTCAGAACGAACTTGAATTCAACGGGTTTTACTTTTGGCGGGTTCGCGCTTTAAACGCCGAGGGTACCGGCGGCTGGAGTTCCATATGGTGGTTCTCAACAACCATTAATCCACCATCTCTAACAACATTGATTTTGCCGGCTGACGGAGCCGAAAACCTGCGCCCCGGTTTTGAAATCCGTTGGGAGGATACTGAAAGGGCAGAACGCTATGATCTTCAAATCGCTAAAGATCCTGAATTTACCGAACTGGTTATAGATAGAAATGTAGCATTCACCGGTTTTGCTTCCACTCAATCTCTTCAGCTTTTTACAGATTACTACTGGCGGGTAAGAGGAACAAATAAAGGCGGTGCCGGGGATTGGAGTGAAGTGCGGACATTTAAAACCATCATCCAGCGGCCTGAATCTGTAATGCTTGGCGCACCTTCCGATGAAGAATCCCAGGTATCCGTGAACCCGCAATTATCATGGATTCCAAGTGACAGGGCTACTGATTATTTGCTCCAAATTTCTCTTGATGAAGATTTCAACTCAATACCCATTGAAATAAATCTGACTGAAACATCATACATCGAAATGTCATCACTTGATTTTGCCACAATTTATTACTGGCGGGTAAAGGCGATCAACATCGGTGGTGAAAGTGAGTGGAGTAACATAAACAGTTTTACAACAGTTGTACGGGAAACCAGGATTGATCCAAACTATCCAAACCCTTTCAACTCGGCTACTACACTTCGCTATCAGCTCTCGGATACGAAAGATGTACTTATCGATGTTTATGATATAACAGGCAGAAGAGTTGCCGTTATGGTAAATGAACAGCAAAGTGCCGGTGTTTACTTTACAAGATTAAACTCAGCCAACTTTGCTTCGGGCACATACCTCATCAGGTTTGTTGCGGGAGATGTAATGAATATCCAGAAAATGTCTGTCATCAAGTAATCAGGACACAGGTTAATTTAAATCATAATTCTTTGTCCCTTAATAGTTCGGCACCGATATGTCATAGACCCTGAACGGTTTTTTTATTTTAACCCGCTTAAAGAAGGATCTAAGCTGGCCAAATAAAAAATGGCGCTACCAATTTTGCCCCAGGCATGCCGATGGGGAATGGTTATGCCTGAAAAAACCGAAAACGGCTGAAGTATTTATCGGAACTGGTTTATATACGGGATCTTTTTACAGCCAGACATCGTTTTGATTTTTCAAAACCGATTTGTTGGGATTTTCTTCAGCGCTTTCCGGTTCCCGGAGAAAAGCGGTGATCGGTCTTTGGACCACCGCCCAACTTTTTTATAGTAATGTTCCAATAAATTTGTGTCAGAAACAAAAAAAATACTTACAGTTGCGTGCATCCTGAGTTTTTGTCATTTCTCGGTATGGGCACAATCTATTCAATTAGGCCAGCCCTTTTTTGTGGATGAAGAGCACATTGGTGAAACCTGTATTCTAGAATCCACCGACGAGAATGCCCGTTACAGCTATAATCCTTTTCCCAGCCAGCTTAAAATGGCCGATCCTCTTACCGGTACCGAATTCGGGGTATCTTATGTCAGCAATTGCGATGGTGTGGAATGGCCGGATGAGGCGATCGAAGCATTTGACTATGCAATCAATATCTGGTCTTATCATCTCAGTTCTGAAGTTCCCATTCTTATTCAGGCAAACTGGAGAGCTTTGGGAACGGGAGTTCTCGGCTCTGCAGGGCCAACTCTATACTACACCTTAACCGGTGAGGGCATTGCGGGCAATACTCTGTACAGTGCTGCACAGGCAAGTGCCATGAGCGGATTTGATGTGCTTGCACAACCGGGTGTCTCACCGGCTATTGATCATCATATTGTCATCAATATGAACTGCAACTATGAAAACTGGCACTTCGGAATCAATGCCAATCCGCCTTCCGGGACTATCGATTTTGTTACAGTTGCGCTTCATGAGATTGGCCATGGGATCGGTTTTGTTGGCAGTATGCGGGGGGATGTATCCCGGCAAACAGCCCAATGGGGACGACAAAATCAGCAGGGAGTCCGGCAGCCGGTAATTTATGACCGTTTTGCAGTTGACGGTTTCTTTGATGAGGTTATTGATGAATCGCTTTACCCAAATAATTCCGCTGGATTATACAATGCGGTAACTGGCCGAGAGCAGGGACTATTTTTTACCGGAATGGATGCCGAAAGTTCTAACAGTGGCTTCAGGGTTCCTATTTATGCTCCATCGCCGTACAGGCCGGGATCCAGTTTTTCTCATTTTGACCAGACAGCGTTTTCGGCTTCCGAAAATGCACTGATGAGGCCGAGAATGGATATGGCACTTGCCGTTCACAGTCCCGGGCCGGTATTCTGTGGCCTGCTGAAAGATATGGCCTGGCCGCTCGGGCCGGGTTGCATCGATTTACTGTTTGATGACAACTTGTTGGGACGCCCGGTATTGGCTACTCCCTCCCACAAGACAGATCGCCTGAACCTGCTGCCGCTATTTGAATGGAACCCTGTTGAAGGAGCTGCAGAATATCGCCTGCAAATTTCGGGCAGCAGTAATTTTCATGAGCCTGTAATGGATGTTATAGTCGATGAACCATTTTTCCTGCCGCCGGATAACCTTGAATTGAATACTACCTACTACTGGAGGGTATTGGCCATCCGGCAATCCGAAAGAAGTATATGGAGTACTAT
>SKKO01000362.1 GCA_007123715.1 Balneolaceae bacterium | reverse complement strand
TTTTATTGAAACTCATCTGTTAAAACGATCCTTTTGAAATACACGACAGTCATACGCGGAGCAAGAGTTTTTGATGGAAGCGGCTCAGAGGAAAAAGATCTTGACATCGCCATAAATACTTCCGGTGAAATATCGGTTCATACACCCGGTGCTGATATTTCAGCTAAACATGTGATTGATGCAGAGGGCCTCTGTCTTGCCCCCGGGTTTATTGATGTACATACACATGATGATACCAGCGTAATCAAAACACCCGGGATGGAGTTTAAAATAAGCCAGGGGGTTACTACGGTTGTTGTTGGAAACTGTGGCATCAGTGCGAGTCCTGTTACGTTGAGTGGACATCTGCCCAATCCGATGAACCTGATAGGGAAAAAGGAGGATTTTATCTATCCGGAATTTGCCGATTATGTGAAAGCGGTTGAACATGCCCGTCCCGCTGTAAATGTAGCAGCCCTTATTGGGCACACTTCACTCAGAAATAACCATCTTTCTGATCTGCTGAGACCTGCAAACGAAGGTGAAATCATAGCTATGCAGCTGCAATTGCGAAAGGCTTTGGAACAAGGGGCAATAGGCCTGAGTAGCGGACTGGCATACGACAGCGCCTTTGAAGCACCCGAATCGGAGGTTAAGGCTCTGATCGAAGTGGTTGCAAACGCCGGAGGCATCTACACCACGCATATGCGCACCGAATTTGATGGCATCCTGAATGCAATTAACGAAGCCTTTGATACTGCCGGCCACCGCCGGGTTCCGCTTATTATTTCCCACCTGAAATGTGCCGGTGCCGCAAACTGGGGCCGCAGTGATGAAGTGCTGAAACTCATTTCTGAACGAAGGAAATCGCATCAGTTTGCCTGCGACTGTTACCCCTATTCTGCAAGTTCGAGCAATCTTGACCCGGGACAGGTAACCGACGAGAACGATATTTATATCACCTGGTCTGATCCTCATCCGGAAAAAAGCGGCCGGTTGCTTGCGGATATAGCAGCGAAATGGGATTTACCCCTGTTAGATGCAGCATATAAGCTGATGCCCGCCGGCGCTGTTTACTACTGCATGAGTGAACCCGACGTGCAAAATATCCTGAAATATGAAAAAACCATGATCGGTTCCGATGGCCTGCCGTATGATCCCCATCCCCATCCCCGGCTGTGGGGTGCATTCCCGAGGGTTCTGGGTCATTACTGCCGTGACTTTAGCCTTTTTGATTTACCCACCGCCATTCATAAAATGACCGGGTTACCTGCACAGGAATTCAGGTTGCACAAACGGGGGCAAATAGCCGAAGGTTTTCATGCCGATCTCGTCCTTTTTGATTTTGAGAAAATTAAAGACATGGCTACATATGAAAACCCGAAACAACCGGCAGACGGAATTAAAATGGTCTGGGTGAATGGCATACCCGGCTACCCAAAAGGAAAACAATCCCCCGGCCGCGCCGGAAAGCTTTTAAAAAAGTACGCCGGACAGCCTGCCCGTCCCGGGAAAGTCTTCGATACCGCACAAAAAAATCCATAATTATCGATCCAGAATAAAGCACCACCTAATAAAATTTTACATATTGCCAAATTCATCCTGACGGGCAAGCTGCCCGTCGTACATCAAAAAAACAGAATTATGACGATTAAACGATATGGCGCCGAGGGCGGAAAAGGTACAGGGGGGCAGCATCTCCCGTTTTCACGTGCAACAGAAGCAAATGGCTGGCTTCATGTTTCGGGACAGACCCCGATGAAAGATGGTGAAATTGTGGATGGCGGTATCATAGACCAATCACGGCTGGCCATTCAGAATTGCCTCGATATCATGGCAGAGGCCGGTTACGGAACCGAACATGTGATGCATGTAACGGTCATTCTCACCGACGCGCGTTATTTTCAATCTTTCAATAAAGTGTTTAAAGAGGTATTTGGAGAGAACCCCCCTGCAAGGATTCTCTCCGTTGCCGACCTGGTTGTGGATTGCAAAGTTGAAGTGGGGCTGGTCTGTTATAAAGGGGAATAAGCCGCTTTGGACACAACCATCTTTCTTGCCGCTTTTTTCATTTATATCCTTTTTCTTATCTGGCTTGGGTGGCTGGTCTCCCGTAAACAGGAGAGTGGTGAGGATTTTCTGCTGGCCGGACGCGGGCTCCCGGTTTTCCTGATTCTCGGAACAACCGTTGCCACCATGGTGGGCACCGGGTCATCGATTGGAGCCGTAGGATTTGGGTATGAAAATGGCTGGGGTGGCGCTCTTTACGGAATAGGTGGTGCCTTCGGGATTTTGCTGGCCGCCTGGTGGTTTGCACCGGTGAGAGAGCTGCGGTTTATGACCATGAGCGAGGAACTCTCCTATTATGCGGGCGCCAGCCTCCTTGTTAAAAACCTGACCGGCATCCTCATTTTTCTTGCCTGTATCGGCTGGCTCGGAGCGCATATACTTGGCGGGGGAATGTATCTCGCCTGGATTGCCGGCATGAATATCCAGGCGGCAAAAATCGTGGTTGCTCTGGGTTTCAGTATCTACATCGTCATTGGAGGTTACCGGGCCGTTGTTTGGACCGACACCATTCAGGTTATCATCCTCTTTTTCGGTTTTATGTTGATGGCAATCCTGGCCATACAGCAGTCGGGCGGCTGGGAAGCGCTGATGCAGGCACAGCCCGCCGGCAGTGTGAGTACGCTGGGAGTTGAACGAATGGGGGCCATTCATGCACTCTCTCTGGTGATGGTGATTGCCGTGGGAGTGCTGGCAACACCCTCGTTCAGGCAGCGAATCTACTCCTCAAAAAGCGTTTCGGCAGCGCGTACTTCCTTTGTATGGTCGGGCGGTATTTATCTGCTGTTTTCATTCATCCCTGCACTCATCGGGATGGCGGCCTTTGCACTGAATCCGGAACTGGATAACCGGAATTTCGCATTTCCGTTTTTGGCGATCGAAGTATTGCCATTATATGTGGGGGTGATCGTGTTAATTGCAGGCCTTTCGGCAACTATGTCGAGTGCCAGTTCCGATGCCATTGCGGGTGTTACCATACTGATGCGCGACCTCTATGTGATGCTTACCGGCAGAATGCCTTCCCGGGATAAGGTTATTTACTATTCAAGGATTGCACTTGTGGCCGTTATCGGGCTGGCATTACTGATGGCACTTACCTCCGATGATATCATCAGCTACATCACCAATATGATCGCCACAGTTATGAGCGGCCTGTTTACCTGCGGGGTGTTGGGGCGTTTCTGGCAGCGGTTTAACTGGCAGGGGGCTGTTGCCGCGCTTGCTGCGGGGTCTGCCGTTTCGCTCGCTATTCTTCTTTCCGAACACGGGATTGGTTACTGGGGAAACCCCATCATCCCGGCCGTAACGGGTTCCATGCTGGCTGGATTTATTATCTCACTGGTCACCCCGGTTAGCAGTATCAGTAACGAACAAGCCCGCGACATTCTTGACCGGGAAAGAGAGCAGATGGAAGGATTTTAACACTTATTGCCACGGAAACACGAAATAACACTGAAACTCCGTGATCCTCCGTGCCTCCGTGGCAAATAGATCAATATCAAATTGCACCGGATAATCTTCGCATCAGTTAATATTTAAGAGAGAGTGAAATGGTAGAATTCACGCTATCAACTAAATCTTTTTGTTGCCACGGAAACACGGAATAACACTGAAACTCCGTGACCCTCCGTGTCTCCGTGGCAAAAATTACCTCCCCACAATTTCCCCATGCGGAAAAGAATCACTCAAAAATATTCGAGCCATTTTTTCTGCAACCTGTTCCGGGGGCAGGTTCCGGCCATCAGAGGCTGACGCCACAAAATCATCCACCAACGGAAAATCTTCTTTGCTTTTATTCCGGATAGTCTCCTGCATGTCCGTTTCGATACGGCCCGGGTTAAAGACCGCCGTTTCAACCGGGTGTTCCCGGGTATCCTGTTCAAGTGCAATGGTTTTGGCCAGCATGTCAATACCCGCCTTGCTGCTGCAGTAATGGCTCCAGCCGTGAATGGGCCGTTGAGAAGCCCCCGATCCTACAAAGAAAATCCGCTTTTTCACAGGCAACTTTTGGAAACGTTTCACAAAAAGGTGAGCTAAAAGTGCAGGGGCAACATAGTTCAGCTCAAGATGATTACGGTAATCGGCAGTATCATACTTCCCAAGCGGACCAACCGGTTCAATGGTTCCGGCATTGTTAATAAGGCCAATCGCTTCCGGGTTTCGGCTGCTTATCGAATGCAGCAAAGGCAAAAAAGTCTCTTCCAGCTTTTCAGTGATGGAGAGATCCATTGTCCAAATGGAAGCTTCTGCTCCTTTGTTACGAATTTCTGATACTGTTTCTTCTGATTTACTGCGCGAGATGAGGTGAAGGTGCCTGCCCGGTTTTGCCAATTGGCTGGCAACATGCCGGCCAAAACCCCTTGAAGCGCCTGTAATGATAATTTCGTGCATGAGTTCTACTTATTAAATTGGAAAATTGGTGACTTAGGATATAATGCAGTTACATGGCATTCTTCCTATATCAATGTGCTTTGGCCTGAATTCGTTTCAGAAAGCCTGTCTTGGGATTACGCACATTTCACACAGCGAGTGGTATAAGGCATGAATTTCAACCGTCCGAACGGGATGTCATCACCACAACTCAGGCAGGTACCCAGCTCAGCATTGCCGGCCCGCTCCTCTGCCCGCTCCAGTTTTTGCAGAGTGCGTTTTTTGTCACGCAGGGCTTTTTCATTTATAGCCTTATTGTTGATGGCATCCATTCTCGATAATCTCCCGATAGAATTATCCAGTGTAATGGGCTTTGTAAGCTCAATTAATTCCGTAATCTCCTGTTCGGTTGACTGTATTTGAGATGTAATCAATTTTTTGAGCTCATTCAGTTCTTCGGCTTTCATAGCTTCTCTTTGTTCTCAGATGGGGGTTTACTCACACAAATAAGATAACCATTCCCGCATACGTAATCATGGCCAGTATGCCTGCCAGAATGGCCAGAGGCAGCTGGGTGGTTACATGATCCATCAGATCACAGCCGGTGGCCAATGAGCTGAGTATGGTGGTGTCGGATATGGGTGAGCACTGGTCTCCCATCACACTCCCTCCGATTACTGCTGAAAAACAGAGCTGCAGAAAAAAGACATCCGGAACAACCGCCCAGGCAAGCGGTATAGCGATGGGAAAGACCACCGCATACGTTCCCCATGACGTACCTGTTGAAAAAGCAATGATCATGCAGAGCACCATCAACACGCCGGGCAAAAATGCCGGCCAGATCAGGTCACCGATCATCTCAACAACATAATCGGCAGTACCCACAGCATCGGCCACTTCCTTCAGGGTTACCGCCAGGGCCAGAATAATGGCCCCTATTGTGACGCCTTTGCATCCGTCAATGAACCCGTTGATGGCAACCTGTAAACTCATTCCCTTAGCTAAAGCAATCCCAATTCCCACTAAAACCGCGAGAACAAATGCTTCTGCAATAAGAAGTGTGGGGGTGTCTGATCGCAGAATAAAAAAGGTATAAGCGTATGGAAGAATAGCCACGCCAAGCAGTGCCCCGATCGGCCCAAAAAAGTCGATGAGTCCCGGATTATAATTTTTTGGAATTTTACTTTGTGTCAACTCATCAGCAGCCATGGGAGTGGCGCCGCGCCTGTCCAGCAGGCCTTCGTTTCGGGAACGCTTTATCGCTGCGCGCATCTTTTTCCCGGGCACCCATGGCAGCCATTCCAATGCAAATAATAGAGTGATCAGAATGGCAAAGATGGCATAAAAATTATACGGCAGGGAGGAGAAGAAAAAATTGATACCATCCTGAGGTGTTTCAAATAGGGCTACGGTACCAATTACCAACCCGCTCACATATATGGGCCATACATTAAAAGGGATAATCGTGGCCGCAGGTGAGGCGGTGCTATCTACCATGTAGGAAAGTTCTTCATGTGAAACTCTGTGTTTGTCAGATACCGGTCGAACCGTGGCACCCGTCAGAACAGTGCTAATGGTACCGCCCTGGTGAAAGATGAGGCCCATCAGCCAGGTGAAGAACTTGGCTGACCGCGGCCCGCTCACCATCAGATTACTCGCCCATACCGCGAATTTTTCGGCCCCGCCGGTTCTGGTCCAAATGCCGATGAGTCCGCCCAGCGCCCAGAGATACACCAGTAAAATGAGGGCAAAACTTTCCGTGCCGATGGAAGGGATCAGAAAACCACTGACGATATTAATATCCCCGGCTATTACCCCGCCAAGGCAAATCCCGATAAAAAGGGCGCTTACCACTTCGCGGGTCCAGAATGCAAGTACGATAGCCACCAGCGGTGGCATGACCGACCAAAAGCCGTAATGGCCATCCGATTCCGGAAATAGTTCATGCAGCCCGGCATACGCGCCTGCAATAATCAGGGCAATGAATGCTCCCGCATAAATGCGTCTTCTGTTTTTTGGGTCACCAAAACGCGTTTCAACATAACCGGTCAAATTGCTCATCATACAGATTGGTTGATAGTTTCGGGCATAAGAGAAGATATTCGCGGGAGATTGTCAATTATTTTCTTCTTTGATGACTGCCTGAATTTTAAATTGTGTTCTTGAACGTTTTACTTTCCGCGCATTTAGCATTTACCGGATACTATTCGGCTCTCTACTGCTGATCTGGGTATATACGAAGACAATCCCCTGCAGCAGCCATAAAATTTTGCCATCGATTTCAAATCAGGCCAACACGATCAGAGATAACATAATAAACTTCGTGCACCTTCGTGTCCTCGTGCCTTGGTGGCTAAACCCTCGTGCCTTTCATCTCAAACATAAGCTCCCTCAGAATAGGTAAGCTCATAACTGTGGGAATAGATTTCAATGATAATACCAAAGGGATCTTCCATATAAACCATTTTAAAGGGTTTATCGCCTGGATAATATTCTCTTATCGGCATTCGCTGTTTACCCCCAGCTTCAACGATTTTCCGTGCTAATCCTTCAATATCGGGATCCTGAACACAGAAATGGAAAAGACCTGTTTGAAATGGATCAAATACAGCAGGATCTGAAGGTTTTGTTGGAAATTCAAACAGTTCAATACCCACCTTGTCGCTCGTTGAAAGGTGTGCTATTCTAAATGTTTCCCAGCCGGTGCCAAAAACGTCGATACACATTTTGCCGATAGCCGTTTCGTTCTCTTCCTTTACGGTTACCGGACCCATAAGCAGGTACCAGCCCATTACACCGGTATAAAAAGAGACCGCTTTGTCAAGATCGGGAACATTCATGCCAATATGTGAAAATGCGCGTGGATAAGGTGCTTTCATCATCTTTGAGATTATTTTTTATTTCATGAAATTAAAATACACGAATTCTGTAAACAATCATGAAGGTTTAAAAAGATTCATTTTCGCCTCACAATTAAAACAACCACCATCACAATCAATACCACCCCGAAAAGCGGCCATAGCTATCAGTCTAATGATGATTCTCTGGCAGTCGGGCTTGTATCGGAATATGAAAACAGAGTCCCTAAAACCTTGCGATGCGGCTGGCATTAAGGTGTATAAATTTCCTTTCCAATTCGTTACATTAATAAAAATGATTTGACACTAAATCTTATTGGACAAACAAGCTTACATAGAAATCAAAATTGAAGGAAAGCTGGGAAAACTGAATTTGACCCCGGATACCTATGACATCCGTGATATTCGTGAAGTGATGGAACAGGTAGAAAATCTTCTCTTTCCCGGGCTGAAAAAAGGACGTCCTGTTATCAGTTATAAGATCGAGGAAGGGTCAGTCCGACATTTATTTAAGACAGCCATTCAGACCGTTATTGGCTTTAATGCAGTAATTGGTCAGGTAAATTCGGATATGAATATTGATTTCTTAGAATCCAATACAGCAAAAGCAATTGAAATTTTCCAGGAAACGGCGAGCAATAAAATATATAGTATTACAATTTTAACCTCATTGCCAAAGACGCATGTACTCCGTATTACGCCGGATACAACATTCAAACGTACTGAAGATTTCTGGATGGATTCAGAATTTTATTTTTACGGAAAACTGACCAATGCGGGGGGAAAAGGGAAAGCAAATATTCATGTAGATACTGATGACATGGGAGTTCTTCGAATTGATACTCCGATTGTTTTTCTTGAAAAACTTGATGAAAATGTACTGTATAAGCCCTATGGCATTCGGGCAAAAGGGAAACAGAATATCGTAACCGGTGAAATTGATAAATCAAGTTTGAGCTTTATCGAGTTGGTCGATCATCATCCGGAGTTTGATGAGGAATATTTGAAATCATTGAGAAAAAAGGCTAGCGGTTGGATTCAAAAAATCGATACGAATCAATTTCTGAATCAATTAAGGGGACGGAATGGAGAGAGCAGCACTGCTTGATACCAGTTTTATTCTGAGATTGCTAAATGAAAATGATCCGCTTTGTAATAATGCGGAGGGTTATTACAGGTATTTTCTTGAGAAGAAAATATCACTGATTATCTCAACCATTGCTACCGGTGAATATTGCGTGAAAGGTAAACTGAGTGAACTTCCACTGAAAGATCTTCAGATTTTACCCTACAATCTTTCACATTCTGTGAAAGCCGGGGAATTTGCCGGGATATTGTTTGACAAAAAAGCGCTTGGTGAATTGGATATTGACAGAAAATTGATACCTAATGACGTAAAAATGTTTGCGCAGGCAAATGTGGAAGATAAAATAGGGTATTATGTTACATCAGATGGTGAAAGTGAAAAGATGATCATGACTCTTTCGGGTGAATTAAAACTGAACTTTGAAATAATCAACATTAAGATACCCTATTCGGAACGATTTGGTTTACTCGATCTGTAAGCCCTTCTCTTTACCCTTTACAAATTTGGGTAGTTGATTTCCATTATATCATTTTTTACTCCTCACAATTAAAACAACCACCATCACAATCAATACCACCCCGAAAAGCGGCCATACCCATAAGGGTAATGTGGTGACGGCTTTCTGGCGTTCGAGAGTGTCCCGGTATTTGGCTGGTATCACAGAAAGGCCGTCTTCGCCGGGTTCGTGAGAAAGGGTGTATTCAAGAAGCGCTTGCCACACTTTGAGCTGGGCGCCATTTTGCATGATCACGGCATCATCCAGTTCCAGTGGTTCCCCGTGTTCATTTTTGAATTCGATGCCAAGGTTTGGCACCACTTCGCCCACGAGGGGCAAAAAACCGGCAATATAGCGGTCTGTCACCACGTGAAGCAACTCCTCGCTGTTCCTGCTTATGGGATGCCAAATACCATTATCCAGCTCCAATTCGGCACTAAGTACGGCCCGTGACGAAGGGATCGGCGTGCCGGTAAACGGTACCCTCATAATAACGGCCCGATCAGGATCATAAATTTTTCGAAGGCCGGAATACTGTAAAAAATAGGTATTGTCCCTCAACCCGGAAAGCAGTATGGATACCTCCAGCGCCCGGCGCACTTCCTTTTCCGTGAGGTAAATCGAGACCAGCGGATAACCGGGGTTGCTATCCGTACCCGACCCAAGCCCGGATGACATCACAAGATCATAAAAGGAAATCAGGCCTTCCGACCATTCCTCACTTCCCGGGTTAATACCTGCACGAATAGCCCCGTTGGCCTGTACGGCCAGGTCAACCCGTTTTCCAAGTGCCTTTTCTGCGGCCATTTTCATTGCGTCTGTGATGTAGTTGCCGATGGCCGTTTCGCTTCGCTGCCGCCCGCCCCGAATTGCAAATTCCGAACGTGCTACGGGCTGCGTAATATCGGTTACTACACCACCGGTCAGTTCTGAAACCCAGTCATTTAGTACGGCCGTGTACTCCTCAACTTTTTCCCGTATCCCTTCATGAACCGGAACGGTACCATCGAGCGGCTGAAGGAACGGGGCATGAGATTCACGGTTCAGCACTTGCACCCGCTGTTCGCCGGGCAGCCATTCCAGTTCCAGAATACCGAGATAGTTCAGGTAGCTGCCTGCCTGTACAATTACGGTTTTGCCTTCAATCACCGGTTCGTATAGCGTTGTATGACTGTGTCCTCCCACAATCACATCGATCTCGGGCACCTCCCGGGCAAGAATTCGGTCTTCTGAAACGCCGGAGTGAGTTACCGAAATCAAAATGTCAGCTCCTTCCGCAATCAGCTGTTCCACCGCTCTTCTGGCCAAACGGACCGGATCCTCGAAATTAACAGGCCCCGGCTCGGCGGTTTTGCTGATGGCATCATCACCCATAAGCCCGAAAATACCCACTTTCAGGCCGTTTTCCAGTTCTTTGATAAAATGGGATTTGATTCCCATCCTGCTGAGTGGATGGTCAGGCGGCGGACGGGTGTTAGTACCAAGAATCACGGTTTGTGAAGATGCATCCGGATACCCTGCTGCTTCCAAATACCGTGCAAGCACATCAGGTCCGTAATCGAATTCATGATTACCGATCGTGATGGCATCGTACCCGATTTGCTGGAATAATTTCAGTTCGGGAGCCATTCCATCCATCAGTGGCAGCCAGCCGAATGCCGGGCCTCCAAGAATATCACCGCCCGAAAAGATCAAAACCGGTTCGTTGGCTTCTTCTTTTTCTTGTTTAATGATATCGATGGCCCCCGCAAGCCGGGCAAAACCGCCCCGAGCCGTATTTTCACGCTCCGGGTGGAAATCAATTGCCGGGTGTGGGATTAAATGGGAATGCTCATCATTGGTATGAAGAATGGTAAAGCGAAGCCCTGAATCTCCATTTTGGGCCAATACCGGAACAGATATAGCCAGAAGGAAAATTATAGCGGATAATGATAATTTTTTTAAAAAAGGGAACATAGGTATTTTCAGTAATTACCGGTTTTGGGGATGTTGGCTGCATGATTATTTGCCGGATGCATTGCTGATGCC
>SKKO01000104.1 GCA_007123715.1 Balneolaceae bacterium | reverse complement strand
GTTGCGTGATATGAGACCACACTAATTGTTGGAGTGTTTCGGGCACCCCACATCGCAGATCGTGTATCGGATATCGAACTGTACATCGTTATTACACCGGGGAACCTTGCCACAAGATCCCTCTCTCTACGCTGCAATACCTTCCTGTTTTGGCTACCCCATTTGAATGATATTCAATTTTCGATCCTGGATAGTTCGCATATCTGCAATCGGATATCGAAAATCGCATATCAAATAAACCTAATGGTTTTTTGCCGCATGTTCCGTATCCCTTATCCACTCATTCAGTCATAGTACTTTTTTTACTGGGCTGATATTTTCTGTCTTAGCTCCATTTCGGTCTCATAAAGGTCATTTTCCCTGATGAGTTCAATATGCATGGTATCGCCCTCCACGTAATCTCTCAGAAGTGCCCAGGCATGCATTTCACTTACCACCCGTTCGTCCCCGATTTTTACGATTACATCACCGGGCATAATTCCGCACTCGTAGGCCGGGCCGTTTTTATTTACACTGGTAACAAGCAGCCCCTGTACATAAGGAAGCCTGTATCTGTATATGAGCTGCTCCGTCATGGAAGTAAATTCCATGCCGGGATCATAATCAAGCATCACAACACCAGTGGCAAGCAGCTGGGTAACAATACGGTCTACCCTGTTGCTGGGTATTGCAAAACCCAGGCCCACAAAACCGGCACTGGTCCCACCGGTATAAATAAAGGTATTTACACCGATCACTTTTCCATGACTGTTCAAAAGAGGCCCTCCCGAGTTCCCTCTGTTTATGGCGGCGTCGGTCTGAATCATATCAATGTAAACCCTTGGATTGTTCGGATCGGCACGAAAATCCCGGTTTATGGCACTAATCACACCTACCGTTACAGTCGGGATTCCGTCATCAAACAGCCCGAAAGGGTTGCCCAGTGCAATAGCCCACTCACCTACAATAATTTCGTCGGAATCACTGAACTCCAGAAATGGGAAAATACTGTTCTCCGATTTAACCCTTAATAACGCGATATCGGTGAGTTCATCACTGCCAATCAACTTGGCATTGTACGATCGGCCATCTGTGGTATGGACGACAATTTCTGCAGGATTATTACCAACCACATGCTGATTGGTAACAACCAAACCATCCTCACTAATAATAAATCCGGAGCCCATATTCGTATTATCACGCGGGATCTGATCTCCAAAGAAAAAACGGAGCAACTCTTCGTGAAAAGGATCTACCCTTGCTGCCGGGCTTGTGGTCATTACACTCACAACTGCCCCGCTTGCCTGTTTAACCGCCCTGGTAATCGCATTTGTCCGGCTCAGGGACAGGTCTTCAAAAAGGATCTGCCTCTCCCCTTCCCTGATCTCAATATCGGATGCTATATTTTCATTGTCATTATCTAAAAAAGCAGCAGAGAAAGGAATCTCCATCTCTTCATCCAAAGATTCTCCACCTGATGCAGTTTCCGGATTCCGTTCTGTACATCCGAATAAAAGAATCACTGCACCCGCTAAAAAAAGGTTCTTAATCAGAAGTTGTCTCAATATTCCCAAGTTGATTGGCACCAATTTGTATCACATCTTTTATTGCCGCGTCAAGCGGGCCTTTATGCCAGGCACCGGCGGCTTTTTTATGTCCGCCGCCATTAAGTTCGCGTGCCCATTTGTTTACATCAATGTTACTACGTGACCGCAGGCTGATTCGTACCCCATCATCAAAAAAATCTTTCATTAACACAGCCGCTTTTACTCCGCTGATGCTCAGGGGGTATGATACAAAGCCTTCGGTATCGGCCGGGGAAGTTTTTGTTTCTTCTAACATCTCCTTTGTAACGAATATTACTGCAATTTGATTATCCTCAAACATCCGGATAGATTGTAACGCCTTGCTGAGAAGATTTAGCTGCCCAACGGATCTGTTTGAATAAATAATCTCGATAATTTCATTTGGGGTGAATTTACCGATTCGCAGCAGGTCAGCTACAATTTCAACTGTTTCCGGCGTTACACTCTCGAACTGAAGTGAACCGGTATCCGTTATGATTCCGGTATAAAGGGCTTTTGCAATATCTTCATCAATAAGGGCTGCATCATCTTCCTGAATCAGTTTGTATACCAGTTCACAAGTAGAGGAAGCCTGAACAACCGAGATAGAGAGTTCAAAATGGTCCTGTGGATTGGGATGGTGATCGATCATCCAGACGGGGCCGTTATATTCATTTTCCTTCAGCCACTCTTCAAACATTCCAAAACGGGAAAGTGAGTTCCCGTCGAGGCATATAAAAAGGTCACACGCTTTGTATTGCTGCCCGTCCGGTTTTATAACCGGGAAGAATTCCAGCATCCATCGCACATTTTCGGGTACCTCATCATCATTGAATGCGGTAACCTCAAAACCTTTTTTTTGGAGCCAAATTGAAATGGCAACTTGTGACCCGATACAATCGCCATCCGGGCGTATGTGAGAAATGACACCTATTTTTTTATGCTTTTGAATTTTTTTAAGAAACCTGCTGAACATTGTCATCTTTTTAAATGAATATTTTTTGATGTATAAATTGTCATCGCCAAAACTTAAAACAATTTATTCATTGAATCTGTTTAAGTTTTGAGGAAAGGCGGGAAGTTTTTAGCCATGAAGCCGTAGGCCGGAGAGCTTCTCCGGCTTGGAAAGCCCCTGAATAACAGATGAACCGATTAACAGATTAACAGATTAACAGAGTAAGTGAGGGCAGCTTTAGCTGATGATTTCCTTGTTTAAGCACGGAGATGGAACGGGGAGATCCCTCGGCTTCGGCACCTTCGCTACCAATGACAGATGTTTGGAAAATGCTGTTTTCCTACCCAGCCCTGTAAGGGCGCAAGCACATAGCCCGGGGCAGAG
>SKKO01000066.1 GCA_007123715.1 Balneolaceae bacterium | reverse complement strand
CCTGAGAGATCGTCGCGGGGATCGGGTTCGGCATACCCGAGAGCCCTGGCCTGGATAACGGCTTCACTGAAGCTGTTCCCTTTATCAAGTTCGGAGAAAAGGTACGTCATAGTGCCGGATACCACACCACTAAGTTCGAGGATCTTGTCACCGGTAAAAATGAGGTTTTTAATAGGATAAATTACCGGCAACCCGGCACCAACATTGGTTTCATACAGAAAGTCTACTCCGTTTTCGGCTGCAGTGTAATGTAAAAGGTCAAATGTTTCCTGGCTTTGTGTGTTAGCAAGTTTGCTGGGAGTAACAACATGAATTTTATTTTTCAGTAATTTCAAATAAAGAGCTGCTACTTCATGGCTGCCGGTTGTGTCTACAAATACAACAGATTTTTCGTCATAGGATATAAGTTTGTTGATGATTTCTTCCCAATCAATCGCAGGGCCCCTTAAAAGATCATTTAGCAGATACTCTTTGGGGGAGTGGTCATACCATTGAACGTGGCGCGTGTTACACACACCAAGAATGCGAAGGTTTTGGTCTCCATTGTATCTTGAAACCTGTTTTAAAAGTGTGTTACCAACGGCACCGACTCCCGCAATGAATAATTTTTTCACCTTTGCCGCTTTCTGGGGCACCTGTTTTTTGTAGGCTTTTAATTGTGTCATCATTTATAGGAAAATGTTTTTTGTTTATGGGTAAATGACTGTATCAATGTTTGTAACTGTCCGAACTCAATCAAAAAAGCATCGTGGCCATAAGGGGAAGTAACTTCGTCATACTCAGCGTTTCCAAGCAGGTGCGTGAGCTCTTTTTGTTCATTGGTTGGGTATAAGAGGTCAGAATCCACACCTAAAACAAGAACCGGAATACGTACATTTCCCAATACATCTTCATAGCTGCCTCTGTCGCGGGATACATCGTGGCTGTCCATAGCTTTTGTGAGGATAAGATAGGAGTGGGCATCGAATCTTCCGGCAAGTTTATCTCCCTGATAGTTTAGATACGATTCTACCTGAAACTGCCCGCTTTCATCCTTATCCTGGAGATTCCGGCTAAATCTTGTCTCATAATTTTCTGGTGTCCGATATGTGATCATAGCCATCATTCGTGCTGCAGCAAGCCCGTCGGACGGGCCATCTTCTCTGGAATAACGGCCATTATTCCACTTAGGGTCATTCATGATTGCTTTTCGTTGAGCATGGCTTATTCCAATAGCCCAGGCGCTGTGAGCCTTGCCCATTGCCATTAACACTGCTGATTGCACTCTTGAGTCCATAATGCAAAATTCAAGTGCCTGCATTCCACCCAGTGATCCGCCTAAAACGAGCTCGATGCCTTTAACTCCAAGATGATCAAGAACAAGCTGTTGAAAATGTACCAAATCACGTACGGTAATATCAGGAAAATTATCCTGGTAAGGTTTTTGATTCGCCGGGTTTATTGACCACGGGCCAACCGAACCGTAGGGACTGCCGGGCACATTGATGCACAGAATAAAATGATGATCAGGATCGCATACATTTCCTTTGCCAAATATTCCGGGGAACCATTCATCGGCTGCAGCATGCCCCGTGAGTGCGTGGCAAATTACAATCACATTATTTTTCTCCCTGTTAAGCCTGCCCCACGTTTTGTAGGCTACTTCAGGGTTTTCGAAAATAAATCCTGATTCGGTTATAAATGAGGTATTTAGTTTTTCAAGCGTTATTCCGTTGTTCATTCCTGATTATAAATTTAAAGAACCCCACCGGCTGTAAATGCCCGGTGGGGTTCTGGTCAGTATGTGGCAAATTTCACACTACCTGATATTTCAACCGGATTCTTTATGATATCCAGTACAGGACAGCGTGCAACAGACAAATGTTCAAGTGTTTTAAGCTTTAGTTCGTCAGTTTCATTCGTTTCAATTGTTGTTTTATAGCTTACTGAATTAAAGCCGGCACGGGCTTCAGTAAGATTCAAAAATCCATGCAGGTCAAGCTTTCCATCTACTTCAACTGTTACAGATTTAATATCGATATCCAACACAGTTGCATAGGCTTTAATTACGATTTCCTGGCAGGCTGCAAAAGCTCCTAAAACATATTCAACAGGGTTCGGGCCTTTATCTGTACCGCCAAGCTCAGCAGGTTCATCAGAGACGAATTCAAAATTCCGGATTTTTACGTCTGAGAGAAATCCGTTTTCAAGTTTTGATTTGGCTCTGAAAGTGGCCTGGGCCTGCTCAGGGTTTGTCTGCACCCCGTTTATCAGGTTCAGGATAGCTTCTTTTAATTGTTCATTTTTTGTGGAAATTGTGGTTTCTGCTGTACTCATAACTTTGTATTTTATGGTTATCGTGAGATGTATGAAGGACTGGGAACAGTTCTTTATACGGTTAATGGTAGCAGAACTCTGGGGGGAGTTCTGCTATTTTTTTATGATTTGAGTGGTTAGTTTTATCTTGTTTTAGGCGGTAATTTCAATTTTCTTAAATGCCTGTTCGATATCTGCGATAATATCCTCGATATGCTCAATTCCTACAGATATCCTTATCAGGTCTTCTTTTACACCACTTGCAGCCTGCTCTTCTTCGTTTAATTGCTGGTGTGTGGTTGAAGCCGGATGAATAACAAGCGTTTTTGCGTCACCAACATTTGCAAGATGGCTGGCCAGTTCAACACTGTCTATAAATTTCCGTGCGGCATCGTAACCACCCTTGATACCGAAAGTAAGCACGGCTCCGAACCTGCCTTCACGCAAATACTTTTTGCCATTTTCATGATGGGGATGGTCAGGCAGCCCGGTATAATTTACCCAGGAAACATATTCACTCCTGTTGAGCCACTCTGCCAGTTTAAGAGCATTTTCAGCATGTCTTTCTGCACGAAGTGACAATGTTTCAACTCCCTGAAGCAACAGGAAACTGTTGAAAGGAGATATTGCCGGACCGATGTCCCGAAGCCCTTCTACACGTGCCCTGATGGCAAGAGCAATATTTCCGAATGGACCCTGGTCACCAAAAACTTCCCAGAAATTCAGGCCGTGATAACCTGGTGCAGGATCGGTAAACAACGGATAACGTCCATTGCCCCAGTTAAAATTGCCGGCATCGACGATTACACCACCGATACTTGTGCCGTGGCCGCCAATCCATTTGGTTGCAGATTGAACCACAACATTGGCACCGTGATCAATCGGACGGGCAATAGCACCGGCTGCACCGAACGTATTGTCCACAATCAGGGCTACACCATGTTTTTTGGCCACTGCAGAGATGCTCTCAAAATCCGGAACATTACCTCGGGGGTTTCCGATACTTTCAACATAGATGGCTTTGGTTTTATCATCAATCAAGGCCTCAAAGTCTTCGGGGGCATCATTTTCATGAACAAATTTGACGTTTATCCCAAGTCTGGGCAGGGTTACTTTAAACTGGTTATAAGTTCCGCCATAGAGGTTTGGAGTGGAAACGATGTTGTCACCGGCTTGCGCAAGGGTAATTATAGAAAGAAATTGTGCCGCCTGGCCCGAAGAAGTTGCAACAGCAGCTACACCTCCCTCAAGGGCTGCAATTCTTTTTTCAAATACATCTGTAGTTGGATTCATGATCCGGGTATAAATATTACCGAAATCTTTTAGTGCAAAAAGCGTTGCAGCGTGTTCCGAATCATTGAATTGATAGGATGTAGTTTGGTATATGGGTACTGCCCGTGAACCGGTAGTTGGGTCAGGCTGTTGACCTGCATGAAGTTGAAGGGTTTCGAATCTATAGTTTTTTTCTTGTCCGTTGCTCATTTTTCAAGTATTAGTTGGTTGAAGGTTCATGTATTTTGTTGAAATTGATTTCGCAGGTTGGTGCCCCCAGCCCCTTGTCCCTTATTAAAAACTGGTGATCAATTTTTAAACACCTGTTCTGTACAAGGAAAACTCCCGCATTTTTAGCTTTTTCCGCTTCGTGAGGGTGTGTGCCCACACCAAGCTGAAGCCATATTGCCATTGGCTGAATATCAATTGCCTGGTCAACAATCTGTGGTACATATTGAGGGCTCACAAAAATATCGACAGCATCAATTTTCTCTGGAATGGATGCAAGATTATCATAGGCTTTAACACCCAAAATATTATCAGCACCCGGGTTTACGGGAATTACCCGGTAACCTGCAAGTTGGAGGTATCGGCCAACATAGTGGCTGTCACGGTGGCGGTTTCTGGATATTCCCACAATTGCTATGGTTTTAATTTCTTTCAGAACTTTTTCAATCTGATCGGTTTCCGCTGATAATTCCGGGTTCGATCTGATTTTGTTTTCGTACCAGTTGTTAAAAGTGCTTTTCAAAGGTTTAAAAAAATTTGGTTATGTATTTACTGAAATAAAAAAAGCCTCTTCCAAAAATCCTGTGGGATAGATTTTCAGAAGAGGCTTTCTTTTAACTTAATTTAATTGCCTTTTCCTCTCATCTTTCCCTCCCCTAAGCAAGATAACTTGCCGGGGTGAGCAGGAATTAGCACCTGACATTACGGTTTTTAAACCGGAATCGGTTGCTAAGGTTTCGCAGGGCCTGTCCCTCCACCTTTCTGGATAAGAGTTCAAATTTTTTAAAGAACGAATCCGAATTTTGGATAACAAAAAAGCCCTGCTGGTTCCAGAGGGCTTTACGTAAATTTCTTTTGTAAAATCAGTATACCCCCTGTGTTTATGTGCAACAACACATACACATCATGCAGAGAGAAATTCGGTTATGTCGGTCTGATTTTAACATTATTCAATGATAACACTCTTTATATGTTCGATGCAATATTTTTTTTCAATTTTTTTGATTACAGGATAAGGGATGATCCAAAATTCAGAATTGCATTAATTTTTGTTCTGGGTTATTCAACCATTTATGGCTGCTCAAGACGGATATCCCAAGTTCTCAGGGATCCCAAATTCAAAATTTACGCTTCGGGTCAATTGCAGTAATCATCAATACCCCAGGTTCCTGACCCAGTTCTCTTTCTCGCGCCATTTTTCCCGTACTTTTACATGGAGTTCGAGAAAAACCTTTTTATCAAGAAAGAGCTCAATTGATTCTCTCGATTTAATTCCAAGGTCTTTGATAGCGCTGCCGCCTTTTCCTATCAGCATGCCCTTTTGTGATTTTCGGTTCACAATGATTTCGGCATTTATACGGTCCATCTCTTCATTTTCTTCGTAAGATATTACATCAACCGTACAGGAATAGGGGATCTCTTCATGAAACTGTAGATAAATCTGTTCACGTATCAGTTCTGAAACAAAAAAGCGAATGGGATGTTCACTTAAATCTTCTTTTGGATAGAGTGGCGGCCCCGGTAACAGTAAAGAGCGGATATCAGCCATTAATTCTTCGATACCATCGCCTCTTGTGGCAGAGACAAAATGTGCCGATCTAAAGCGCATACGTTCCTGAATGGGCGCTGTTTTTTGTTTTGCGGCAACAGGATCAATGGCATCCACTTTATTGACAACCAGAATAACGGGTTTATTGATAGATTGAAGAAGTTCAATTACCTCGTCGGTTGGATAGGTGTCGGTAGGATCGAAGATAAAAAGGATGACATCGGCATCACTTCTGGCACGTTCCACGGTTTTCATCATCGCATTTTGGAGTTCGTATTTGGGTGTTATGACCCCGGGAGTGTCCAGGAATACGATTTGGGTTTCTTCATCCGAAAAAATACCTACAACCTGATGACGTGTGGTCTGGGCTTTGTGTGTTGTTATGGAGATTTTGGCACCTAAGATACGGTTCATTAATGTGGATTTACCCGCATTTGGTTTACCAATAATCGCTGCATAACCCGTTTTGTGTTGAGAGTCTGTCATTTTTTGATCGATAGTTTTGAATTCATTTTTATGAATTTTGCAATTTCAGTTCAGATGATGGAAATTCGTACCTCATCACTAAATGTGCATAATTTTCAGATACTCTTTCACGGTTCGTTCCAAGCCCCAGAACAGCGATTTCGACACCAGTGCATGGCCGATACTGATATCCTCGAGATAGGGCACATTCTCAATTAAAATCCCGAGATTGTCAAGATTGAGTCCGTGACCGGCATTTACTTTCATTCCGAGTTCATGAATTTGGACTGCACTTTCTTTAAGCCGTTCTATCTCATAGTTCAGTTTTCTACTATCGGTTGCATTTGCAAAAGGACCGGTATGCAGTTCTATGGTGTCAGCCCCGATTTTTGCGGCCAGTTCAATGTCCCGGGAAACAGGATCGAGAAACAGGCTGATTTCGATACCGGCTTCTTTTAATACAGGAATAACCTGGTTCTCAAAATCATCATACACCGATTCCATGTTTAACCCGCCTTCCGTAGTGAGCTCTTCGCGGCCTTCGGGCACCAGAGTGCAGATATCCGGTTTAATCTCAAGGCATATATCCAGCATTTCCCCGGTAGCAGCCATCTCAAAATCGAGAATCCCTTTCACGGCTTTCTTAAGCTGATATACATCTTTATCTCTGATATGGCGCCTGTCGCCTCTCAGGTGGAATACGATTCCGGCAGCCCCGGCGTTTTCACAAACAATAGCCGCTTCAGCAGGATCCGGATAACCTTCGCCGCGGGCATTGCGAAGTGTTGCCACATGATCGATATTAACAAGTAATTGCATAAGTGTTTCTTTTTTGTTTGAAGATACAATTTTCATCTGCAAAAAATCAGATTGGTTATGGACTCTGTAATTATTCGTTATCTAATTATTGGAATAACCGGATTATGTTTTACAGCATGCGGTATATACCGGGAAACTGTTCATCTGCCTTCTTCACCGGCAGATGATCATGCTCTTATGATCGTTCATTCTGAAGAGGCTATGATGAATGTGCAGCAAATTCTATTTTCTGCACATAACAGATGGGAGGGAACACCATATCTGCTGGGGGGGAGCAGTACAAGGGGAGTAGATTGTTCGGCGTTTACCCAGATAGTGTACCGCGATTTTTTTGGCCTGAATTTACCGCGACACACAAGGGATCAGCTGCAGGAAGGATCAGGGATAAGGAGAAATCAAATCAGGCCGGGGGATTTGATTTTTTTCAGAACCGGAACGGGGATCCTTCACGTAGGTATTGCCATGGATAATGGTGATTTTTTGCACGCTTCCGTATCATCCGGAGTAATGATTTCCAACTTATCTGAAAATTACTGGGCATCAAGGTATCTTGGTGCAAGGAGAATGTTGCAGTAAGAAAATACTTTTTGTCATTTTACGATAACGGTATCCACCGCCTACGGGGGTAGTGAGCGGGCCTTCGATTCCAACCAGATATTTCTGGAAAGCGGTAAGGGTATCCTGCGGACGCCAGTCATCATTACCATATTCGTCGAGAGCTTTTTCCCCTGTATATAGCTCGAACCAGTTAATTTTTTTCTCGCCATCGGAGGATTTTCCCACAGCACTGTCCGCTACATGCTTCATGGCAGGGGTAATATCAATCCCGATGCCATCACCCTCAATAAACGGGATGATCGGATCGTTACCTGCATTCAGCGAATAATGTGCATTTTTTTTAATAGTGCCTTCAGCAGGTCTTGTTAATTTTGTAAAACTCATTCTGTCAACACTTTAAGGTTAGTGTTAGTTTATTTCCTTTTCAAAATAAAGAAAACCAAATTAAATGTACGCCGGGCAGCTTACCAGTCCGGGAAAGTTGCGGAATGGATTGGTTTATGATATTGAGGTGGAATTTTGAACCGGTTGTGTCGTTACAGATGTACGAATACGAAAATGAGTTTTTGTGTCACGGACAGACTGCGTATTGAAGATTAGAAAAAAACTGCAACTTTCCATTATCAAATAGTATCTTACAGAACATTTAAACTGATAGGTCGTTACCTGGTAAAAACACGATTTAGTTATGTTAAAACCTATGTTCGGCTTCAGGGCCAAACCAAAAAAATTTGAACTCCCGCTTCGTTATTATGATCCCGAAGAAGATGAAAAACGAAGGCGCAAAATCCGCATAAAAACGAATCGTCACAGAAACCGGCATCGAGGTCAAAATATCCGGGTTATGATATATGCAATTGGCCTTGCAATTGTAATTTGGATTATTACACTATTATAATTTCTGTTATTCATCCTAAAATTTTAATCAAGATTCTTGAACAAATCAGGCGATATTACCGGGCAGTCTATCATCAGGGCCATGCCACCCGAACTTACCAATAAGATTGCCGCAGGTGAGGTGATTCAACGGCCGTCATCTGTAGCCAAAGAATTACTGGATAATGCCATAGATGCCGGTGCCGATCACATTAAGCTGATTATTAAGCAGGCCGGCAGAACACTTGTGCAGGTTATTGACAACGGCTGTGGTATGTCAGCAATTGATGCAAGGCTTTGTTTCGAGCGTCACGCTACTTCGAAAATCCAGGAAATTGGTGATTTGTTCCGTATTAAAACAATGGGTTTCCGCGGGGAGGCAATGGCATCCATTGCTTCAGTATCGCAGGTGGAGATGAAAACAAAAAGAGTAGAAGACGATGCAGGCACTTTGCTCGAAATATGGGGGGGTGAAGAAAAACGATTTGAGCCTGTTGCTGTAGACGACGGGACATCCATTGCAATCAGAAACTTATTTTTTAATGTTCCGGCACGCAGGCAGTTTCTTAAAACCGATGCCACCGAACTAAGGCATATCATTCGCACGTTTCAGAATTGCGCACTGGCAAATACGGAAATTGAATTTGAAATGCACGGTGAAGGTGAACTTTTATATCACCTTCCGAAACAGCACCTTGAACAGCGTGTGGCAGAACTTTTTGGCAGACAGTACCGTGCCAGTCTGATTCCGTTTTCAGAGGAAACCAGTTATGTGAAAATACACGGTTTGCTTATTGATCCCAAACTGGCAAAAAGAAGCAGGGGGGAGCAGTTTCTTTTTGTGAATGGCCGTCCTTTTCAACACAGATATCTGAGCTATGTGATCCTGAATCTTTTTGATTCCTGGACGCGGCAAAATGAATATCCGTTCTATGCCATTTTCTTTGAGATTGATCCCTCCCAGGTAGATGTGAATGTACACCCGGCCAAAATGGAAGTGAAATTTGATGATGAGCGCAGCATTGTTCAGCTTGCACGGTCGGTAGTTAAAAAATCAATTAACCAATATTTTGCCGTTCCGGATGTGGGTGAATCTGATGTTTTCAGGAATGATTTTGATCTTTCGTTTGATCAAATTACCGGGCGTAACTACACGTCCGGAAAAAATTTCCAGGAGCAAAACCCGGTTCAGCTTCCATCGCGTATCAACACAAGGAATAATAACGTAGATGGCAGGGAAAGTGCTGATTGGCTATACAATTCACCTGAAACAGATATGCCCGGTAACAGGGCTGAAAACATACGGAATGTAAGCGGCGGCATAACCAAGACAAAACAAGGTCAAAGCCGGGATAAAGGGTTTTGGCAGTTACACAACCGATACATATTAACCCAAACCCGTACCGGGCTTTGTGTTATAGACCAGCATGCTGCCCATAAACGCATTATTTATGAAAAAGCGCTGAGCGCAACCGAACAATCGCTGCCGGGTACCCAGCAGCTTCTCTTTGCGCAGGCAGTAGAGCTATCCGCTACCGATTTTGCATTGCTTAAAGAACTGCTTACCATTATTCAGCGAATGGGATTCAGTATACAGCTTCTCAGCGGAAATACCATCATTATCAACGGTGTTCCGGCAGACATAGAAATAGGTGATGAAAAAAAGGTTTTAAAAGATATGTTGCAACAATATCGTGAACTTGGCAAAAAACCTGCACTTGATGCCAGGAAACGTGTCGCGATTGCATTTGCATCCCGCACTGCTATTCCAAGGGGAAAACGACTTTCTGAAACAGAAATGGAGCTTTTGATTGACCAGCTTTTTGCCTGTGACGAACCCTATACTGATCCCATGGAAAAGCCAACTCTGATCTATATGCCGCTTGATGATTTGATGGCGCGATTCCGATAAGATAATGGGTACCGGTAAACATTTTTCTTAAAAAATGGTTGCTTATGATGGTGTTACTCGTTTATTTCGGATACCCTGAAAATTTTAATAACAGATCAATTGAATATACTTGCAGTTGAACCATTTTATAACGGATCGCACCGTGCATTCTTAAAAGGACTTCAGGAGCATTCCGGCCATAATATCATTCCGGTAAAATTGGATTACAGGCGCTGGAAATGGCGTATGCACGGAGATTCGGTGAAACTTGCAGAACTTTCGAGCCATATTACGGAGGAAATTGATCTGCTTCTTGTGAGTAGTATGACCAATCTTCCGGCATTTCTTGCCCTTACAAATCCCCGTTTTGCCTATACACCGAAGGTGATGATTATGCATGAAAATCAGCTTACGCAACCTATGCCGGAGGGTGAAGAAAGAGACCTGACTTTTTGTTACATAAACTATATCAGTATGCTTTCGGCTGATAAGCTGCTTTTTACTACCCGGTATCACCTAAACGAACTACTGGAAGCATTGCCTGCGTTTTTAGACCACTTTCCGGATGATAAACTTTATAAAACAGTAGACCAGATTCGTGGAAAAAGTACGGTAATCTATCCGGGGCTGGACCTTTCAGTGTTTGATGAACAACCGGATACCAGACACGAAAATAAAAGGCCAGTGATTGTCTGGAACCAGCGCTGGCAGTTTGACAGAAATCCGGCGATGTTTTTCAAAGTACTGAACAGGCTAAATGACATTGACCTTAAATTTGACCTGATTCTCGCAGGCGATACACAACATAGAAAGCCTGAGGAATTTGAGCGTGCATGGAAACGGTTTGGTGAACATATTACTCATTTTGGCTATGTTGAAAATGTTGAAAATTACAGCAAATTATTACATTCAGGCGATATCGTTGTATCGACGGCCACGCACGAGTTTTTTTGTGTAGCCATCATGGAAGCTATCTATTGCGGATGTCATCCACTGGTTCCGAACCGTCTGCACTATCCTGAACTGATACCGGCAAGCCTGCACAAACCTCTTCTTCATGCTCCGGTTATTTACGATACCGAAGATGATTTGTTTAAAAGCCTGAAAGCCCTGCTTACCGGTATTACAAAACCGCTGCCAAAATCTTCACTTCAAAATATTAACAGGCATCTTGACTGGGGCAAGATGGTAAACCGTTATGATTCTCTTTTCGAAGAGCTGAGAGAAACCAAAAGTATAGCTTCGTTTTAGAGAATATACTAGTAGCCCGATTAAAATGGTGCGTAATCGTCATCGCTGCCCGGGGTGTGTGTGGGCGGCGGGAGAGATGGGCTTTCATCGTAGGACTGAAGATAATCGTTGCCGCCTGGCGACATTTCAGATGAATCGGTATTGGCAAGACGCTCGAAGCGGGCATATTCTTTCACAAAATACATGCGTGTTGATCCAACAGGTCCGTTTCGTTGTTTACCGATAATCAGTTCCGCAAGTCCGGCTGTTGACTGACCTTCCGGAGTTGTGGTGATATTATAATATTCCGGCCTGTATAGAAAACATACCACATCGGCATCCTGTTCAATAGAACCGGACTCCCTCAAATCGCTAAGCTGTGGACGTTTGTCTCCGCCGCGCTGTTCAACCTGCCGGCTAAGTTGGGAAAGTGCTATAACGGGAACGTTCAGCTCTTTAGCCAGCGATTTTAATCCGCGTGATATCGTTGCAATTTCCTGTTCCCGGTTACCGAAATCCCGGGAGCTTGCAGTCATAAGCTGGAGATAGTCTACTACGATAAGCCCAATATCATGTTCGCTCTTAAGCCGCCGGCATTTGGTACGCAATTCCATCAAACTAAGGCTTGGTGTGTCATCAATAAATATGTTTGCAGTAAAGAGCCGTCCTGCAGCATCAATCAACCGTTTAAAATCTTCATCTTTAAGCCGGCCGGTTCTCGCATTTTGGGCATTAATGCGTGCTTCCATGGTAAGAAAACGCTGAACAAGCTGCTGGGCTGACATTTCAAGGCTGAAAATGGCTACGTTTGCCTGCATGTTATCATCGGGGTGAAGAGCGGCATTTCGGGCTGCTGTCAGTACAAATGCAGTTTTACCCATGGATGGCCGCGCAGCGATGATAATCAAATCACCTTTTTGCCATCCCGACGTATATCTGTCAACGTCAAGGCCTGATGGTACCCCTGTTACACCTTCCGGTTTTCCGCGGAGGTCTTCAAGATAACCAAGAGTATCTTTTAAAATATCACCAATGGCAAAGGCATTTGAGCGTGATTTGGAATTGGCGATATCAAAAATCTTCTGCTCCGCTTCATCCAGAACATCATTTGCATCGGTAGTGGTATCGTATGCCGCTTTTATGATTTCGTTGCAGTTGAGGATCAGGTTCCTTTTAATCGCTTTTTCTGAAATAATCTGCGAATGGTAATCGATATTGGCAGCCGAGCTTACTGACCGAGTAAGGTCAGCCAGGTAACCGCTGCCTCCCACTACATCGAGCAGGTTTTTATCTCGCAGTTCACTTTCAACGGTAAGAATGTCCAGTGGATTACCCCGTTCATACAGGTTGAAAAGTGTATCAAAAATATGCCGGTTTGCAGGTTTGTAAAAATCATCGGGCTTCAGCAATTGCAAGGCAATTGTTGCCGCTTCTCGTTCGATGAGCATAGCCCCAAGAACGGCTTCTTCAATCTCTGTTGCCTGGGGAGGTACCCTCCCCCCCTCAGCCGGTAAAGATTGCGGATTGTTTTTTTGATAATCAGAACCGTTCTGATTTGCCATCCAAAAATTGCTGAAAATTAATATTAATTGTTACAAGCGGATGAAACGACATATATGCAGTTAATGGTAATTCGATGCCTTAGAATTGTGAGCGTCAGATTATGCGCAGACTAATGTAACACGTACTTGATAAGTCGAATTAAACAACTTCACCCGATGAAATAAAGTAAGAAAACTGTGAGTATTAAATAAAAGAAATGAGCCAATCTTCGGAAGTTTTTCAGCTATTTTTTTGTATCGTGATTTCTGTGTCTTTAATAACGCTTTTTATCAGACTTACAGGTTTTAAATGAAAGACTGATCGCTAAGGTTATCCGTTTCTTAGCGGAATGGTTCGCATTCTATCCAATTTTTTCATGTGCCGGTAAGCACCGGTACCTTCGGTCTTCCGTCCCAGGTCTTTTTCCATTAAATTTGTGGCAATTTCATAAAATTTTTAACCCAAAACTCTTTTTCAATACCGCACCAGCTGAGTTCCTTTTTATGAACATGAAAAGAAAATAAAAAAGTCCCAGGCCGATCAGAGCCTGAGACTGTTCTTTAGGGCATTTGATACCTTTCGGTACCAAAAATTGTATGTAACGAATATACGAAAGTTACAGAAATTTGTTGCCCGCCAAACGTTAAATAGAATATGAATCAGGTAAAACTCTGTTAACTGAACCTAATCTGAGAACCGGAATTTTTATAGCCTGAGTACGATTTAACGCACATGGTATAATAGTTTCAAAGATTAATTTTACAGAAACCGTATATTTGAAATCCGTATAATAAATATTTTGATGAATCTTTTTCCTAAAAAAGAAATTGCGATACTGTGGATCATTTTTTTGATTGTGGCCATTTCTGTGTTCGCCTCACGAACATACAGGCTTTATTATCCGGGTACCATATACTCCGAATATGGTAGTGTTATATTTTTATATGAACAATCTTCACTCGAACAGCTTGCAGCTGAAGCTGCCAATTTCGGGATAGAGCTCGATGGGAATGAACTGATCTGGGCCGGTCACACTCTGGGCTGGAGGAGTTTCAGGCCCGGGAGATATGAAATCAGCGGTAAACTTTCTTATGAACGTTTTTTATCGAAACTTTCCCGCGGGCTGCAGGATCCTGCACGGGTTACCATACTTCCGGGAATGGACAGTGCCCGTTTATCAAGAAGTTTGTCAGTACAACTCAGGGCTGACAGCCTTAGCTTCAAAAAAATATTTACCGATACTTCAGATGTTGCCCGTGAGACAGGGCTTACCGGCGAAGTGCTTTTTTCACGTATGATTCCCAACAGTTATGATTTTTACTGGACAACATCACCGGGAAATGTCGTGAAAAGAATTCTCAGTGAATTTAATCGTACTGTAGCCGAAAATCTGGCTGATGAAATTGAAAATCATCCACTCACGCTTGATGAGATTGTCATTTTGGCTTCAATTGTGGAATGGGAGGCCAGGCATAATGAAGAAAAACCCCGAATTAGCGGATTGTATATGAACCGTTTAACCAGGAATATGATGCTTCAGGCCGACCCTACTGTGAACTATGCTTTAGGTGAGCGGCGGCGATTGTTGTTTGAAGATTACCGGGTTGATCACCCCTATAATACCTACAGGATACAGGGGCTTCCTCCCGGGCCTATCACGAACCCGGATCTGCGATCCATACTTGCTGTATTAAGGCCGGAAGATCACGATTATCTTTTTATGGTTGCCACGCCGGAAGGAACGCACCGGTTTTCCCGGACTTTTGAAGAACACCGCCAAGCTAGTGAAGAGTGGAGACGCTGGCTGAGAGAACAATACAGAATCAGAGACCAGCAGCACGACAGGGAAGAAGACGGATAACAGCAGGCGAGGCGTTAAAAAGAGGTTATTTACTGTGGGCCAAGCCTTTCTTTTGCACGGTTTGAGAGTCTGATAATATTGAGATGTTGATTCATTCGTTCCCCATCAAACCGTATTCTCATTGCAAGCCCATTGTACTGAGTATCATTGCGCAAGGCCCGTAAGAGGTATTCCGGATTGCCGGCAATTTCAAAATTTCTGAAAAGGTAGTTTCCGGTGTCAAAACCAACCTTCGAGAACCTGTCAGGTATTCTGCCAAAACGGGTTTCATAATCCTGAAGGAAAAAATTTTGAGCAGAAGGATCAGCAATTTCGCTGAATGCCTGCAAATAATATACTTCGAAGAAATTATGCTGATATTCCGTGAGATTGAAATGTTGCCATTCTTCTGAACCTAAAATAACAAGGTCATTTCCCATAGATTCCAGGTCGTTGAGTAAGAGATTCATCATCGTTTGAGAGGCCTGGCCTGAAAATGGGGCATAGATTGCCTGTGATGGTGTGATATTCAAAGAATCGATGAGTGCGGCATCGCGCGTAAAAAGTTCGGTGTATTCACTGAGGTCATAACCGACAGGTGCAAAATTGTCTTCAATAAAATAGGTAATCCTGGCGCCGAGCCGCTCTGCCTCTCGCTGGAATGCTAAAGCAGATGTTCTGCCGGCCATGCCCTGCTCCAGGAATATGGCAATTCTGTTTAACCGTAATTCCTGAACAGCAAATCTGGCCATTTGTCTTCCGTGTGTTTCGAGTGATGGATTCAGCTGGAAGGTGTAATTATACGACCTGTTCAAATCATCAGCGTTGGCAAGCGGAGCCAGCATGGGTATCCTGTACTCTTCAGAGAGTTCAGCAAGCCGGATTGCCGGTTCAGAAAAGAGGGGCCCTACTACTGCATCTGCACCTTTTGAAAAAACAAGCTCCTTAAAAACGGCAGCGGTGGTATCGGGATGTTCGGCAGAATTTCTGAAAATCAGGTTAATCTTTTTATCGGGGTTTCGGCTGTTGAAGTCATCGGCGGCAAGGAGCATGCCAAAATAGAGATTTCTCGATATCGTAAAGTCAGGGTCTTCCTCGTCAAATGTGGGCAGAATAACTCCAACATTATAAACCGTTCCCGCCGGGGCAACAGGATAGCGAAATTGCGCCGGCTGAAGGGCACTTGCAGATAACAGTTCACGTTCAATTCTTGATTTTTCAGCAGGATCCACTGTCATTTTAATTAGCTCGGAAACCATATGCCTGTAAACGGCAGCATCTAAAAAAGAACGTGAACGTTGTACAAGATCATAGCGAATAGCTGAGGAGTCTAATCTGTACAAAAGTTCGAACCGTTGTTTTGCACTAAGAAAATCGTGTATTTGGCCATAGAAATTTCGGGCATCAGCACGAAGGGTTCCCCGGCTGTTTTGTGCAACATGGTAGAGATATTGAAGGCTTTTATCGTAGTTTTTAAGCCCGAAATGGGTTAAAGCAAGAGAATATTCAGCTTCATGCCGTACACTTTCCTGTTGGGATTGAACGGCAGACAGGAGGTAGGGCAGGGCCTGTGAAAATTCGGATAAGGCCAAATAACTTTTCCCTGCGAATAGAAAAGATTGTTCGTCATTTAACTCAGAGAAAAGTTCAGCTGCTTCTGCAAACTGTTCGTTGTTGTAAAAGTTTAGTGCTTCATCAAACGATTGACCAGAAGCATGATATGCAAGCAGAAAATAAGTAGTTATTAAGATGAAAATAAACTTCATGACAATCGTTTGAATAACGCTAAAACTTGAAGAGAATTTTTATGGGTTTGTTCCAACAGTTTATTCCCATTCTATGGTTGCCGGTGGTTTAGAGCTCACATCGTAAACAACACGATTAACCCCGCGAACTTCATTTATAATACGGCTGCTTACTTCAGAAAGAAAATCATAAGGTAAATGAGCCCAGTCGGCTGTCATACCGTCTACACTTGTTACCGCACGCAGAGCTATGGTAAATTCATAAGTGCGCTCATCACCCATTACACCAACAGACTGAACGGGCAGTAAAACCGCAAGTGCCTGCCAAACATTGTCATAAAGCCCGTGCTTTCTGAGTGAGTCAATAAAAATAGCATCGGCTTCACGCAACAAATCCAGTTTTTGTTTTGAGAGGCCGCCAAGTACCCTTATTCCCAGTCCCGGTCCGGGAAAAGGGTGTCTCTGGATGAAATTTTCGGGTATGCCAAGTTCACGTCCAACCCTTCGAACTTCATCTTTAAAAAGCTCTCTTACCGGTTCTATGAGTTTTAAATTCATTTTCTCCGGCAAGCCACCCACATTATGATGGGATTTAATAGTAGCGGATGGCCCTTTAAATGATACACTTTCTATCACATCCGGGTAAAGGGTTCCTTGTGCAAGGTATTTGAATCCGTTTTCATTAGAAACTGCTTCATCAAATATATCAATAAAGGTATTACCGATAATCACCCTTTTCTTTTCCGGGTCATCTACACCCTCAAGCCTGGACAGAAATTTTTCAGAGGCATCAATTCCCTTAACCGGCAGCTTCAAATGTTTTTTATAAGTATCGAGTACATCCTGAAATTCATTTTTTCTGAGCAGCCCGTTATCCACAAAAATACATTGAAGCTGGCTGCCGATAGCTTTGTGAATCAGTGTGGCCACAACAGTTGAATCAACACCACCGGATAGTGCACAGAGCACCTTATCACTACCCACCTGTTGCCTGATAGCTTCGATTTCTGTTTCAATAAAAGAGGCAGGTGTCCAGGTGCCGGCACAAACGGAGATATCCTTTACAAAATTTTCCAGGATCTGTTTGCCCTGTTCAGTGTGAACAACCTCGGGATGGAACTGCACACCAAAAACAGGTTTTAAGGAGTGTTTAACAGCGGCAACAGGAGCATTGGACGTGTGGGCTATAATTTTATAAGGTTCGGGCAATTTAATGATATGATCACCATGGCTCATCCATACTACCGAATCTGAATGTATATTTTTTAGCAGATCGGAAGCATCATCTACGATAAGTTTTGCCCTGCCGAATTCTCTTTTTTCAGCTTTTTCCACACTGTCCGGCTCTATGGAATGTGCCAGCGATTGAAGGCCGTAACAAATTCCCAACACAGGTTTCTCAAGGTCAAGAAAATGAAGATTTAAAATGGGCGCATCCTCGTCATATACACTTTTGGGTCCGCCGGAGAGTATAATTCCATTTGGCGGATGCTCACTGAATGTTTCAACAGGAACATTGTAGGGGTGTATTTCACAATAGACGTTCAATTCCCGGATTCGGCGTGCTATGAGCTGCGTGTACTGGGAACCAAAATCAAGAATGAGTATCCACTCATCATGATGAGTATGCATAAACTATTTTTTAAAATAATTGAGTATAACGAAAAAGATGTCCTGTTTCATGCCTTCGGAAACCAGCCGCCCAGTATTCGGGCAGGATAAGTTTCACCTTGCACAAGATATCATGGTGCTGTAAAAAAGGGTTTAAATTAACCAACCATTCCCTTGTAATCGTCAGCCGAAAGCAGGGAGTCAAGCTCAGAAGGATCGGCCATTTTAAACTTCACCATCCACCCTTCTCCATAGGGATCGGAATTTACAAGTTCAGGATCGTCTTCTAGTGCCTGATTTAATCCCGTGATTTCACCGGATACGGGTGCAAAAAGCTCCGAGACGGTTTTAACGGCTTCAACAGTGCCAAATACGTCATCACGCCCAAACTCTGACCCTTCAGGCTCGAGTTCAACAAAAACGATATCACCGAGTTCACCCTGGGCAAAATCGGTTATGCCAACCGTAACGGTACCGTCACCGTTATCCCGAATCCATTCGTGTTCTTTGGTATATTTAAGTTCTTCAGGAAATTTCATGTGTCAGATTTAATCGTATTCCGGGTTAAATTTAAATGATTTTTCAAGGTATTGGGTATCGAATTCACCTGAAAGAAAACCGGGGTCATCCATGAGTTGGAGATGGTAGGGGATGGTGGTTTTAATACCTTCAATCACAAACTCTTCAAGAGAACGCTTCATTCGTTTGATCGCTTCGTCGCGTGTGGGTGCGCTAACAATTAATTTTGCAATCATGGAATCGTAATACGGCGGAATTTTATATCCTGCATAAGCATGGGTATCCACCCTCACACTACGGCCACCGGGGATATTAAAAGTGGTAATCGTACCTGCAGAGGGCCGGAAATTAAATGCCGGATCTTCAGCATTGATTCTGCACTCTATAGCATGGCCCCGTATTTTGAAGGGTTTGGTAATAATTGTTCCACCCGAAGCGGCTATGATTTGCTCCCGAACTAAATCCGTAAATGTGATTTCTTCGGTTATCGGATGTTCTACCTGGATCCGGGTATTCATCTCCATGAAGTAGAAATTGAGGTCTTTATCCACAATGAATTCCACAGTTCCGGCACCTTCATAGTTGATAGCTTTGCCTGCATTAACGGCAGCGTTACCCATTTTCTCCCGAACTTCAGGTGTCATGACCGGTGATGGGGCTTCTTCCAGTATTTTCTGATGCCTGCGTTGGAGAGAGCATTCTCGTTCACCCAGATGAATCAGGTTTCCGTGCTGGTCTCCAAGAATCTGTATTTCGATATGCCGCGGATTCAGGATAAATTTTTCAATATAAACCTCTGGGTTCCCAAAAGCTGATCCCGCTTCATTTCGGCATGTAACAAATGCATTCTTGAAGTTGGCCGCATCGTGAACCACACGCATCCCGCGGCCACCACCGCCGGCTGTAGCTTTAATAATGACGGGATACCCGATTTCGGCTGAGATCTTCTCGGCTTCCTCAAGTGAGCTAACAACACCGATTGATCCCGGAACTACCGGTACGTTATTACTGAGCATTGTAGCTTTTGCGGTGGCTTTGTCGCCCATAGTACTGATCATCTCAGGACTCGGGCCAATGAACTTTATATCATGTTCGTTACAAATCCGGCTGAACTCAGCATTTTCTGCCAAAAAACCATAACCAGGGTGTATGGCTTCTGCATTGGTAATTTCAGCCGCAGCAAGAATTGAGGGTATTTTGAGATAGCTGTCTTTACTTGGGGGGGGGCCGATACAAACGGCTTCGTCAGCAAATTTAACATGCAGGCTGTTTTCATCAGCTGTTGAATATACGGCCACCGTTTTAATTCCCATTTCTTTGCAGGTACGAATAACCCTTAAAGCAATTTCACCGCGGTTAGCAATCAGAATTTTATTAAACATAAATTGTTTAATCTTTTTTAATAATGAATAGAGGTTGATCAAATTCTACCGGTGATGCATTGTTGACCAGTATTTTTTGAACAATACCGGAAAACTCAGCTTCAATTTCATTCATAATCTTCATGGCTTCTATAATGCATAAGGGTTGCCCTTTTTCAATATGATCGCCGGCTTTCACAAACGGATCGGAATCGGGTGAGGCAGCTTCGTAAAAAGTACCCACAATGGGTGATTTTACAACGTCACCATCGGGTTTTGAAGCGGAATCAGCCTGGGTAGATTTTGCGGTTTCAACTGCGACCGGATTGGTGTTTGGCACAAGTTGTGCCTGTGCCGGCGCCTGATACTGAACATGATGCGCAGCGGGGCTTTCCGACTGTTTTTTTACTTTAAGCTTGAAATCCCCTTCTTTAATGGATATTTCGTTAGCATCACTTTCAGAAATCAGGTCAAGTAACTGTTTAACAAGTTTTAAATCCATAACAGGTAATGTATTAGTTTATAATTATGATCTGACACGTTCAATATAGCTACCGTCACGGGTATCTATTTTTATTTTTTCTCCCTGGCTGATAAAGAGCGGTACCTGCACCACGGCGCCGCCTGCAACCGTGGCAGGTTTGCTGCCGCCCTGTGCGGTATCGCCGCGAACTCCGGGATCGGTTTCAACAACTTGTGTTTCAATATGATCCGGTGGTTCTGCGTAAAGTATTCTTTCGTTTTCCACATCTACCACGAGGGTACAGACAAGGCCATCAGTAATAAATTGCGCTTTTTCTACGCGCGACTTTTCGAGTGGAATTTGCTCGTAGGTTTCCTGGTGCATAAAAAAGTACATATCGCCATCGGCATAAAGAAACTGGTACGGATGTCTTTCGATACGCACGGATTCAACATTTTCTCCTGAACGGAATGTTTTGTCGATGTTTTTATCATTCTCTATACCTTTTAATTTGGTGCGAATAAATGCACCGCCTTTTCCGGGCTTTACGTGCTGGAACTCAACTATAGTATAAATCTCTCCATCCACAACAATGTTTAATCCGTTGCGAAAATCCGAAGTGTTTATTTTTGCCATAAATTTTTTAGTTAATTCATCAAAATAATGCGGGTTTTGCTGTTTCACAAACCGGTTTTTATGTAATCAGACTCCAAATCGTAGTAATGAGCACCAGCGCAATTAATACAGGAGAAATGTACTTAATCAGAATAATCCATAACCAACTAAAATTACCATTATCTACATTTTTATACCCATCTTTCAGCTCAAGAAGAGCATTCTCTGTTTTCCAGAAATAGCCAAGGAATATACAGATCATCAAACCACCCAAAGGAAGGCCAATTTCGTTAAATATATTTACAAATACATCAATGAGGTATAATTCGTAAGAAACAATAACACTGATCACTCCTACAAGCCCGCCAACAAGCCAGGCGGCTTTTTTTCGATTTACACCATGTTCATCAATTACGTATGATACAGGAACTTCCAAAAGAGAAATGGAAGATGTAAGTGCGGCGAGGCCAAGCAGAATGAAGAAAGTAATTCCCATCAGCAGCCCGATAATTCCACCAACATTGTGAAACATTTCAGGGAGTACGTCAAATACAAGCGTAACACTTGAAAATAGCGCGCCAGTTTCGGGATTAAAAATCTGTATACCGCCTGCCTGTGCAACATACATGGCAGGGATTACAAGTAAGCCTGCAATTACTGCAATTCCAATATCAAAAATGGTGACATATGCGGCCGACTCAACAATATTCTGCTTTTTGTTCAGATATGATCCGTAGGTGATCAATGCACCCATACCGAGCGAGAGAGAAAAGAATGCCTGGCCTAAGGCTGACAGAAGAAGGCCTGCGTTTATTGTGGAAAAATCAGGTTTAAAATACATCGCGACTCCTTCCCGTGCACCATCAAGGGTGAGGATGTAGATGATCAGAACAACGAGTATAACCAGAAGTACAGGCATGAGGGTTTTTGTAGCCCTCTCAATGCCCTTGCTTACCCCCCCTGTAACCACCAGTATGGTGAGAAGCATAAAAAAGAGGGTGAATATTGAATTTTTGAAACCGTTATTTAAATCACCCACATATAGTGCGGCTCCCTCCATTCCGAGAAAATAAAAAAGTTCCTCAAATACGTAAGCCAGTGTCCACCCGGAAATTACAACGTAAAATGACAATATCATGATTCCGCACAACACGCCCCAATAACCGATTAGAGGGACCAGTTTATTGCCATTACTCAGTGCTTTAAATGCACCTACGGGATTTTTCTGAGTTTTTCTTCCGATGGTTAATTCGGCAATCATTACAGGAAAGCCTACCAGGAGACAACAGATGAGGTAAATTAATATAAAGGCTGCACCGCCATTGTCTGCTACCTGCGTGGGGAAACCCCAAATATTGCCGAGCCCAACGGCAGAACCGGCAGCAGCCAAAACAAATCCGAGTTTCGAGTTCCAGGAACCGCGGGGAGAAGGTTGAATCGTAGCCAAGTCTTAAAGTTTGGTTAGGTTGATAGCAATACAATAAAATATTTCATGAAAACTAATGACGCAACTTTCTGAGCAATAATCCGCTCTGCGCCGGTATATCCGCTATGCCACTGATGTAGTTAAATGATTGCAATGTGGCGATATGATGATCAGCCATTACTTCCCATGTACCATGTGGCAATTCCTGTTCATTTTGATGGTAGGCATTCCCATTTAGGATAATATAATAGTCGTACATATCATTAGTTGTAATGCCTGAGATATAAAAACTGAGCAGCAGCGGATCACCATAATAGTCAAAACAAATTTCATTTGGAGCACATTTTCTCAGTGCAGGACATTCTTTTCGAATGCTGATAAGCCCCCTGTAATAATCATATAGGTCACGGTTGAGTTTTTGATGATGAAAATTCAGCCAGTTTGTCCCATTATTTTTCTGATAGCTGTTATGATCTATTTTACCCTCATCCGGGTCATCATATGGTGATTTAGCGATTACTTTTGAGCGTGCAAATTCCTGGCCGGCATGAATCATGGTTATTCCCTGGGCAGTAAACAGGGCAAGAGCAGCAAGTTTAGCGACTTTCATCTGATGGCCGTTCATTTTTACATGGGCCACCATATCATTCACAATCTGATCGAATAATTCCGGATTCAGCCCGATTCTGATAAAATCTCCAAGTGTATAACCATCGTGGCTTTCGAGATAGTTGACACTATGCTCTGATGTTTGGTAAAGCCCTCCCTCCCCGTGGTTCAATGTACCAGCCATTACATTTTCGAGACGTTCACGCCTTGTTTCGTGCTGCCAGTCGGAGAAAATAAAACCACGGTTGTGAAGCGGATCGGAGCCTTTGATACTGTTACGGATCCTGTCGTTCCACGAAGCCCAGTCGTGATTGGAGAAATGATGCGGTGAGTAATAGCCACCCCATGGCTCAGCAATGAGTACAGCTTTAGGGTACTTATTATGAATTTCATTCTTGATGGCATCCCAGGTATCCCGGTCGAGCAGTGCTGCGAGGTCGAACCGGAAACCATCAATTTTGTACTCTTCCATCCAGTAAATGAGAGAGTCGATTATCATTTTTCTTGCTACAGGATTTTCCGATTTAAATTCATTGCCTGTACCGCTTCGGTTCATGAATTTTCCATTCTCATCCCGGCGCAGATACACATCGGGCATCAAATGAGTAAGAGGATTCATATCGAACAGCGAGGTGTGATTGTAAACCACATCCATCAAAACGGTGATTCCCTCTTTATGCAGGTGTTTCACCACATTTTTTAACTCATGGATGGCTGCAGTGGTTTTTCCCGAATAACGATAGCTTAAATCAGAAGCCAGAGTGCTTTCGGGAGCAAAAAAATAGGAGGTCATATAACCCCAATAGTTTAACGAATACGGATTCCATGAATTCAGGAACCCTTCTTTCGTTTTGATACCATATGGAGGTTCGATGTAAGCAAATTTCTGAAGCGGAAGAAATTCAACACAATTTACACCGAGTTTTTTCAAGTAGGGTAACCCTCCTTTTTGATCCGGGTCGATAAATTTTTCGTAACAGGCACGTCCCTTGGCTTCACTTGAAGGATGAGCCACCAAGTCTTTTAGATGGGTTTCATAAATAATGAGGTCTCTCGGGTCATCCGGAAAAATATGATCCGTGCCTTCCCAGTCGAATTGGTGCTCAAAGATGTAGCTCCGTGCTTCCATGCTGTAATTGTTTTTAACAGTTACATGCTTGCTGTAAGGGTCTGCAAGAACCTGATTGGCATACGGTGTATTTGGCCTTTTCTTTTCCTCAAAAACCGCTTTGTAGCCATACCATTTACCATACAAATTGGCGTGGATGGTAAGTTTCCAGTTTCCGTGTTTGTCTTTTTCCATCGGATGTTTTGTGCATTTCTCTTCTTCGTATGAATCGTATAATACACAATAGACCTGTTTGGCATGGGGACAATGGAAACAGAAACTTGTCCTGTTTTTTTCAAGCGAGAACCCCATTTTTTGTGATTTCAATGCTTCTTTCACTTCTAACATTCAGGTCAGGTAATCGGGCTTCCGGGTTCGGCTTCAGAAGAAACAAAATGAAGTACTCCCTGGCTGTCTTCAGCCATTAAAACCATGCCTTTGCTTTCAATTCCCATCATTTTTCGCGGGGCAAGATTTGCTACAACGCATACTTTTTTCCCGATTATATCTTCAGCCTCATAGTACTCCGCAATACCGGAAAGCATAGAGCGGATTTCGAAGCCAAGGTCTACTTTAATCTGGATCAGTTTTTTTGATTTTTTAACTTTTTTTGCTTCGATAATCGTACCGGTACGCAGATCAAGTGAAGCAAAATCATCGTATTGAATGATATTTTTAAGCGGTGGGAACGGGTTTTTCTGTGTTGTGGATTCCCCGGCACGCAGGTTCAGTTTTTCGATCTGTTTATCAACGATATCATCTTCAATTTTTTTGAACAGGATTTCCTCCTGGCCTATCAGTTGTCCGGCCGGCACTAGCTGATTGTTAACATCCTGCCATTTAGCACCATCCGGAACTCCAAGCTGATTTCTTAACAGGGCCATTTTGCCCGGCAATACCGGCTGAAACATCACGCTGATGGCAGCACAGATCTGCAGGCACACATAGAGAGTATTCCCGCAGGCTTCAGGGTTTTCTTTTCGGGTTTTCCAGGGTTCGGTTTCAGTAAAATAGCGGTTGCCGATCCGGGCAAGCTGCATGGTTTCTGCAATGGCTTCCCTGAATTTGAATGTGTTATAAGCCTTTTCGATTTTCTTTTTTTGGAGCCCAATCTGCTCAAGTGTTTCCGTATCGAGGCCGGACGAATTTGACAATATGGGCACTTCACCATTGAAGAAGCGGTGTGTGAAACTGGTAGTCCGGAAAACAAAATTACCAAGAATATCTGCCAGCTCACTGTTTACACGATTTTGAAAATCTTTCCAGGAAAAATCGGAATCTTTGGTTTCGGGAAGGGTGGAACCCAATACAAACCTCAGTAAATCGGGTTCAAATTCCTCGAGATACTCATGTAGCCAAACCGCCCAGCCTTTAGATGTAGATAATTTTCTTCCCTCCAGATTAAGGAATTCATTTGCAGGTACATTTTCAGGAACTACGAATTCCCCGTGCTGTTTCAGCATGGCGGGAAACATGATGCAGTGAAAAACAATATTATCTTTGCCGATAAAGTGTATAAGGGATGTATCCTCATCCTGCCAGTATGTTTTCCAGAGATCGGGATTGCCTTGTTCTTCAGCCCATTCCTTCGTTGCAGAGATATACCCGATTGGCGCGTCAAACCACACATAAAGAACTTTGCCTTTACCCTCGGGCAGTGGAACCGGCACACCCCAGCTCAGGTCTCTGGTTACGGCGCGTTCTCCAAGCCCGGCATCGAGCCAGCTTTTACACTGGCCAAGTACGTTGGACTTCCAGTCCGGTTTGGAGGCAAGCCACTCTTTCAGCCACGGCTGAAAATCTCCAAGCGGGATGAACCAGTGCTCGGTCTCCTTCACCAGCGGTTTGTTGCCGGTTATGGCGCTTACGGGGTCTATTAAATCAGTAGGGGAAAGAGAGGTTCCACACTTTTCACACTGGTCGCCAAATGCCTCGGGATGCCCGCAAACCGGGCAAGTTCCTTTTACATAGCGGTCGGGCAGAAACATATCTGCTTCTTCATCATAGAACTGCTCCTGTTTCTTTTTGGTAAACACCCCCTGCTCGTGGAGTCTCAGGAAAAAATCCTGAGATGTTTTGCGGTGTGTATCGGAACTGGTTCGTCCGTAATAATCAAAGTCGATCCCAAATTTTTCAAATACTTCTTTGTTGCCGGTATGATATCGTTCGACAACTTCCTTCGGGGTAATGCCTTCTTTTTCGGCTGCAATGGTGATGGGAACCCCATGTTCATCCGATCCGGAAATGTGAATAATGTCTTTTCCGTTAAGCCGCTGAAACCGTGTATACAGATCCGAAGGAAGATAAGCCCCGGCCAGATGGCCGAGGTGAATGGGACCATTCGCATAAGGCAGGGCGGAGGTAACTAAAATTCGTTTCGACATAAAATGTTACTTCAAAAAATAAGCGGGCAGATTTTAAAACATAAAATGCAAATTTACCAATTAGTCAGACAACTTGCTGTTGTAACTTTTGCCGGCAGCAATATCACTGCATAACCGGATCAAGATAAGAGCGAATCCGATTGGTCCATAACGCATAACCTTTTTCGTTCAGGTGAAGCCGGTCATCACGGAACAGTTCATCCATCGGACGGCCTGTCTCGCCAAGAAACAGATCTTTGGTGGGAATAAATATCACGTTATCATACCTGTCGCATAGACGGGCGATAAGTGCGTTGGCCCGGCTAATTTTCGGCCATACATTCCAGCGGCTGTTCGTAGGTGTAATTTGAATGATAAAAATGGGTGCATCACGGTTGTAATCCCTGATCTTGAGAATAAAATCTTCAAACAGTCCGGCCGTTCTTTCAGGTGTGAGGTCTGTTTCAGGATTCCCTGTAATATCGTTGGCAACAAAGAGTACAAGTGCCCGGAAGGTATGCCCGCTTATATAACGGTCGGCATAGTGCAGCAGGTCAGGCATTTTCGAGCCTCCGAATCCGCGCTGAATAACGGGGTAAGGTAACATGTTTTCAGCCAGGGTGTTCCATAGCCGGATGCTGGAACTTCCGGTGAAAAAGATCGATTCATCAGGGTAATTGTGCTGCAGGTCGAGTGCTTCGAATTCCTGCATGGCCGGTTCCCAGTCACTGTGAGTTTGAGCGGTGGCGGCTGAAGCCGACAGGAAAAAGAGTAAGGTTGCTATCATAACGAATGAAGCATACGGCCGGTGCAGGCTAGTGAATTTTTGCATGATTCAACTCAAGAAATAATCGATTGGTTTCGTTTCAGATTATTGGAAGAATTCGTTTAGGTAGAAAAACTCTAAAAAACTGGCATATCTTAAATGCTACGGAAGCACTGAAATACACGGAATGTTCAGTGGCAAATGATAATAATTCACCTTACCAACGGGCAAATTTTTTTGGTATAGAATTTATCCTGAATATAACGAATCAGTTGTTCTCCCGTATGATGCCGAAAGGCTGAGTGTAGGTTCTTCCGCCATCGCTCAGGATTACAGCACGCACAAATGTCGCTGAAGTTGGAACATTGCTCGTATTGAGAAGAAGGCCTTTGTGGATGGTTTCGCTTTCACCGGTTTCAGGATTGTGAGTGATCCACTCGATTTCATTATAGTTTCCGTTTAATGTCAGTTTTAAAACGTCGCGATAAGTCTCGACGTTACGGATGGTGACATCGGGCCGGTCCCCGATTTCAACGGGGATGTAAAGATACAGATGTCCGTGTTCCATAGCCGATCGGACATTTTCTATGGTAAGGTCAGAGATCAGAAAAACATTACGGTTTAGCCCGAAATGATGGGTACCGTGTGTGTCATCATTCGCAAATCCCCATACCGGCCGGTCTGGCATTAGCTGATGGAGGATGGCATCCCATTTTGGCCGGTCCATCGGATACCGGTCTGTCTGATTGTAAATTTCCTGCCCGATTACATGCGGATAGGTATGGTAAAAATCGACATACCAGTCTGCATCCCAGTTGTATCTGCCTGGATGAAAAAACATTGCGAGGCCGTCACGTTTGCCTACCTCCTGTAAAGACAGGTGTTCGTCTTGCTCTGCTCCGGCATACTCGCTCATATAACTGCCGATATGATGGCCGGCCGAGAGCTCGCTGCCCTGCACTGCAAGCATCCCGAGTTCTGCTGGGTCACGGTTTTGCCACTCTTCATTGGAACGCTCACCGTAAGTTTCATTGTAGCGCGGATTAATTTTATCCCTGACCTGAAAGTAGATGTCCTTCAGCTCTGTCCAGGGATAGAGAGATTCCGGATGGGCATGGTGATGATGGGTATCATGATCCGTAAGAGCGAGGATGTGATAGTCCAGTTCGTGGTATTTGTCGATGGCCTGGTGCGGATCGTATGATCCGTCGGAAAGAGTGGTGTGCGTGTGCAGGTTGGCATCAAAGTATTGCACGGTGTCCCAGTTGATACCTTCATAAGGATTGAGGAAATAGTCCGTTTTTTTTAAAAGGTTTATCAGGATAAAAATGGCTGCGGCCGTGGCAATTAAAATCAGCGACAATACAACGTATTTAACTTTCATAATGCTTGAGTCAGTTTTCGATAGTTCTATAGATGGTTAGCAGGGCGTATAATAGGCCATCAGACTCAAATTCCAAAACCATAGCATTGTTAAACGTTGTGAAAGGAAATTTTTTTTCGAGACTGATTATTTGTCGCGAAGAAGATCATAAAATGCATAAAGGGCAACGCCCGCTGCTACGGATACATTTAGAGAGTGCTTCATCCCGAACTGTGGGATTTCTACCGCCGCATCGAGGTGGGGAAGGATTTTTTTGTCGATGCCCGTTACTTCGTTGCCAAGGATAAGGCACACAGGCTTTTCCTTTGTGTCGAAATCACGGATTAACACACTGCTGTCTGTCTGCTCTAACCCGAGAACCAGATATCCGTTTTTTTTTAATTCGGTGATTGCCCCGATCTCATCTTCGATTTTTTCCCAGGAAACATGCTCTTCAGCTCCGATGGCTGTTTTGGTGATTTCCGGACGCGGGGGTACGGGAGTGTACCCGGAGAGCCACAGTTCTTTCACTCCGAAAGCATCTGCACACCGGAATGCCGCGCCTACATTGTGAAGGCTCCGGATGTTGTGCAGCCAAAGGATAAAATGACTACCTAATGGTGATGAACGTTCCCGGTTTCTCTGAAGGATCTGTCTGGTTGTTAGTTTTTTCAAACCGATTGTTTAGAAATTATTATAGTACTGCCATGATTTTGCCACAGGCATCGCTATGGAGAATGGATAGACCTGAAAAGACCGAAGACGGAGGACCGATGCATCCATTGTAGCGGATTTATCAACTCCATCCTTTAGCGGCCGGACATCGTTTTGATGTTTCAAAATTTGTTCAGTGGTTTATTTAGTGCTTTCTGATTCCCGAAGTAAAAGCGTTCGTTGGTCATCAGACCTCCATCCTCACATTTTTTTGCAATGTTCCATTAAATATGTGGAAGAAAAGTATTAGAATGAACTGATTCATAAATCTGATGGAAAAGGTAAGAATTTCAATCTCATTATTTAAAAATTTGCCAATAACGTTGAATATTATACTTCCTGATTTTTGTAATACGGCCTCTCTAAAACCCAATCTGTTGAGGGAGAACATTCGCATTTGTATGATGATTTTTGTTACCGCTGCAAAGAGCTGGATATAAGGGTACTCCAACTCGATGAATTGAAAGACTACGTAGAAGAACTCTCCGATAAACCAGATTTGAGATCGATTGAACTTAAAGGGTTGGAGGAATAAATTTTTTGCAGCTTTATCTGCAAAGAACCCTGCCACCGGCAGGCAGTGGGCTATTCAGGAAGATGAGCAACAAAAGATCACCCAGAATATTTGATGGTGATAAGAGAAAACCGGCTCAACTTCAAACTTTTTGGGTGGTAATTTGGGAATTGTGGTGGCTTTCGCCCGCTTCGGGGCTTCCGGTATGCCGGTGGCCTTGAACACAGGGCGCTGCCCTGTGTTGGTGATTCCGCCCCGGTTGGGGCTTGGGTTTGGATACGGGAAGAAAGGTAGTTTAAAACGATTAATCCGGATGTGAATATGGCCGGAGAAATTTGTGGGTTTTTGAGGAAGAATTGAGGTAAGTATATGGATCAGACGAAATAGATCAATCAACCTTGAGAAGTATCCGGTTTT